>PMCH01000150.1:2609-6023 GCA_003154055.1 Acidobacteriaceae bacterium
CGCCCCGCTGCCCGCTGGGACACATCCATCGCATTCGCAGAGATGTACGTCGCTCTCTCACCAAAAGCAACTACTCGGGGTGCATGCGGCGAAACCGCCAGGCAAGCGATGGCAAATCCGCCCACCAGTCCCAGCGCCGGTTTCCAGACTCGCGTGGACGCTGGCCGGTTTGTATCCAGAATCTGCGCGAGTCTCAGAGAAGCCTCGTGCGCTCGGTGAACGACAGCCTGCGCCATCGCCCATCCGCGGTGCGCAAGGCTTCTTTCCAGCAGCGAGACCAGACAACTCGCGTATCCGCGAGGATTGCCCGTCTCAGCCAGCACCGCGTCGTCGCAAGCCATTTCCCTCTCGACCGACAGCCGGTTTTCAATCCACCACATCGCAGGATGAAAAAAGAACAGAGCCCGCACTGTCTTCTGNNCGCCGCAGGCACGCGCACCGCCTCCGACGTGGCAATCGTTACCGATCTGGACGCACTGAATGCGCTGATCGTCTTCTGCACCGACCCCTCGAGACTCGCTGCGTTGATCGCCACGCAACTCTTTCGCAGCACGCGCAGCCGCCAGAGTCCAACCGTCAGACGCGCCAACGCCAGGAATGCGACCACGAACCAACCTAGAAAAAGGTAGAGGGCCCAGCCCGTGGGCAAAGTAATCGGAGCTCGCACAATTCCCGCGCCCAACCACGCCCCCGCCGGGAGCCAGGACTGTCCGCCCCGGAAGCTGCCCATCAATGGGAGGCCCGCGATCGTCAGCAGCGCCACAAACCAGACCGCAAATCGTGTTCCCGAATTCTGGCCCCGTAAAACGCGCAGTACCGTCCACGCAAACAGCGCGATCAGCATTCCTGCGGGAAGCGAGTTCAGCACCCGCCCCGCCCAGATCTCGGCCGCTGCCTGCAACTGGAGCCCGATCATTTCGCTCCACCCCGCTCCAGCATCTGGCGCAGCCGATCAACTTCCTCGGGCTCGATGCCCTGGTCTTCCAGCAGGTTCAGAACAAGCTGTTCGTGGGAGTTCTTGAAAAAGCGTCCGACCAGGTGCCGGATCTCCGATCGCGTCGCCTCCTGCTGTCCAACCAGCGGTGTGTACACGTGCGCGCGGCCATCCTTTAGATGTTTCACGTACCCTTTTTTCTCCAGCACGCGGATGGTAGTCAGCACAGAATTGTAGGCGAGGACAGGTCTTAGGGTAATGGAATCAAGCACCTGCTGAACCGTGCCCGATCCCTTCACCCAGAGCACCTGCATGATCCGCAGCTCAGCTTCGGTCAAGGTTCCCGATGGTCTCGGTGGCAACGGAAGTCCTCCCCACGGACATTGGACGCTTCAGGCGGCGCAAGGTAACTAATTCTTTAGTTGCAGGGNNTCATTTCTCTCGCCGGGAGTCATCTCGCGCGGCTGCTCGGGAGCCCGATCGCGGTCCACTCCGGTGAAGAATCCGGGCCTGATCAGTACGCGCGGCGAGCCTTGCATGATTCCGGCTACTTCGACGAGACCCTCGAAAACCTCGACCGTCGTCTTGCGCTTGTTCACTTCCACCAGGAACCGAGTGCCGCGGACCGTGATGACGGCCGTGGGTGTTCCCATGCGGAAAGAAGGACTGCTTCCCAGTCGCTTGCGCGCTTTCACCAGAATATCTCCAATAAAAAGCTCGAGCGAATAGCCCTTGCCTTCGCTGGGAGCCTTCAGCACAACATTGCTGTGGGCCTTCACCAACACCTGCGAACCATCCTGGAGTTCCAGCAGAATGCTTCCCTTGGCGGTTTCAATGGTGCTCCCGGCCTCCAGGATTACGCCGCGTTGCGCAGCCAGCGGCGCGCCTTGCGGGGAGTGGAGCACGACTGCGCCCTTGACCTCGCTGATTTGTGCCGAGCCCATGGAGAGAACTGCCGGCTGCGGCGGTGCGGTCTGCGCCGCCGCCAGCACCAGCACCGCCATCATCATCAATGCAATGCGAATACCGTGGGATCTCGTCATGCTCTCACCTCGGGCCGAACTTCGATTTCCGTCCTGGCAGGCAGGTGAATCTCGAATGTCATCCCTGTCCGGCCACTTTCTGCCATTACCGAACCGCCATGTTTCTCGGCAACGCGTTTTACGAACGCGAGGCCGAGGCCCCATCCCGGCTTGCGATTCTCCGCACTCTTTCCCCGGTAATAAGGATCGAAAAGGTGAGGAATCTCCTCATCCGCGATGGGCTCACTCTGATTCTGCACCGATATGATCACATTGTCTTCGCGGCTCGAGCAAGCAACGCGTATCTCCGTGCCGGACTTACCGTACTTGATGGCGTTGCTCACCAGGTTGAGCACGGCTCCACTGATCAGCGGAGCATCGCCAACGGTAACGACTGCGGCATCNNTAACTATTGATGAGCGCCAGCAAGCGCTTCGACTCAGACAGGATGGTCTCGGCTGCGCCCTCGCAGTCGGGCGAGCCGGGGTAGCGAATCATCAAATCCGCAAAGCCCTGAATCGATGCCAGAGGAGTTCGGAGCTCGTGGGTAATGAACGCCAATGCTTCGGCGCGAGCCCGGTCGCGTTCGACACGCGTCTGCAAATTCGCCAGCGTCACGACTGTTCCTCCGCCGGGGGAGAGTCGAGTCGGCGGTAAGGGTACGATCCGCACGGAATACAGCACATCGCCGAGGTAGACCTCCCCTTCCTGGCCCGGGCTGGCGTCCACCAGCGGCGCGTCATCTTTTGAAATCCATCGCCCGCGAAGTTGGCCGAGCGTCAGAACAGAGGTCGACGGCGGGAGAGCGGCCGCGAAGCCTTGATTGCTCAACAAAAAATTGCCTTTTTCGTCAAAGATCGCGACCAGATCCTGGGTTGATTCCAGAAGCGTCTTATGCAGTTCATAAAGCGAACCGAGTTCAGTCTCCAGCCTGTGCAGTAAGTCGAGCTTCCACGAAAGCTCGGCGCTGCCCGGAATAGCAGTCTCTTTCCCCTGTTTGGCTAGCCAGAAGCGCAGTCCCAGCAGTTGCTGCGTCAGACTTCGCTCCACCACTACGAAATCTGCGGTGAACACCACCAGCGGTCCCATGATCACCGCCAACAGCATCGCTCCGGCGGGTAGGACGCGTGAAGCCGACAGGAATGTCAGAAACGCGATCGCATACACGGCAACGGCGAGCCCGACCAGCAAGCCGACGGAAGTCCAACTGCGCCACTTGCGGAATACAACGACCACCACCAGACAGGTGAACGATAAGACTGCCGCCGCTATCGTAGCCGGGACTTCGCGGAGCGAGCGCCTGGTCAAAATGCTATCCAGGATCTGGGCATGTACTTCGATTCCCGGCGCCGGCATTTCCGTGGCCAAGGGCGTATTCAGGCGCTCGCTGATTTCGGTCGCGCCGAAGCCGACCAGTACCGGACGCCCTGCGAATCTTGCTTCCAGGCTACCGCCCTG
>PMCH01000105.1 GCA_003154055.1 Acidobacteriaceae bacterium
GCGCCTTTTCACGGCGCACGTGTAATTGGGATTTTTCGCCAACGATCCAGGCTAAGAGGTTCTCACACAGCCTCCCACGGTGCTCCAACCTGTGATCGGAGTCACACCGAACGGTGATGCCTGCCTATTGCAGAAATTAGCCAACGGAGTAAACTTTTTCGCGTCTGATCATCTCGCCTCCCCGAAGAGCAGTTCCCGCCCGTTGAGACGCAGCACCCCCTGAGGCGAAGCACCTTCACATCACTCGGATCACGCAGTTCAAGCCGGGCTCTATCTTATGGAGGTACTCATGAAACGCATCAGCATTCTCGCTTGCATTCTGGCTATGTGTTTCGTTTCGACCGCTTGGGGGCAGGCACCAGCACACAAGCCACCGGTCGGCAGGCACACACCCCATCGAATAGCCAATAAGACATCGACAATACCGCACGTTACAGAAAGCAGGAACTTCAATACTCAGACCAACCCGAGTGACGACTCGAAGATCTGGGAACTGGGCACATACCCGGGTGGAACATGGGCAGGGTTGGGAGGCATCAATGACTTCGGCGTGGCGATCGGTTTTGGCGATGTCCCACCGATCGGCGACGACGGCGTCGGATATACCCACACTCTAGCGGTATCGCTGTTTGGGCCGCGGGCTGGAGAATGGATCGACCTCGGCACATTGGGCGGGGAGCTATCGAGAGGTTGGGAAGAACCCTATTGGTTTGGAATCGCTGACACCGGTCTGATTGTCACACACTCCGTCACGCCCGATGGACAGGTGCATGCAGCGGCCTGGACCGAACATTCACACCTGTTTGATTTGGGAACCCTTGCAGACACTGGCAACCCGAAATTCAAAGGCCACAACTCAAGCTATGCAAGTGCTACCAATCGGGCAGGTACGCTAATTGTTGGCTGGAGCGGAGTGAATGGCGGAGAGGACGCACCCGTGGTCTGGACAGCATCGTGGGCCTGGAACAACGGAAGACCTGTAAACAAATGGAATATCCATGCGCTCGACACGAAAGGATTTCCTAAGGATCTCGAATGGCAGCCCGGTGCAGTAAACGACTATGGACAGATTATGGGGTTCGCTCTCGACACTGACGAAACGTTCGCCATTCCCTTGCTCTGGAACCCTCGCCCTGACGGACAAGGCTGGAACCTCATGGTCCTGCCGTACATCCACAGCTCTGACTACCCGTACGTTCTCCCTTTTGGCATCGATCGCAAAGGGAATATCACGGGAGCAATTGAGTCGGCGGACGGAAACACCTGGCTTGCACGGCTTTGGAAACCACTCAACGTCTCAAGGACGCGTTATTCCCAGCCCATTGAGCTACCCATCCCGGACGGGTATACGGGCTGCGAGGCTGTCGGAATCAACGAACTCGGCGACATAACCGGAGACTGCTACAACGACGTGACAGACCTTCCTACCCACTGGACTCTCAATACACCAACTTTTTCGGAAATCCTCAACATCCCTGGCGACTGGGGTCTTTCTATTGCGATCAACAACCGCCGGGTGACCGTGCTGACTTATGGCGGCGGCTTGGCATGTCCAGGCGACACATTCGGCTCATGCGGAGGTGCAATCCAGCTCCACTGAACCGTAAGACAGTTTGAACGGAAGCTGACAGTTTCGCATCTTATGTAGGACAGCCGCCCGATGTCTGGGCGGCTTTTCTTCTGCATCGGCGGGAAGGCATGGGGCGCGAGAACTGTTGTCAACAGGCGATTTCACTCAGAACCTCCGGTTGTGAGTGTAAATGGGATATTACGCCAGTCAGACCAAGCAACGAGTCGTGGTAGTCTTCGATTCGTGACTGATCCCGGCATGATTATGCCGTCTGTGGTTAGCAGGTCACCCAGACTTTCAGGGCGATTTCTGACGCTTACGGTGCTATTCAGTCTCATTCATGGCGTTGCGTTTTACATCTCCTTCGCCATTGCGTTCAGCCGAGGCATGTATCGATTTGACCATCCAGAGGTTCGTGAAACATCTCTCAGTGTTCAGAATTCCGGTCACCCAGGATTACCGAGCTTGCTTTTCGGCTATCGTCCCCAGCACAATAGGCGGGTCTGATTTGCATGGTTCCTTGAACGACGGGGAGGTACCCCACGGGATGGGCAGACGCCGCGAGCCGCGCAAAGAGATCCAGGTGCCCGTGCGCATCTTCGGCACCAGTCGCGGTGGCCAAGTCTTCTCCGAGAAAGCGGTTACGGTCAACGTTAGCCAACAGGGGGCCGAGTTGAGCGGTGTACAAGCCACGCTCAACCTCGACGAGATCATCGGCTTGTCCTATGGCAAGAACCGAGTGCACTTTCGCGTCAAGTGGGTAGGCGAACCCGGCACACCGAGAGCGGGTCATGTGGGCTTGCTCAACATTTCCCTGGAGAAGCCTCTCTGGGATTTTCCACTACCTTCTCCTACACCCGACAATCACCAGCCACGAATCGTTGAGCAGCGGAAGCACCCCCGGTTCAAGTGCCATAATTCGGTGGAACTTCATACCCAAGACGGAGCCTTTTTTCGGGCAACGATTGCAGATCTCAGCGTCGGCGGATGTTACGTTGAAATGGCGATCCCGTTGCCGCCGGGAACGAAGCTGAAAGCGGGTATCTGGATCGGGGAAAGCAAGTGCTGCGCTGATTGCGAAGTCGCTTACAGCACAGGGGGAATCGGAACTGGCCTGATATTCAACCGGATCTCTGACCCGGATCTCGATCGAATCCGCCAATTCCTCGGAACCCTCGCGCCCTTCGCAAAGAAGCGGAGTTACGAACAATGACCTCTGGGCAAAGTAGGGCGGGGGCTGATCTGACCTCTGCTGGGTCAATTTTGAGGTCGTCAATCTAAAAGCCCTTTCCTTACCTAGCTTTTCCGCAGCATCTGGCATCCGAAAAGGTCCATAAACAACCAAGTTTTGATGGCGAGTTTGATGGCAAGTTCCCTCATGTCCTCCACCTCGCCACCAACTGCGCGACTCCGGCCCTCGCCTCCAAGGGGTAGTGAGTGTACTGGCGATGTTACAACAATCATCCAAGGTGGGCCGAAGCCTTCGTCCTTGGTCGCAGTAAC
>PMCH01000180.1 GCA_003154055.1 Acidobacteriaceae bacterium
AAGACGACCGTGTCCTGAATCTGCTCGCGACGGAAACGGGCGAGCGGTTCAACGTACTCGGAGAGAATGCGCAGAATGCGCCCGTCAGGACTGTTCAGGAATTGCGGATTCTGGTAGGGCAGAGGCGCGGGCTTGAGCTTGGGTTGATCATTCATAGTGAGTCGCTTGTCGTTGGTCGCTGGTCGTTCGCTGTTCCTCGCTGGTCCTGCGGGGTTGTCTCGCCGCTCGCGACTCTTATCCTTCTTCCCGGTACTGCACCGCTTCCCAGAAGCCGATCCAGACATTCAGCACGCCCAGTCCGGTACAGACACCGCGCACGAAGCCGCTCCCCACGAACGACCGGAGCGCGGGATAGGGAAGCAGCAGGTGGTTGTCGGTCCACTCCGGCCGCCAGGGGAGAATCATCAGCATGACTCCGGCGGTGGCGCAGAGGAACACGAACACCAGAACCCCGATCCGGCGCAGCCAGAGGCGCAGACCGGCCGAGTGCGGCGGCGCGGCCACCGACGGCGGCACCCGCGCATACGACGAAGCGGCAGGCGGCGGTTCCACTTCCGGCACACCGGGGGACTTGGCGAAGGGGAGTTTGGGATCGGAAATCATGCAGAGCGTCGTTCCGGCGCAGGCAAGGGATCGAAGCACAGACCCGGCGCAGTTTTGCGGCCCACATCAGCATTCTACTCTACGACTTCAGGGCCTGAATGCGCTCGGCAACATCGCGATAATCGATGTTGGCACCATAGACCTGGGTGAAGTGGCGGAGGGCAGCGTCATTGTTGTGCGCCGACTCGGAAGCCGAACCGAGTTCGTAATGGATGGCCAGACGGGACTCGGCATCCAGGCCGGGAATGGTGAGCGCTTTTTCGTACCAGCGGATGGCCGCGTCGGGCACGCCTTTGTCGAGGAAACACTGGGCGAGCCAGGTGTAGGCCTGGACCAGTTGCGAGAACGGATGTCCGCGGTCGACCGCGCTACACACTTTCTGGAGTTCGGCGATGGCTTCGTCCAGCAAGCCCATTTCGCGGAAGGCGACACCAAGGTTGTAGTGGGTTTCGGGATCTTCGTCGCCCGCAGCGATCTCCTCTTCGAGTTCCTGCTTGAGTTCGCTGAACATTTCCGAAAGATCGACGCCCGCCTGGGGCATCATCGCTTGCGCGCCCGCACCCAGAGGACGCACCGCGGCCGGACCATAACTCAGGGCGGGAGCGGCGGCGGCAGCGGCGCCCGACGAGGATGCGGCTACGGACGGCAGGGCAGGGCTGACAGGTTCGACCGGAACGTGGCCCGCGTCGATGGACGCGTGCGCCACCACCGGTTCAAATTCCGGCTCTGGGTTCGGCTGCACCGTTTTCCGGGCCACGGCCGGGGTGGGCTCTGGAGCGGGCCTGGAAGGAGCAGGCTGATGCGCAGCGGGTCTGGTCTTGGGCCAGGCCGGTAATGTTTCAGGTGCGGACGGTTCGGGGAAAGAATCCCCGAGGGACGATTCCAGATCGGCGACCAGGGAAGCCAGTTCGCCAGCATCGGCGGCTGCGTGCGCGGGTTCGGGCGCTGGTTCTTCGACGGTCTCTTCGTGGGCTGCGGCGTGAACTTCTTTGTGGGCTTCGGCGTGGACGTCTTCTTCTTCCTGCGCCTGGGCGATGTGATGATCAGCGTCGGCTGAGGTTTCCGGCGCCATTTCGATTTCAAATTCCGGGGACTCGTCGGCGGAAATTTCCACGACTTCCGTCTCGGCTTCCGCGGGGGCCTCGCTGCTCGCGCCTTCCAACTGGGCGCGCAGGGGATCCAGAATATGAGCGTCCCGGGTAAGAGTTTCCAGTTTGGAAAAGGCCGTCTTGGCCTGTTCCGTCATGTAGTGCTCGAGGTAGAAACGGACCTCGTCGATGGTCTCGGGAATCTCGGCGGCGTTGTCGGCGTCTGACGATTGGGCAACGACGGGTTCTTCGGCAATGTGCTGGGAGTGGGCCGGGGTGTCATCGACCGATTGGGAATCGTCCCACTCGGCGGAGAGGTCCTCGGCTTCCTGAACTTCTGGCGTAGAGCTTTGGTGGAAGTGTTCGACGACGAATTCCGGCTGTGCCTCGGCGACCGGTTCCGCAGCGACGTCGGGCTCAAGCGATGCAGCCGGCTCGGGTTCAGGCGCTTCCAGTGCCGCCGCCGGCCATGGAGCAGCAGGATTCGGCGCGGACGGCGCGCTGAGTACCGGAGGTTGACCAGCATTGGAGCGTTCTTCGTAGCGGGTAGCGAGTTCTCCGTAACGCAAGGCCTCGTCCGGGTGGCCGGATTCCGAGTACATGCTTTCGAGGTTGCGGCAGCAAACCGCGGCTTCCGTGAAACGCCGGGAGCGGGTATGCAACGCCACCAACCGCTGATTCAAACGCACATCGCGGGGGGCCTGGGGCAACGCACCCAGCAGGGGCACGATGGCTTTCTCGGGCAGATTGTAGGAGAGGAACAAATCCGCGTCGGTGACAGCCGAGCGCAAAGCAACCGCCACATCATCGGGATAAGACTGGTCAATGACCGGCGCCGTGGCCTCGAGTTCCTCCACGATGACCGCGCCTTCTTCGGCGGTAATCAACCGGCTGGGCGAGGCTTCCTCCATGCGGGCCAGAACCTGATGGTACCCCTGCATGTGCATCGCGTTCTGGGGTTCCATGGTGGCGAGCATCTGGTACAAGTCGCGGGCCCGGGTGAGGTTGCCGTTCTTGACCGACGCGTGAGCCAGCAATTCAGTGACTTCGCCCACATGGGTGCTCTCGCCTGCCTTGTTGAGAAGCAGGAGCAGGCTGTCGAGCGCGTCGGCGTCGTCGCGCACATGGCCGATCATGGTGTGCAGGCTGGCCATCAGCTTGGCCGAATCGACCGCCATCAGGCGATCGGCTTTCTGGCTGTACACCTCGAGGGCCTGCGGATACTGGCCGGCTTGGGTATACCCTTCCGCGACCAGGAAAAGGCCGTCAGGATCGTTGTGAACCGTGAGGAGCTTTTCGGCGATGGGAGCTGCCTGGGCGGCTTGCCCCGTCTGGAGATAAGCCTGCAGCAGATCGCGCAGCCCTTCGGGATGCGAATCCAGGTCGGCGGCTTTTTCCAGGTACTGAATCGCTTTCTTGGGATCGCCGTTTTCGAGCGCCGCACGGCCCCGAAGCAAAAGGGCGTAGCTGCTGCCGGGATCGAGGGACAGCATGCGCTGCAGAATGTCTTCGGCGGCGGGCAAGGAGCCACGGGAGCGCAGCGATTCCGCGGCTGCGCTGAAAATTTCCCACGCTTCCTTCTTTTTCCCGAGCCGGATATAGACCTCGGCCAGCTTGACGCGCATGGGGACGTTTTCCGGGTCCATTTCGAGGACCTTCTGGAAAAGCCGCACGGCCTGCTCGAGTTCGCCGTTCTTCATGAACTCTTCGGCGACTTGCAGGTACTGAGCCCGGGCATCATTGAACAGGCCCTGCTGGGTGTAGAGTTCCGCCAGCTTTAAAGATCCATCCACGCTGGGGTGGAGCTTGGTGATCTTCTTGTACATCGCGATGCCTTTGACGGTGAAACCCTGCGCGGCATAGGCATCGCCAACGCTCTTGAAGCACTCGACCGCTTTGGCGGCCTCGCCGAGGCGGGCATAGAGATCGCCGACGGTATTGTTGACGGTCAGGTCCTTGGGATCGGCCTTGAGGACTTTTTCGTATTCAGCGATGGCATTCTGCAGCTTGCCCTGCTGGACAAATTTTTCCGCGGCGCTGAGGACCTTCTGTTTGTTGAAGCCGAAACCGAACGCCATAAAATTGCGGACTCCAGCCTTGATTCCCGCCGAAACGCCCAGTGGATTCCCGGGAGCGTGCCGAGCGGGTCCTGACTTCACCCGGATTTCCCGGGCGAAACACCGTGACCACCCGAAGAATGGTCGCGTAGAAGTCATTGTAAGGCTGAGTTCAGCGAAGTGTACGGTTACTAAGGGTTACCAACAGGGAGTGTACGTCCGGGTTACGGAAGGAATCTGGCGCGGAGTGCCAGGATGGGACGAGGCGTCGGGCGCACGGGGAGCGACGCCTCGTCCCTGGCTCAATCGTTGAGGCCTTACTGCACGACCTGGTTCAATACCGGGGAAGTGCTCCTGGCGGAGGCGGCATCTTCCAGGTATTGAGCCGTGATGGAGTGCGTGCCCACGGCGAGTTTGGACTTGGCAAGAGTCGCGACGCCGGCTTTCAACGAGGCCGACCCAAGTGTGGCTGTGCCGTCCATGAATTTCACTTTCCCGGTCGGCACCGGTCCCGCCGACCTGACCGTCGCGGTGAAAGTTACGAGATGGCCATGAAGGGAGGGGTTGGGGGTCGAACCCAACGCTGTGGTGGTTGGGTTTTTATTTACCACCTGAGTAACCGCGTTTGTGGCGGGCTTGAATATCCCGTCCCCGACGTAGGTTGCCTTGATGGTGTGCGTTTTGGCCGAGAGCGCCGAGGTTGTGTACTCCACCTTCCCGCCCGCCAGTGGCACCGAGCCCAAAACCGCGGTTCCGTCGTAGAACCAGACCAGCTCGCCGTCCGGAATTGCACCGTACTTTGGGGAGGCGGAACTGACGCTCACGGCAAACGTCACCGGCTGAGCAACCAGCGACGGGGAGCCGGAGGTGGTGACCGTGACCTTCGAGGGGACAGGAAAGGAGCCAATGTACTCGGTGAGGGTGGTGGAAGTACTGCCGGCGTTGTGCAGATCCCCCGAATAGACGGCCGAGATGGCATGAGCAGCTATGTCCTTACCCCAGTTGTACGATGTGGCATAGACGGCTCGACTATTGACCAGGGGCACGCTGGCGATGGTCGAGTTGCCATCCTGGAATGAGATGGTTCCAGTCTGCGCGCCAGTTTCGCCGGTCACGGTGGCCGAGTAGGTCACCAGCTGTTTGGGAGCGGCGGGATTCACATCGGAGAGCAATGCAGTCCTTGAAGGACTGTGAGGTCCGGTGTTGTTCAGCAGCACGGCTAGTCCGCCCCCGTAGACGGGCTGCGCCACGACGACCAATTCCGGTCGCCCGTCACCGTTTAAGTCTCCCGCCACAATCGACGTGGCAATTTCGAGTGGATACAAATCGCTCAAAACGTTCGGTGCAAAAGTCCCGTCGCCGCGGCCCGCGAGGACCACAACCGGGTCTTCAAATAAGTAGAAAGGCGCGACGAGAAGGTCCGGTGAGCCGTCGCCATTGATGTCCTCGGCCGCGACCGCTCTGGTTCTGCCCGTGCCGGGACTGATGGTCACCCCTGGTTGGAAGGTGCCATCTCCGTTGCCCAGGAGTAAGCCGACTACGCCACCTTTTCCATCGGCGCTGTCGCCCGCCGCCAGTACGAGGTCGGGCTTCCCGTCACGATCCACATCCGAAACGGCGATCGACCATCCTGCGTTACCGCCTGAGTCGTAAGTTACCGGAGAATTGAAGGTACCGTCGCCACGGCCCAGCAGCACGACCGCAGCCCCCCTTCCGCCATCGAGACAGGTGCCGATGCAAGTGGACACTACCACGTCCGGCTTGCCGTCGCCGTTCACATCGGCTACCGCGAGTGCGATCAGTCCGCCACTAACGACGCGATTGCTTACTGCTGGCTGGAAAGTTCCGTCGCCATTTCCCAGTGAGATGCTCACGGCGCCAGTCGTGCAATCGTCCCAGTTGTAGCAGGGGGTTCCTTCCGTCACATCGAGGAATCCATCTCCGTTCAAATCCGCGACAACGAGCGAGTAAGGGTCCGTGCCGGGCCCCTGCCCAATCCCCACCGCGGGCTGGAATGTCCCGTCGCCATTTCCGAGGAAGAGACCAAACCTGTGACTCGAGAACTTATTTCCTACGAGAATGTCGGGCTTGTGGTCCCCGTTCACGTCGGCGACCGCGATCGCTTGAGGACTGGCATAGTAATCGTCCCAGGTCCAGGCATCGTACGTCACAGCGGGCTCGAAGGTCCCATCGCCCTTGCCCAGGAGCACGCCCACCGTTCCGTGTGCGGTGTTGGGGCCATTGGCGACAACCAAGTCGGGCTTTCCGTCTCCGTTCACCTCGGCGATCACCGCCGCGTTGGGGCTCTCACCACCGGTGTTGTAGATCACTCGCGGCAGAAAAAGGGGGTCCTGCTGATCTGGTGCAAAACCGCCAGACAATCCTTTCTGCAAACGGGCAGTTGGAACACGCCTCGCGTTGTCAACGCTCGCCGCCGTCAACTGTGCCGGAGCGAGGGCAGGGAAAGAGACAATCAAAATTGCGATGAAGAGAGCGGCAACAGCTGGAGCGTATAACCTGCGAAAAAGAGTGCGTGTCATAAGATCTCCTGTAACGGATGAAATCGTGCCTGGTCGATCCATGAGGGGCGAGCATCCGATTCCGAACTGCCGCCCCAAAATAATTGCAGCCAGCGACTCATGTCTGGACAACCATGCGCCGCCGCTGCCAGCAGGAGCGGCGGCGCTTCAACTTCCATCAGTGCACGTGTTGCGCGAGCGCTGCCGAGCTCGCGGCGATGTTGGCGGTGCCGTCGTAGGTAGCCGTGACAGTGGTCTTTCCCTTGGGCAGCGCGCTGGTGGTAATTCTTGCTGTTCCTCCGCTCAACATGACCGTCCCCAGCGTCGTCGTGCCCGCCGTGAAGGTCACCGTTCCGGTGATTTTGGCCGTGGGACTGGTTACCGTGGCAGAAAATCTCACGGGCTGACCGAGCCGGGACGGGTTGAGCGAGGACTGGATGGTCGTCAGCGATGTAGCCGGAGTAACAACCTGAATGACTGCAGGCGATGTGCCTCGGGCGGTATCGGAATCGCCGCTGTACGTCGCCGTGAGGGAAAGCGTGCCCGCCGGCAGTTTGGTGGTAATCAGCGTAGCTACTCCGGCGTTAAGGGTCACCTTGCCCACCGTCTGGACTCCGTTCCGGAAAGCGACTGTGCCGGTGGGCGAGTTGGGGCCAATGGAACTGACGGTCGCGGTGAGGATGACGGACTGTCCGTAGACGGACGGATTCAGGCCCGAACTGAAGTTGGTGGTCGGGACGTATCGCGCCCTGCCCAACAGGACACTGACGACCCCGTTGGCTACGAGGAGATCGGCTTTGCCATCGCCGTTTACGTCTCCGATGGCAACAGCCAGGGCATGGGAGCTGCCCGAATTGTACTTCTGCGCCTTCTGGAAGGTGCCGTCGCCGTTCCCCAACAACAAACCCACCACGCCGAAACGACAGCGGGTATTTCCGTTGTCGCAATAGTTGGCCACGATCATGTCGAGCTTGCCGTCGCGGCTGACATCCTGCACGGCGATGGCGGTGCCGCTCTTGCCTCCCGAGTAGAAGGTTCGCACGGACTGGAATTTCCCGCCGCCACTGCCCAGCAACATCTGCACTCCCCTGCGCATGCAGTTTTCACTACGGCCGCAGTAGGTTGGCAGGAACACGTCGGGCCGTCCGTCCTGGTTCGCATCGCCTACCGCGATTGCATTCCCGTTGTCGGTGGCATAACTCTGGGCCGCCTGAAAGGTGCCGTCGCCATTGCCCAACAACACTCCGACGCTGCCGGTGTAGTTGGACACGAGCAGGTCGAGCTTGCCATCTCCATCCACGTCTGCCACGGCGACGCCGGAAGAGTCTTGACCACCTGAGTTGTAACTCCTGGCCGCCTGGAAGGTGCCGTCGCCGTTCCCCAGCAACACGGTCGCCGCACCGCTGGTGCAGTTGCCGTTGCTGACGCAATTGTCGGCGACGATGAGGTCGAGATTGCGGTCTCCATTTACGTCGGCCAGAGCGACCGCCCTCGCGTCGGCACCGCCCGAGTCATAGCTTTGGGCGGCGCGGAAGGTGCCGTCCCCGTTTCCCGGCAATACCGCCACCACGCCGTGGGTGCAGTCGGTGTTGCTGACACAGGAACTGGTCGCAACCAGGTCGAGGTGGCCGTCGGCGTTAAGGTCTCCCACGACGATGGCATACGTTCTCCAGCCCCCCGAGTTGTAAGTCTGGGCGGGCGGGAAGGTGCCATCCCCTTTGCCCAACGACACGCCCAGGGTGCTGCCGCCATCGGCGACGAGCAGGTCGAGCTTGCCGTCTCCATTTACGTCTGCGGCCGTGACCGAAAGCGCTGTCATGCCGAGGTTGTAGGTCTGAGCCTTCTGGAAATACTGGGTCGCACTCCAACCCGCCGAGGTAGTAAGAAGGAAAAGGGCCAAATACCCAACACGCAGGACCACGGTCTTGCTGAACATGAAACCTCCTCCCAAAGTCTGCACAATCCAAGAACCGGTTAGCGTTCTGAATTGGTTCGGAACTGACCGGGCAAGATCAGCGTTGCATTGAGGAAGGTCGCGATTCTTTCTTCCGTACGAGTGCCGCTGCGGTGGAGATGTGCACCACGGCCTTCTTCGGTGCGTTGCCTGGGCGTAGGGTATCCGGGGGCCCGTGGAAGTGGATACTCAATCCCGGAGGAATTGTAGGAGGCAGTGCGGCGGAAACACCGTGACGAGGCTCACGTACCGCCGTGAGAAGGCTGGTGGTTCCGCCAGCAGGCAGAATGCGATTACGCGCCAACAGCTGGCGGTTATCGCACCGTCACGCCGGCCGTGTTGCGCTGCTCGATCGGAACGAACTGCCGCGTCTCGTGGCCGATCCAGACTTGACGCGGGCGGGCAATTTTTTGCTCGGGATCGGTGAGCATTTCCTGCCATTGCGCCAGCCAGCCAGCCGCGCGCGGGATCGCGAACAGGACGGTGAACATCTCCGGCTTGAAGCCCATNNACGAAGTAGTCGTCTTCGAGCGCGATGCGTTCGAGTTCCAGAGCGATCTCGAGCCGGGTATTCTTTCCCGTCACTTCGAACACGCGGTCGGCGGCCCACTTGATGATCTTGGCGCGCGGATCGTAATTCTTGTACACACGGTGCCCGAAGCCCATCAGCTTGCCTTTGCCGTCTTTGATCTTCTTGACGTAGGCAGCGACGTTGTCCTTGGAACCGATCTCGTCGAGCATGCGCAGCACTTCTTCGTTGGCGCCGCCATGCAAAGGTCCGGAGAGAGCGGCGGCAGCAGAGGCCGTGGCCAGATACGGATCGGTGTGAGCGCTTCCCACGCAGCGCATGGTGTTGGTGCTGCAGTTCTGCTCGTGGTCAGCGTGCAGAATAAAGAGGATATCGAGCGCGCGGGCAATTACCGGGTTCGCGGCGTACTTCGGCTCGACCATCTTCCACAGCATGTTCATGAAATTTTCTGGATAGGTGAGGTCGTTGTCCGGATAGATATAGGGAAAACCCACCATGTGGCGGTACGACATGGCGGCGATCGAGGGCATCTTTCCGATCAGGCGCTTGATTTGCAGCAGGCGGCTCGCGGGGTCGTGAATGTTCCTGGAATCGGGATACACATTGGAAAGCGCCGCGACCGTGCTGACCAGCATCACCATGGGGTGGGCGTTATAACGGAATCCCTCCATGAATTTTCTGGTGGTCTCATGGAGCATGGTGTGATGGGTGATCTCGTAGACCCAATCCTTGAGCTGGGTGGCGGTGGGCAGTTCGCCGAACAGGATCAGGTAGGCGACTTCGAGAAAGGTGCAGTGCTCGGCCAGGACCTCGATGGGATAGCCGCGGTAGCGCAGAATGCCCCGGTCGCCATCAATATAGGTGATCGCACTCCGGCAGGAGGCCGTGTTCATGAAGGCCGGGTCGTAGGTCATCAGGCCGAAGTCTTCCGGGCCAGTCTTGATCTTGCGCAGGTCCATGGCGCGGATGGTGCCGTTTTCGACGGGAAGGGTGTAGGTTTGGCCGGTACGGTTATCGGTGATGGTGACGGTGTCTTGCGGCATCAGAGGGACCTCCAGGGAACACCGGCGGCGTCAGGGACCCGGGCCGGGAATCAATTTGCCCGACCATGACATTAGCGACGCCCGAACGACCGCGCCGTGAGCTATATCACAACACCATGTTTAGCTTAGCCCGGTCGAGTTTCCCGCCGGGCGGGGCCTTCCGGGGTGGGCACTCACGCCCGGGCCAGCGCCGTCAGCAGCACTACCATCAAGCCCACCAGCATCGGACGGGGCAGCCGGCGGATCACGTGGTACAGCATGTAGGTCATCGATTCGACCTCCGCGCGGGAGCCCGCGAAACGAATCGGTCAGGTCCGGGCCAAGGTAACGCTTTCAGGCTATTGGCAATTGCCGTGGCCTGCGTGTAGCGTGTCTGAACGCCGAAATTGTAGGCAAAGTTCCCGCTCGAGGGCAAGTCGAAACCCATGGCCTGGATCAAGACCATCCCGCTGTCCGAAGCCGACGACGAACTGCGCAAGGCGATGGAGGGGCAGAACTCGCTCTATCCGAAAGAGTACTCCGTGCCGGTCCACCCGGTGGAGGGCGGCGGATCGATGATCGCGGCGTCGCACTCGCTGATTCCACAGGCTCTCTATCACGCGTTCGCGACCTTCGGGTCCCTGATGTCGCCGGATCTGCCGCTGGAGCGCCGCCATCACGAAATGATCGCCACCATGGTCTCGGTGACCAACCGGTGCGTGTATTGAATCGAGTCGCACGCAGAGTTTCTGCGTAGGGTGACGTTAGATAAAGAGCTGGTGGAGGCGCTGGAGCGCGACTACACGACCGCGCCCATCACACCGCAAGAGCGCGCCATGCTCGACTACGTGATCAAGATCACCAAGGACGCCACCACGATCTGGAAAGACGACCACGAACGGCTGCGGGCGGCAGGTTTCGAGGACAAGGCCATTCTGCAGATTACCCTGATCGCGGCCTGGTTCAACTACATCAACCGGGTGGCGGATGCGCTGGGAGTCGGGCGGGAGTGAGTTCTTGTCATGCTGAGCGGAGCAGGAGGATTCGCGAAGCGGATCATGCTGGGGAGTCGAAGCACCCCTACCCGTTCCCAGCTCCTTCATCCAGGGGCATCAGTCACGCGCTAGAACAAGCCAAATGCGAGTTGACTTCACTCGCGGCAGACGGGCAGGAGTAGGGGTCCCTCGACTCGCCGTCGCATTCGCTCCGGCTCCCTCGGGATGACAGCGGGTCGTCGTCAGTCGTTGGCGACCTTGCGATGGTTCTTGACGGCTAAACAACGGGCGAAGATCTGTGAGACCTGCTGAAGCTCCTCTTCGTTGAGGCGAACCGAGCCGCCGAGTTTCTTGGTCAACGCCTGGTTGATCTCCGAGAGCGGTTTTCCCTCGAGCGCATGCATCAACTGGGTCCATTCGTTGGCTACGGCGGTGCGCTCGTCGCTGTCCGCATCCTCACAGAACTGGTCGGCGGCTTCCGGCGGGGTACCGTACTCGTCGGCGACATCTTCGTGGAAGTAGCCGCGCAAGAAGGAACGAAGGGCTGGAAAGTTGGCGGCGGTGATTTCGGGTTTCGCGTGGGAGTTATTGGTCGTCATCAGCGGCACTCCGGATACGAAGTCAGGACGTGGTAATTGGCCGGGGGATCATACTTCAGGACGATGACCGCATGCGAGCAGGGCCGGGACTGACTGTCGCCGCGATTCATCGTTCGCCCAATCGGCTGACCGCCGTCGTAGTCAAGCACCAGGTTGGCGTGGCCACCGGGGCGGTCGAGCCAACGCTGGACCTTCGCTTGCGACTGGCCGATGGCGTCGCCGATGGCGCGTTCGGCGGTGGTGCGATCGGTGTAGGTCGAAGAGCCCGAGATGTTGCGCTCCCGGCGCAGGCGATCGCGGAGTTCTTCGTCGGTCCGGCCGACATGCTTGCGCAGGACATGTCCGCCGGCGGACTCGTCCTGGCTGAGGTCGCGCGGAGGGGAGGAGAGCACATCTGAGATCACACCGGTGTTGCGACCGATGGGATCTGGAGCACTTGTGGTGGGCGGCTGGCAGGCCATCAGTCCGGCCAAGCCGAAGAACAGGGCCATCCGAATTGAGAATATTCTCGTCATTCCATTGCTCCGTGGGCAAGATCCAGCCACGGACACTGTAAAGGTTCCGGAATTGTGCTACTAAACAGGGTGTGCGGGCAAGTCTGCTGAACTACCTGGACGATTTCGAGCGCTGGGGCGACGAGTGCGCCTACGTTTATCCACGCGGTTACCGGCGCGAGCGCTGGAGCTATCGTCGTGTGGCCGAAGGTGCCTATCGCTTTGCGCGCGAATTGCAGGCGCGCAACATCGGCAAGGGCGACGCGGTGCTGCTCTGGAGCGCGAACTGCGCGGAGTGGGTGTCGGCATTCTTTGGATGCGCGCTCTGCGGGGTGATTGCGGTTCCGGTGGACGATGGAGCGAGTCCGGATTTCGCCCGCCGGATCAGTTTGCAGGTCAGAACGAAGCTGGTTGTCTGTCCTCGCGAGCGCTCCGGAGTATTCGACGCGATTCCAGTAATCGATCCGGCGCACATGGAAGCGGCTGTCGCCAGGCATTCGGCTGAGCCTTTTCGTCCGGTTGAGATTCAGCCTGCTGATGTGCTGGAGATCGTCTTCACCTCGGGAACCACCGCCGAGCCAAAGGGCGTCGTGCTCAGCCACGCCAACGTGCTGGGAAACGTGGCGCCGATCGAGGCCGAGATCCAGAAGTATCTGAAGTACGAGCGGTGGGTGCATCCCGTCCGATTCCTGAACCTGCTGCCGATGAGCCACGTGTTCGGACAGTTCTTGGGGATTTTCCTTCCGCCGCTGCTGGGCGGCACCGTCGTCTTCGAGCACACCCTCAATCCCACGGAAGTCATGGCGGCGATCCGGCGGGAGCGGGTCTCGGTGCTGGTGGCGGTACCCCGGATGCTCGAGTCTTTGAAGCAGAAGATGGAGCGCGACCTCGAAGACCGCGGCCGGCGCGATCAATTTGCAGAACGCTATCGCCGGGCGGAAAGCCAGCATTTCTTGCGCCGCTGGTGGACCTTCCGCGAGATCCGAAGGCAGTTTGGCTGGAAATTCTGGGCAATGATCAGCGGAGGCGCGGCGCTCGATTCGGAAACCGAGCAGTTCTGGCATCGCCTGGGATACGCCGTGATCCAGGGCTATGGGCTGACGGAAACCACGTCGCTGATCAGCCTGAACCATCCCTTCCGCATGAGCCAGGGATCGATTGGCAAAGTCCTGCCGGGTCGTGAGATCAAGCTCGCGGACGACGGGGAAATCCTGGTGCG
>PMCH01000159.1:0-2313 GCA_003154055.1 Acidobacteriaceae bacterium
CCGCTGGAGACGACCTCCAGGCTGCTCTGACCTCCGCGCAATGCGGCGACACGGTGTCCATCCAGGCGGACGCAACTTTCCCAGGGAATTACGTGCTGCCCGCGCGCCACTGCGACGATCAGAGCTGGATCACAATCCGCTCCGCGGCTCCCGATTCAATTTTGCCAGAGGAAGGAGCTCGTATGACCCCCTGCTATGCCGGCGTTGCCGCATTGCCAGGACGGCCGGACTTCTCCTGTTCCCTTCCGCAGAGAGTGATTCCGCAGATTGTGAGTCCGGGCCTGGTGGCAGCCATCACCTTCTCGAAGGGCGCAAACCATTACCGACTGCTGGGTTTAGAGATCACCCGCGCTTCGGGGGGATTCAACGGCGCCCTGGTCGCAGTGGATCCGGGTAAGCAGGCCGACCACATCATCGTCGACCGTGTCTGGGCGCACGGATCCGAGCATGATGATACGAGTTCGGCAGTCCGGCTGACCGGCATGACGTACGCAGCTGTGATTGATTCCTACCTTAACGATTTTCATTGCACGTCCGGGGTCGGCGTTTGCACCGACGCGAAGACCATTGGGGGAGGGACGGGGGACTTCCCGGGCGGCCCTTACAAGATCGTCGGCAATTTTCTGGAAGCCTCAGGCGAGAACATTCTGCTCGGCGGAGGCCCGGCGACCACCACGCCCGCCGACATCGAAATCCGCCGCAACTACATGTTCAAGCCGCTCATCTGGATGAAAGGGCAGCCCGGATTCGTGGGCGGTCCGGGTGGCCGGCCCTTTGTCGTCAAGAATCTGATCGAATTCAAGAACGCGCAGCGAGTGCTGTTTGAGGGCAATGTCCTGGAAAATTCCTGGGGCGGCTTCACGCAGAACGGCCGCACCATTCTGCTTACGCCCAAGAACCAAATCGAGGGTCACCGGCCAACATGCCCGCTATGCCAGGTCACCGATGTGACGATCCGCTATTCCCGGATCCGTCACGCCGGAGGCGGCATCAGCATTGACGCAACCCTGACCGGCAAACGCAAGAAGATCTACCAGGCAAAAGCCGCAGCCCGCTACAGCCTTCACGACATCGTCATTGATGACATCGATGCCGCGCGCTTCCTTGGCGGCGGCAGCCTGTTTCAGATCATCAATGGCTGGTCGAGGAATCCGCTGAATACGATCTCAATCAGCCACGTCACTGGGTTCGGAGATCCCGGAAGCCATCTCATGTCAGTGCTTGACTCGACCAAGAATCCCCAGATCAGCGACTTCAGCTTCACCAATAATCTCGTGCTGGCCGGGCGCTACCCGGTCTGGAGCGCAGGCGGGAATCGTAATTGCGCGTCCTCGGTTCTGCCAGTCAAGAACCTGAGCCGCTGCTTCAAACCCTATTCCTTTATCTCCAACGGAATCATCGCCTCCCCAACCCAGTTTCCGCCCAACACCTGGCCTGCCAAGAATGACTTTCCTGCCGACCCTGCCGCCGTGGAGTTCGCGGACTACAACGACGGCAACGGGGGGGACTACCACCTGCTGCCCTCCAGCCCTTACAAAAACGCAGGCTCGGACGGGAAGGACTTGGGTGCGGACATCGACGCTCTGTTGAACGCCACCGCTGGAGTGGATTGAGGAACAAGAGTTTTCCTGGACGTAGTCAACTCGGGCGGAGGGCAGTTTGCTCTCCGCCTTTTTGTCATGCCGCCTGGGCTGAAAACCCGGGCATCACCTTGGTAACCGGCACTCCGAGTTGGCATCTCCACGATGGTAAAATCAGACTTCGGGGGCCGCTGCCGGCGCCCTCCGTGGGGATCTTTGGGAATCAATCAGACAATGGATCGTAGCCGCCGCCCAGTATTCGTGATGGGTTGCCATCGCTCGGGGACCAACCTTCTCTACGATACTTTGCTTTCAGCGGGAGGTTTTGCTGTTTACCGCGGGTACCTGCCCGTCTACAAGATGTTCATCCCGGTATTCGGCAAACTCGACAAGCTGGAAAACCGCAGGAAAATGATGGAGTCCTGGCTCCGCAGCAAAGGTTTCCGCAGGTCCGGCCTGGTGGCGGAAGAGATCAACGCCCGGGTCCTCGAGGAGTGCAGAACCGGCGGAGATTTTATTCGCATCGTCATGGATGAGATCGCCCGCAGTCAAAAAGCGCATCGCTATGCGGTGTACGATCCCGATAATGTCCTGTACGTCCCGAGGGTGAAAGCCGACCTGCCCGAAGCGCTTTTCATTCACATCATCCGCGATGGTCGGGACATCGCGCTCTCCTTGAAGAAAATGGAAGGATTCAAGCCGTTGCCGTGGCATCGCGAAGCGGGAAGCCTGC
>PMCH01000159.1:2354-2599 GCA_003154055.1 Acidobacteriaceae bacterium
ATCAATCCCGTCCAGCGCTGGAAGGAAAGGCTCACGCGCGAGCAGGTCGCTTCGATTGAAGCGCTGGTCGGTGGCACTCTGGAGGAATTCGGTTATTCGCTCACCACGCCAGCCCTGGAGCGGAAGCCGGGACTGCGGGAAAAATGGCTGCGCGCAGTCTATCCTGCGTTTCTGGATACTAAGTTCTGGCTGAAAATCGAGACTCCGATGGGAAGGCTGATCAACACGTCGGTTCTGGAACTGGC
>PMCH01000159.1:2659-3743 GCA_003154055.1 Acidobacteriaceae bacterium
CGCTGATTCGCGGGAGTCACCGGCTCGTAGCCCGTTTCCTGCAGCAAATCGCCGATTACGCTCTCCACTTGCGCGACCTGTTCCACCGAGAGAATGGCCTTCCAGCGTCCCACCGGGTTTGATTCTTTCTCCTGCCCATCGCCTCGAAATGACGAATTCGGATCAACCAGAGCCCCCTGGGCGTTCTCTTGGATGCGGTCGTAGTCGAGATCCTGATCGATGAAGGCCCCGATGCGGGCCAGCGTCTCGCGCGGCTTCTCCACCACGTCTTCGAAGTGAACTTCGAGGTAGTCCGCGCCCATCGCCCGCCCGTACTTGCGGCCGCGGCTGACAATCCAGCGCCAGAAGATGGCGGGAGCCAGCACCTTGCGCTTCTTGTCCCAGGGAAGCGGCTTAATCCATCCGATGCGGTCGAGCGAGACGGTCACGTCCCGGCCGTCGCGAATGATGTGAATGACCAGCGCGTCGGGAATCAGTTTCTTGATCAACGGAAGGTAGAGCAGGTGCAGCGGCGTGCATTCCGCCCAGCGTTCCACGCCCTGTTTGCGGGCAATCGTTTCCATCAGGATGCGGAGGAAGTCTCCGGTGTTACGGCACTCTTCAAGAATCCTGGGTTCGATCTCTTCCCGGGTCAGGCCGGAGCGATAGAAGAGACTGCTGCGCAGCCAGTGATCCAGCAGCGCGCGCCGGTTCTCCCGCTTGGCGAGGTTGCCGAAGCGGACGCCAAGCAGGTTAAAGGCGTTGCTTTCCGAGTGATAGTTCGCAAAACCGCCCCCGGACAGCAACGTGTGATAGAGCAGTTTCGTCCCCGACCGTCCGCACCCCAACACAAACACGGGGGCCTTCGCGCGCGTGCCCCGCTGTCCCGCTGCGCTCTTTTCCATGACTTCAGTTGCTGGCTTCATGACCATGATTCAGGACTGCGGCTATTGGGCATCGCGGGGACCACGGTTGCCAAGATTACCGTTGTGCTCTACTCCACCCCGGCTATGGCTGCTTCAACCGCATCCACATCCGCTCCAAGATCGCGGCCTCCGGATGCGGCGCCAGCCCCGGGCGAGACTTTCGCACAGTTCGATCCCTT
>PMCH01000159.1:3748-4795 GCA_003154055.1 Acidobacteriaceae bacterium
CGCTTCTGCGTCTTGGTGGCGCAATTTTCTGGGCCTCCCCCGGCCGACGCGAGCGGGGGCCTGCGGTCGCCAATCACAAACACGCTATTGGTCATGCTGAAGTTATCGATCTTCTCGCCTTTATCCAGGATCGCGATCAGCAGGTTCCGGACAATCCCCGTCACATGGTCGAAGTGCACATCGTGCAGCGGCGGCTTAACCGACAGCAGCGAGAGAAAGCTCCCGCCCCCCTTGTAGTCCTGTTGGTGCAGGTTGTCGGCGATCACGTCGTGAATACTGTACCGTCCGCCATCGGCCGCATCGCCTCCAGTCTTGGAAAGCGAGTTGGAGATGCTGAACACTCCGGCGACATTTCGAATTCGATTAAANNCGTGGGTTCAGACAAATCGAATGACCGGTCTGGCTGAAACCTCCCCAGGAATTCTGCAGGAGGTTCCCCTCGAACAGCAGACGCTGGGCGTTCTTGAGTTCCATGTGATTCTTTACGATGTAGGGGTTGCCGGAAGGAGAGGGCGCGTATCCGGGTTCTCCTTCCTTCCAGGTCATCGGGCGGAACAGGTGATTGCGCCGGATCTCGATATCGGTCGGATTCACGGTCGCGCCGCTGCCCCCGAAAAATACATTTTCGCCGGATGCCTCCAGAAAATTGTTGACGATCTTGAAGGTTCCGGTAGGAAGGTCTCCGTTGCCGCCGCCGACCGCGGAGGCGTCCGTGCATTTCCCCGAGCGCGCCACGCAGTTCATACCGCTCAGATAGGAATTGATCACGGCAATGTGATGAGCGCCCTGAACCATTCCCACGCCCTTGCCGACCTCGGCACCCTCTCCCGGATGGATCCAGCTCCGGTCGATGATGACGTGGTGCGTGCCCTCCATGCTGACCATGCGGCCGATGTTGGTGGTGGGATCGGTGGTGAATTCAATCCCAATAAAGCGGATATGGTCCCCGACGGTGACTCCCGCCGGACGCCTAACCATCAGGGTCGCCATCAGCTTGGCCGGGCCGCCGGCAGGTTGCGCAAACTTCGGACGTCCAGCAAGGCTGCC
>PMCH01000077.1:0-18634 GCA_003154055.1 Acidobacteriaceae bacterium
TCGCTGGTGGTGCCGTCGCCGAGCGAGACGTAGGTAACCTCTCCGGGATGGAACTGGACATCTTTGAACTGCCGGTAATCGCCTTCCACCTTGCGGGCGGAATTGGGGTGGCGGGTGAAATAACCTCCGCCTTCCGCGCACCCGACGGCTTGCAGAATCTGGGTCCCAGTGGGGGACGACTGGGTGACGATGTTCAGACGCTTGTAGGCCCAGTGGGAGGGCATCTGGCGGCCACCGGAGCTTGGGTCCTCGGCGGCGCCGACTGCCTGGAGAAGCATCTCGTAGGGGGTGGCGCCCAGCGCCAGGCAAAGCGCGCGGTCACGGTAATAGGGATAGAACCAGTCGTGGCCGGCTTTCAGGACAAAGCCCGCAGCCACGCCGATGGCCTCATGGCCAGCGCCGGAGATCTGGAAATAGATCTTCTGCTGGCGTTTGAGCAGGATCTCGCGGTCATCCACGCGCCGCGACATAAACATGATGCGGTAGGCGTCGATGAGTTGCTGGCTGGTCAGACCCTGATAGGTCTTGGACTTCTTTTTAATGTCGCTATCGTTCAGCTTGGGATCGACTTTGGTCGTGGCCATCCTGTTTCATCCACCCCGCGACGTGGTTTGCCGGGACTTATTGTAAACGGGCGGGAGGGAAACAGCTACGAGCTTCGAGCTGCGGGCCACGAGCGACCCTAAGACCAGCGACCTGACACCTGCTTCTCGTTTATTCTGAACATTCATGATTCGCTTCCTGCGCCAGTTTGATCCTCGGGCCATCCGGTTGCTGGTATTTGATCTGGATGGGACGCTGGTCGATTCCCGGCTGGACCTTATCCACTCGGTGAATGCCATGCTGCGCGAGGTGGGGCGACCGGAGCTTCCGGGAGAATTGATTGCGACGTACGTGGGCGATGGCGCTCCCATTCTGGTGCGGCGGGCGCTGGGCGATCCGAACGACGAGGCGTTCTTCCGGTCGGCACTGGAATACTTCCTTGGCTATTACCGCATTCACAAGCTCGACCATACCGTGGTCTATGCCGGGATTCCGGAGGCGCTGACTCGGATTGCCATGCCGCAGAATGGCGTGCAGAGGCTGATGGCTGTGTTGTCGAATAAGCCGGTGAATCCATCGCGGGATATCGTGCAGGCGTTAGGGCTGGGAGAGTTTTTTGTGCGCGTGTATGGCGGAAACAGCTTCACCACCAAGAAGCCTGATCCGCTGGGGGTGCAGACGATCCTGGAGGAGACTGGCGTGGGGGCTGCGGAGGCGCTGATGATCGGAGATTCGTCGATTGATGTTCTGACTGGGCGGAGTGCCGGGCTATGGACGTGCGGCGTGACGTATGGATTTGCCCCTCATACCCTGGAAGATGTGCCGCCGGATGTCGTGATTGAAAATCCTGGGGAACTGGCGGAGTTGTTTCGGTAAGGGCTGGGAGCGCCAACGCTACATCGGAACCTGCCGTTCTATTCCCAATTATCGCTTGATCCTGCTACCTTCAAGCCACTCCGAAAAATGAAGAGCAACCCTAACTCCTCAGATTTTACCCCCGCCGAACTGCGCAAGCTGCGCAGTTTGAAGACCCCGTACGGCATCCAGCGGTTGCTCGACGAACAGCCCTACCACCTCGCGGACAGCGCCTGGTCTCCGCGGCGGGTGCTGCGGGAAAATACTTCGCACTGCTATGAAGGGGCGCTGTTTGCGGCGGCGGCGCTGCGGGCGAATGGGTATCCGCCGCTGATTGTCGATTTGGAAGCCGAGCAGGATACCGACCATGTGATCGCGGTTTACCGGGTGGACGGGCATTGGGGCTCGATCGCCAAGTCGAACTACACCGGATGCCGGTATCGGGAGCCGGTTTACCGGTCGCTGCGGGAGTTGGCGCTCAGTTACTTTGAGGTGTATTTCAATCTGCGCGGGGAACGGACTTTGCGGACATTTTCACGTCCCGTTCACATGAAACGGTTCGATCACCTCGGATGGATGACGACCGACAAACCGGTGTGGTTTGTGGCGGAGTACCTGTTGACCATCTCGCACACTTCTTTGATTACGCCGGTGCAGGCGAAGCGGTTACATCGACTGGACAACCGGTCGTTCAGAGCGGGGTGTCTGGGGCGGGCGGAAAAGCGCTAATAACAGTTGCTGGTTCCAACCGTTCAGAGTTAGCAACCAGCAACCAGCAACTAGAAACAAGCAACTGATCCCTACACCACTTTGTACTCGATCTTGATCCCTCTCCGCCCGATCTCATCGAGGAAAGTCTCGGCCGGGACATCGCGCTCCTGCAATACGGCGCCGCGCTTTTCAATGGCGCCGGAGCACAGCATCTGGAGAACGATCGACGCCGGGAAGGCGGTGGTCCGCATCATGGCGCTCATATCGCTTTTGGGATCATAGTGGTCCACCATGGTGAACGAAGCTACGCGGCCCTTGAGCTTGCCGCCGAGCAGGCCTCGGACTCCGGGAGTCTTCACGAACTCGTGGGCTTCGAGGCGCATGAGGCAGACGTCCGGACCCTTGCCGGCAAATTTGCCTTCGAAAATCTTTAGCATCACCGCGCGCGGGGAAACGTCGGCGTTGCCTACGCGCATTGTTTCGTTCGAAAACAAGCCCAATTCCTTCAGTTCGCACAGAAGGTCGTAGTGTCCGGGATAGCGCAGGGTCTTCTCGAAGCACTCGCCCACCCGGCCTTCAAAACTCTCGGGCAGGGTTGAAGTGCCGCCGGAGGTGTGAAAGGCGACCAGGGGCGCGAAACCATCCATGTGAAACTCTTCCGGCTCCGTCAATGGTTCGAGCGTGGTCAGCTTGCCCTTGCGCAGGACGCGGGCCGGTTCGACGTATTCGTTCATCAATCCTTCGACGGAAAAAACCAGCTGGTAATGAAACGGCGGCATGGGTTTTTCGGGTAGACCGCCGACGTAGAGTTTGAGCGCGTCCGCGCGTCCGTCCAACCGGCGCACCAGTTCGCCTCCGAGAATCGAAGCCATGCCGGGCGATAGGCCGCAGTCGGGCGCGAGGGCCACTCCTGCTTTTTCGGCCTTTTTCGCCAGGGCGAGTTCTTGCCGAACGACGGTGTTGTTGCCGCCGAGATCGGCGAAGTGACATCCGGCGTCGATGGCCGCTTTCGCCAAGCCGAGATTGAGAAAGTAGGGAACAGCGGAGAGCGTGCCATCGTGCCCATTCATCACGCGGGCTGCGTGCTGCTGTTTGGAGGCGTCGAGTGGGACGGCGCGGACCTTCCGGGAGCGGGTCAGGCGATTTACGCGGATCGCAACCTCTTTCGCCCGCTTCACATCGCTGTCCGCCAGCGTGACGGAATCCACTTGACTCTGCATCGCCATGTCATACGCGGCTGCCGAGCCCATCATGCCTGAACCGATGACGAGTAGCTTCATGGTGCTCCTTGAGAATAGGTGTCAATTGTCGGGTCTCAGGTGTCAGGAAAAACATCGCAAGACATTTCCCGGAACCTGAGACTCGGGACTTGGAATGCTTGAAGAAGCAGACTATCGAAAAGCGGAAAGGCAGGAAGTGACGGGGCTCACAGCAGGTTAGGAGGGTGGTACACCGAGCAGTTTTCGGATTTCGGTTTCGAACACCGAAGGGTCGGTGGCTCCAATATGCCGGGACACGATTCTCCCTTCGCGGTCGATTGCGAAAGTGATAGGCAGCCCCAGGATGCCTCCATACTGCTCAGCGAGTTGCGGATTACCCATCGCCACCGGGTAGTTCATCTTGAACCGCTGGCGGAAATCGCGCGCCAGTTGCTCGTCATCGTCCATGGAGATTCCGATGACCTGCAGTCCCTGGGGGCGGTATCGGTTCTGCATTTCCACGAAATGCGGAATCTCGGCCTTGCAGGGATCGCACCAAGTAGCCCAGAAGTCGAGCAGAACGACTTTGCCGCGATAGCCGGAGAGAGCCAACTTTTGCCCGGTGAGATCGGTGAGAGAGAAATCAGGCGCCGGATGCAACTGGAGGACGCGGTCACGGTTCGCGGTGGAAGGGTGCCGCAGCATGATCCAGGCGAGAAGCACGGCCGCGGCGGCGAGGATCAAGAGTGACTTTTTCATGGGGCCCATCTAATAGCGAACCTGAGCGGCTAAAGCCGGCGATTGTCTGCGGCATTTGCGGCACGACTGACGTCGTGCCCTCGCGAGCCGTGCTTCCTGAGTCGTGCCCTCCCGAAGGTCCGCCCACCGATAACTCTGTTCTATTCGCCCTTGGCGACGGGGTATCCCTTGTCTACCCAGTCGGCGCCAAAGTTGTTCGCGAGGTAGAGGACTTTCACGTTTGTGAACCCCATTTGTTGCAATGTCTCGTAGGGCGGATTCACGTTTGGGCAGTGGCTCCAGGGACAGCATCCGCAATAGAGCACAATCGCGGTGCTTTTCGGAAGGCCGCCCACTCGTCTGCGGAGATTCTGGATACCTTGCTCAGTGGAACCGGCGCCCAGGTATTCCGAGCCAGGAATGTGCGCCTGCAGGTAAAGCATGTGCGAGCCCACGTGGAACAGCAGTGGCTTGGCATGGGGATGCTGGAGCGCGCGCACCAACTCCTCGGACGTAAGCGTCTTCAGGCTGGTGCTGTCGGCCGCACGCGCACCTTGTAAACCGAACCCGCAGACCAATACCAGCGCGACCAGAATCCAGCGAGAATCGCGGAACACCTTCATGAGAATGACTCCTTCTCTCATTCTAGCCCGGGCTTTCTCGCACCCGTAACCTCGAAGGGGCAAATTTCGTTCATGCATTCTCAGTAGCTTGCGCGCCCGTTCAAGTACCTCCGTACCGTCTCTAGTACCTTAGTTACCCCAACCATGGTGACCGGGGCCTAAACCGGGGCGGGCCTACCACTAATAGTGTCAACCTGCTGTTATATCGCAAGATATAGACACATACTGCAACTCCGGTTTTCACCAATTCCAGAAAACCCCCATAAAACCCAACAAAACCGGGTGATTCACGTTGACGGGCCCGTGGTAGCGGTTGAGATATGCTCGGGACACCAAAATTCACTCGAACGCATTTGAATCGAGGACTTGGTTCTTCCAAATTTCCTCAGCGTTGCCGGGAAAGAAGGCGGTGCTGGGAAATGAATTCTGCGGAAGGGAAAAGCCATATGGCCGACTCGCGAGAAGTGATGAACATTCGCCAAGCTTCCCAGTATCTGGGAGTGAGTCCGGACACGCTTTACAAGTACGTGAACGAGCAAAAGATTCCCGCGTTCAAGTTGGGCAACCGCTGGCGCTTCAAGAAATCGAAGCTCGACCAGTGGATGGAAGAGAAGTCGATGGAGTTGGAACCGCGGGGCAAGAAGAAAGTGAAAGTGGCGGTGAAAGCCGCCGGGCAGCCGTAAAAAACCAGCCGGCCGGAAGCCGGCACGAGAGAAGGCGGGCACATGTTTGGATTCGGATCGAAGACGATTGTAGGTCTGGATGTGGGCTCCTCGAGCATCAAGGCGGTCGAACTGAGAAAGACCCGCCAGGGGATCGAGGTGGCGCACCTCGGCTTGGAACCGATTGCTCCCGATATCGTGGTGGACTCCATGATCGTGGACTCGGGCACGGTTTCCAGCGCTATCTCGAAACTGTTTGCCGATACCGAGATCAAGGCGAAGGCCGTGGCCACGGCGGTGAGCGGGCACTCCGTCATCGTGAAGAAAATCTCGTTGCCATCGATGAGCGATCAGGAACTGGCGGACACCATCCAGAAAGAAGCGGCGCAGCACATCCCCTTTGATCTGGCCGACGTCAATCTCGACTACCAGATCCTGACCGACGACGCGACCAGCCCGCAGATGGACGTACTTCTGGTGGCGGTCAAGAAAGACAAGATTCTGAACTACACCAACGTACTCTCGATGGCGGGCAAAACACCCGCTATCGTGGATATCGATGCGCTGGCCCTGCAGAACTGCTACGAGTACAACTACGAGCCCGCGCCTACGCAAGTGGTGGCGCTGCTCAACCTGGGCGCGAGCGTGATGAACATCAACATTGTGAAGGGCACGACCCCGCTGTTTCCGCGCGACGTCAGCATCGGCGGGCACCAGTACACCGATTCGCTGCAGAAGGAACTCGACCTCAGCTTCGACGATGCCGAGTCCCTGAAACTGGGGCGCAAGGTGGGCACGGTGCACGACGATGCCAAGGCGCCGATCCTGCAGCAGGTGACGGAAATCATCGTGCTCGAAATTCAGAAGACGTTTGACTTCTTCCGGGCCAGCGCGGCGGGCGAGCACATCGAGAAGATCTACCTGGCCGGCGGATCGGCCAAGGTCCCCGGTCTGGTGGAAGCGCTGCGGCAGGAGTTTTCCATGCCGGTGGAGTTGTTCAACCCGTTCCAGAAAGTGCTGGCTCCCATGGAGGGACCGGGCGCGGAACTGGTGGAACAGAATGCCGGACAGTTGGCAGTGGCGGTGGGCTTAGCCCTGAGGAGCTTTGAAAAGCTATGATCCGAATCAATCTGCTGGGTGCTCCGAAACCGAAAAGCGGCAAGAAGGGCTCGTCGGTCAGTATGCCGAGCATGGATGTCGGCAACATCGGCTCGCCGCTGCTGAAAGTGGCGGTGGTGCTGGTGATGTTCGGCCTGATCAACGCCGGGTACTGGTATCGTCTCGACCACGAAAAGAAGGCCATTGACGCCCAGATGCGGCTGGCGGAACAGAAGAACCGCGAACTGGCTGACATCAAGACGCGTTACCTGGAACGCCAGAGGCAGGCCGACGCCTACAAGCGGCGGGTGGACGTGATCGACAATCTGCGCTCCAACCAGACCGGCCCGGTGAACCTGCTGGCCATGATCGGCGAAACCGTGAACGGCACCGAAGCGGTCTGGCTGAACAGCCTGCAGGATCAGGGACCGAGCGTCGCCATCGACGGGATGGCACTCAGCACGGATGCGGTGGCCAACCTGATCAGCAATCTGAAAAAGACGGGCTACTTCCGCAACATCGAGATCAAGGAAAGCATTCAGGACGAGCAGGTCAAGGATATGCAGGCGTTTCAGTTCACCTTGACCTGTGAAAAGGCGAAGTCGTAAAGGCGGACGCTTATGAATCTGGGCGAATTGTCAGGTGGCAAGCTCTGGGCGGTACTGATGCTGGCGGCAGTCGTCGGCACGGGCGCCCTCTACTACACCGTCTTCAAGTCGCAACGCGACCAAAATGCGTCGGCCCAACAGGCGCTCCAGGCCAAGATGCGCGAGAACTCGGAACTGGAAGCGTACCGGCCGAAACTGGCCGACATGGAGCGCCAGCTCGCGAATCTCAAGCAGCAACTCGAGATCGAGCGGCGCATTGTGCCCGACGAGAAGGACGTGGACAACTTCATGCGCATGGTCAGCGCCGAAGCCCGCAAGTCGGGAGTCGAGATCCGGCGCTATACCTCGCGGCCAGTTTCCGCGCGGGACTTCTACACCGAGGTGCCGTTCGAGGTGGAGTTTGACGGCCCGTTTTACTCGATGCTGGGGTTCTTTGACCGGGTCGGCAAGCTGGAGCGCATCGTGAATGTCTCCAACCTGCTGGTGGCCTCGACCCGGAAACCGGCGGACGCGAAAGCGAAAAAGACGTATCAGTACGCGCCCAACGAGAGTGTAGTGGCGACCTGCGTTGCCACCACGTATTTCAGTCACGACATGGAACCGCCCAGCACAGCGGGTGGGAAGCCGGGACAACCGGCCAAGAACTAAGGGGGATACGATGAAGCGCACGACCGGCATTCTCGTTTGCATACTGGCCGCGGGCCTGGCTTGGGCACAGAACCCCCAGATCATCCAGAACACGCGCGCCAAGTTAGACGCCGTGCAGAAGAATACGACCGCGGCGTCGAATCAAGCCTTGGGGATTACCGCACCGGCCAGCCATCCAGCGGGCAGCGCGACCAGTCCGGCCGCGAAGCCAGCCAAGGCGCCGGTAGTGGCGGCGCAGGCAAAGTCGACGGCGCCCGCCCAGGTAAAACAGACGGCCAGCGTGAAGCCGGTCAAGGCTGTGGCCGCCCAGAAGAAGGAAGTGGCGGTGGCCCCGAAAGCGGCGCTGAAGAAAGCGGCGGCTGTGTCGAAGGCGGCGCCAAAGAAAGAGGCGATGGCTCCGAAGGCCGGGTTGCGCTCAGCGGCCGTCACGTCGAGCAGCAGCGCTTCCGGCAGCGGCTCCGTCGAAGAAACGAAAAGCAGCGAAGCGGACGACAAAGACAGTCTGGACAAAAAGTGGAGCATGACCGGGAAACGGGATCCATTTATCAGCCCGGTGGTGAGTCACGCGGGCGGATCGGGTTGCAGCACGGGCAAGAAGTGCCTGGAGATCGGCGCGATCAACCTGCGCGGCGTCGTGCGTTCCGATGCGGGTTTCATTGCGGTGGTGACCAACAGCCTGAACAAGGCGTACTTCCTGCGGGAAAACGATCCCGTGTTTGACGGTTACGTGGTCAAGATCACGGGCGATTCCATTGTGTTCCAGGAAACGCTGCAGGACCGGTTAGGCAAGACCTTTACACGCGAAGTGGTGAAAAAGATTACGACTCCGGCTGTATAAGCCGGGGGACAACTTAAGTTTGAAGAAATAACTGGGAGGCGAAACGGCCTCGCCTGGGGAGAAACGAAATGCGAAAGCAACTGCTGGGTCTCATTCTTCCGCTGCTAGCGTTCGTGCTGATCGCAGCTGCGGCTGACATGCCGGGCAAGGGGCCCGCCGCGACCTCCGCGTTACAGCGGGTCGAAGTCGCGCGCGGACCGGACGGCCTGCTGGTGGAGTTCACCGCCAAAGGCGCGGTCGCCCCCAAGGTGGAGACGCTCGACTCCCCGGCTCGCATCGTGATTAACCTTCCCAACACCGTGATGGCGACGGCGCAAAGCCACATCAGCGTCGGCAGCAACGGCGTGAAGGGTGTGCGCGTCGGCATGGATGGCCAGTTGCCACCGACCACGCGGGTGGTGGTGGATCTGGCCGCCGCTTGTTCGCACGAACTGGTTGCGGGCAAAGACGGTCATTACACCTTGAAGATTCAGGGCACGGAGCTGGCCCACAAGGGCGCGGCCCCGATCGCCAAGCCGGCGGCCTCGAGCCCGGCACCGAAACTGGTGCTGGCTTCGGCTCCGGTGGCTACGGCTCCGGTCACAACGAGTGTGCCAGCGGCTCCGGTGGCGGCGGAAAAAACCGCGAAGCCAGCGGTTGACTTTGCTTTCGTGGAGCCCAAGTACGCGGCCACGACCGAGAAGGCCGCACCCGCCGTTGAGCCGACCGTGAAGGCGCAGGAAGCGGCTGCCCGGTTTGCCGACAAGACGGCCTCGGAACTGGTGGCTGTCAACACCCACGCCACGATGCGGCAGGACGGCGGCAGCGCGCCGGCCATCCAGCCCGCCGTGAACATGGCCGCCGAGCAGCAGGCCCAGATGTCGCAGACCAAAGCGGCCAGCGGACCGAAGTACACCGGCGAACCAATCTCCGTCAATTTGAAGGATGTTGACCTGAAAGATTTCTTCCGCCTGGTGCACGAGATCAGCGGACTGAACGTGGTGCTCGATCCTCAGGTGCATGGCACGTTGACCATCGTGCTCGATGACGTGCCGTGGGACCAGGCGCTCGACATCGTTCTGAAGAATAATGACCTGTCCCGCCAGCTTGAAGGCAACGTGCTCCGCATCGCCACCATCGACACGCTGAAGAGGGAAGCGGAAAACCGGCGCGCCCAGGTGGAAGCCGAAGCGCTTGCCGTGGACAAGGTCACCATCACGCGGTTCCTGAGCTACGCCCACTCCAAGGACGTGGTTCCCACGGTGAAGAAGTTCCTCAGCTCGCGGGGTGACGTTGTTTCCGACGACCGCACCAACGCGCTGATCATCTCCGACATTCCGGCGGTCCTGCCGCAGCTGGATCGCATCATCCAGCAGATGGACCGCAAGACGCAGGAAGTCGAAATTGAAGCTCGCGTAGTGGCCGCTACCCGCAGNNTGGGCGTAACTTCGCCGACCAGCGGTCTGCAGTTCGTCAATGCGACCAACAACATGCGCATCGACGCCGTTCTCACTTTTGCTGAGTCGCGCGGTTTGCTGAAGATTCTTTCTCGGCCGCGAGTGGTCACGCAGAACAATATCCAGGCGATCGTAAAGCAGGGCGTGCGCGTGCCAATCGTGACGCAGGCCCAGTTGGGCGGCCCGCCCACGGTGACCTACGTGGACGCGTTCCTTCGCCTGACGGTGACTCCGCAGATCACTTCGGAAGGCACCATCTTCCTGAACGTGGATGTGGAGAATACGACGCCGGACTTCGGCCGCACCGTGCAGGGCAACCCCACTTTGATCACGCAGCAGGCGACCACGCAAGTCCTGGTCACTGACGGCGGCACGGTGGTCATCGGTGGTGTCATCCAGACCCAAAACTCACTCAACGTTTCGCAGGTGCCCTTGCTCGGGGATATCCCGTACCTCGGCAACCTGTTCAAGCGCCGCAGCGTGTCGACCTCAAACCAGGAGCTGATCTTCTTCATCACGCCGCGCATCATCCAGACATAGAGAAGAGTTGAACTAAAAACGGCCGCTGGTTTCCCGAAGAACCTGTCGAGGAAACCGGCGGTTTTGTTTTTAGTTCTCAGTTCCCGGTTCTGAGTTCTCAGTTCCCAGAAAAACGTATTCTGCTAAGACCGGTCGGGGCCTTGTTACACTCAATGCATGGATTACTCTGGCCGACTGCGTAGGCTCCTCGCCTCGCTCGCAGAGCACAGACTCGACCTCTTGCTGGTCACGCACCTTCCGAATATCCGCTATCTATGCGGTTTCAGTGGCAGTGCCGGCGCTTTGCTGATCGGCGAGCGTGTGGCGACTCTGTTCACCGACGGGCGCTACCGGACGCAGGCACAGGAAGAGGTGACGGGCGCGAAGATTGTTATCGGCCGCAAAGCACCTTTCCTAGCAGCGGGCGAGAGGCTGGCTGGCTCCGCAGGCGGGGGTGGCAAGATCGTGCTCGGATTCGAAGCGGAGTCGATGTCGGTGTCGATGCAGGCACGACTGGCCGCCTTGTTGAGGTCGAGGGTCAAGCTGCGCCCGGCGCCGCCCCTGGTGGAACGTTTGCGCATGGTGAAAGACGCGGAGGAGATTCGCCTGATCCGCCGCGCGGTAGAGATGGGGGCTGGCCTTTTCGCGATCGCGCTCAAGAAGATCCGGCCTGGAACAAAAGAGGTGGAGGTGGCGGCCGCCATGGAATATCAGGCACGGCGCGCGGGGGCTGAGGGCATGTCGTTCCCGACAATCATCGCGGCGGGCAAGCGTTCGGCCGTGGTGCATGGTCACGCATCGAGCGCGGCGATTCCGGCGCGCGGGTTCGTCGTCTGCGACTTCGGTGTTATACTCGCTGGCTATTGTTCGGATCGCACGCGCACCGTCCATGTAGGGCGACCTTCGAGCCAGGCCCGGCAGATGTATGGATCGGTGCTGGAAGCGCAGCAGGCTGCCATCGCTGCTGTGGGGCCGGGCGTGAATGCTGCTGACGTGGACTTCGCGGCACGCAAGATATTGCGCAAGAACAACTTGGCCCGATACTTTACCCATTCCACGGGGCATGGTTTAGGATTAGAGATTCACGAGGCACCGCGGTTAGCGGCAGCCCAAAGACAGGAACTGGAGCCGGGAATGGTGGTCACGATCGAGCCCGGCGCCTATATCCCGGGAAGACTGGGTGTCCGGATTGAGGACGTGGTGGTCGTGACGCCCTCAGGTCGCGAAGTCCTGACGCCCACGGATAAAGAACTCATCGTGGTTGAGTAAGAAAGACCAAAGCAGGATACGATTGCCTCCCGCTTTCCAGAAAGCGGGAGTTTGAGCGCGGTACCCGCCGCACAAGATGAATCAAAAAGAACTGAAAGAACTCATCGACTTCATTATCGAAAAAGGCATTGCCGAGTTCGAACTTGAGCGCGGCGATGTCAAGATAAAGATAAAGCGCGCCTCTGACCCAGTTCCTGTTGCCTTGCCCGACGCGCGTTATATCGCAGTGCACCCGGCTCCGGCATCTGGGGAGCAGGCCGCAACCCCCAGTCTGGTGCCCAAGGCGGAACCTGCCCCGGCGCCAGTGGAGGACGAAACGCTGCAAGCGGTGCGGTCGCCGATCGTGGGCACGTTCTATGAGTCGCCTTCGCCGGGATCCCCGCCCTTCGTCAAAGTGGGCGATCGGGTGGAGGTAGGCCAGGTCTTGTGCATCGTGGAAGCCATGAAGCTGATGAACGAGATCGAATGCGATGTGGCCGGCGAGGTGGTCAAGAAGCTCGCCGCCAACGGCCAGCCGATCGAATATGGACAGGAGTTGTTCGCCATCCGGCCGGAAAAATAGATATTTCATCATTGAATCATTCAATCATTGAGTCATTGGGACGCAGGTTCATGACACTCGTTCCCATTCAATGGTCCGATGATTCAATGGCTCAGTGACTCAATGGTTCAATCCTAACCATGTTCAAGAAGATCCTGATCGCAAATCGCGGCGAGATTGCGTTACGCGTCATTTGTGCCTGCAAGGAACTCGGCATTCGCGCGGTTGCGATCTACAGCGAGGCCGACCGGAATTCTCTGCCTGTGCGCTTTGCGGACGAGGCGATTTGCATTGGACCGCCGCAACTGGCGCAAAGCTACCTGAATATCCCGGCCGTGATCAGCGCCGCGGAAATCGCCAACGTAGACGCCATCCATCCGGGATACGGGCTGCTTTCGGAAAACGCCAATTTCGCCGAAGTCTGCAAGGCATGCGGCATCAAGTTCATTGGGCCGCCGCCGGAAGTCATCCGTCTGATGGGCGAAAAGGAAAAGGCGCGCGCCGCGATGAAGGCGCATGGCGTGCCGATTCTGCCCGGGTCGGATGGAGTGGTCGCTTCCGAAGACGAGGCGAAGGAGTGGGGACGGCAAATCGGCTTCCCGGTCATCATCAAGGCTTCCGCTGGTGGTGGGGGGCGCGGGATGCGGATCGTGCGCAATGAAGAAGAGCTCCCCGCTCTGTACCGTCAGGCGCAGTCGGAGGCGTCGGCCGCCTTCGGCAATGGCGATCTTTACATGGAGAAATACGTCGAGCACCCGCGGCACATCGAATTCCAGGTGCTGGCCGACGAACATGGCAACGTGGTCAGCCTGGGGGAGCGCGAGTGCTCGATCCAGCGCCGCCACCAGAAATTGCTGGAAGAATCGCCTTCGGTGCAGGTTTCGCCGGAACTGCGCAAGGAGATCGGGGACATCATCAGCAAAACGCTCAGCCAGGTCGATTATCAGAACGCCGGCACGATCGAATTCCTGATGGACCAGGACCGGCGGCTCTACTTTATCGAGATGAACACGCGCATCCAGGTAGAGCATCCGGTCACGGAAATGGTCACCGACGTGGACCTGGTCAAGAGCCAGATCATGATTGCCGCGGGGGCGAAGATGGCCGATGTCCTGCAGGGGCCGATCGTGCATCGCGGCCACGCCATCGAGTGCCGCATCAACGCCGAGCATCCGGAGAAGTTCACGCCCTCAGCGGGTAAGATTACGACTTTCAATCCGCCCGGTGGAACGGGCGTGCGCATCGACACGGCGGCCTACGCCGAAGGCACGATTCCGCCATATTACGACTCTCTGATTGCGAAGTTGATTGTTCGCGGCAAGGACCGCAACGAAGCGATGTCTCGCATGGGGCGGGCGCTCGAGATGTTCATCGTGGAGGGGATTCACACCACGATTCCGCTGCAGCGGCGCATTCTGGCCGATCCCGATTTCCGCGCGGGCAAGATCGACACTGGTTTCATCGAGAGATTCCTGGCGAAAAAAGCGGAGCCGGTGTGACGCACGCCGGGTTCCTTCGCGCCGTGTGGTGGACAGCGGCGGTGGCGCTGCTGGGGCTTGGTTCGGCCCTCGCGCAAAAATCGGCGGCCTCGCTTTTCACCGCCTGCGTGCTCTGCGAACCCAGGCGGCCAGCATGCCCACGCCGGTTCCCATCAGGAGCAGGCTGGAGGGTTCAGGAGACATCCCGAAGAACCTGGCCGACTGAAAATCCCATCCCCCCTTGGCGTCGGGGGTGAAGTAGGCAGTGACCTGCCATTTTCTGTGTTGGGTAAAAGTAAATCTCTCATAGGGCGCACCGCAGTCCCAGTCATTGCACCAAGCGAGAGAAATGTAGGGCAGGGCTTGATACTTAACCCGGAGCCTTCCGTCCCCGAGCAGGGTCGAGTGGAAGTTGATTGCCTCGAAGCTGATCACGCCAGCTAGAATCTTATCTTCGTGCAAGGTGATGCCGGAATCCATGAGCAGCGTTCCAACCCGGGTAGGATCGCAGGGAGTGCAGTGCTGGAGTCCATCCGACTCCATCAGCGAATCGAGCGCCTCCGGTCCCGCGGTAACGACATACCTCCCGGCGTAGAACGTGAAGGTATAGTAAGGATAGTGGGCTCCATTCTGGGCGTAGAGAGTGCCGTACCCGTAACGAATATGGATGGTATTGGCGGAAGCGACAGATGCCAGCGCCAAGACGAGAAGGGAAAGAACAGCAAATTTTTTCATCGGTTTCCTCCCGCAATGTCGGGCGCCGAAAACGGCGGAAAGATGGCTGGGAAAGGCGAGAGTTTAGCGCGCAGGCGAAGCTTCCTCCCCAAAGGGAAGTCCGTCAAGGATGTAGATCACAAATACGTGTGACAGGCGGCTCGAGAGCCAAGCTGACGAATTCGCCATGCTGATTCTGCCCAGACTGTACCCCATTGTGGATGCCGGGAACCTCCCCGACGCTAGCAGCGTTCTTTTGATCGCTGAGGAGTTAGCGGCGGGGGGCTGTGAGTTGCTGCAATACCGCAACAAATCCGGTACCGCCCGCCAGATGCTCGAGCACGCCCATACCCTGAAGCGCCTGGTCGGTTCCCGCGTCAAGCTCATCATGAACGACCGCGCCGACCTTTGCCTGGCTGCCGGTTTTGGCGGTTTGCATGTGGGGCAGGATGACTTGTCGCCGGAGTCGGCGCGGCTCATCATTGGCGGCGATTGCTGGCTGGGCGTGTCCACGCACAATCCCGAGCAGCTTACGGAGGCCGATTCTACTTCGGCCGACTACCTGGCGATCGGGCCGGTGTTCGGTACAAGCAGCAAGGCGAACCCCGATTCCGTAGTGGGACTCGAGGGTGTGCGCCGGGCAAGGGAACTAACGCGAAAACCGCTGGTTGCGATTGGCGGCATTACCCGTGCCAATGCACGGTCTGTGATTGACGCCGGCGCCGACAGCGTGGCGGTGATATCCGACTTATTGCGGGAGCCGCGCAAATCAGCAGAGGCATTTTTCGAGGTTCTGAGGTAAATTTGGAAGCCTCTTAGCGTCAGGCGGGCAGGAGTGCCCGCCCTACACAACCCCAGGAGATTCGTGAGCAACGACGCCAGACATCCAGTTCCCGCCACCAACGCCAGCGATTGGGCCCGTCACACTCACCAGGACAAGGAACTCGTCAAGGGCCTCGGCCTGACCAGCGCCACCATGCTGGTGATGGGGTCGATGATCGGGTCGGGCATCTTCATTGTGTCCGCTGAAATTTCGCGCGAGGTGAACTCGCCCGCGCTGCTGATTGGAGCGTGGCTGGTCACGGGATTTCTGACGATTGTCGGCGCGCTCAGCTACGGCGAACTTGCGGCCATGATGCCTCGGGCCGGCGGGCAATATGTTTATTTGCGCGAATCGCTGGGGCCGCTCTGGGGCTTTCTGTACGGCTGGACGCTTTTTCTTGTCATTCAGACGGGCACGATCGCGGCGGTGGGAGTCGCGTTCGGGAAGTTTCTCGGGATCTTCTGGCCGGCCATTTCCTCCAGCCACTGGATCATCCATTTCTGGAAGGTGCCACCGATTCACATCGGGCCCATGGTGTTGGGCAACATGGATGTCGGGCTGAACACGCAGAACCTGGTCGCCATCATCGTGGTGGTGGCCTTGTCCATCATCAATATCTTTGGCATCAAGACGGGCGCCCTGATTCAGAATGTCTTTACCGTCGCCAAGGTTTCGGCGCTCCTGGGGCTGGTGATCTTCGGAATCCTGCTGGGACGGAATGCGTCGGCGATCGCCGCGAATTTCGGAGCGAACTTCTGGCGGAATGCCGGCCTCGGCGCGCTTCATGATGTCGGGGGCGGGGTGGTGGTCTCGACGCTCACCGTGCTGGCGATTGCCCAGGTCGGATCGCTGTTTTCCGCGGATGCCTGGAACAACGTGACCTTCACGGCCGGGGAGGTCAAGAATCCCAACCGCAATCTTCCGCTGTCGCTGGCGATGGGGACCGGTGTAGTGATCGCTCTCTATGTTGCGTGCAACTTCATTTATCTGAGTGCGCTCCCGATGGCCGGCAGTTCGGCCGGGGCGACGTTGCTGGAGCGCGGCATACAGTACGCGAGCGAAGACCGCGTGGGCACGGCGGTGATGACGCAGATGTTCGGGTCGCTCGGCGGCGCGTTGATGGCCATCGCGATCATGTTGTCGAGCTTCGGTTGTAATAACGGGCTGATTCTCGCCGGCGCGCGGGTTTACTACGCCATGGCGAAGGACGGCTTGTTCTTCCGCAGCGTCGCAAAACTGCATCCGGTTCACAAGACGCCGGCCGTTTCGCTGATGGTACAGATGGTCTGGACCTGCATCCTGTGCCTCTCCGGGAGCTATGGCCAGCTTCTGGACTACATCATTTTTGCGGTGCTGGTGTTTTACATCCTGACGATTGTTGGGCTGTTTGTGTTGCGCCGCACGCATCCCGAAGCGGAGCGGCCGTATAAAGCCGTGGGATATCCCATTCTGCCGGCGATTTATGTTGTCGTCGCTTTGTTTATCGATGTTGTGCTGTTACGCTACAAACCGCAATATACGTGGCCGGGATTATGCATCGTACTGCTGGGGATCCCGGTGTACTACCTCTGGTCGCTGCGAGCCCGGACAACTTCCATTTGACCGATAGGAGAGACGCTACCCATGACTGACCTCTTGGCGAAGAAGTCGATTGAGCAACTGATTAAGGAGGCGGGGGAAACCGGCGAACACAGCCTGAAACGCACGCTCGGCGTATTCCAGCTTACGGCGCTGGGCGTTGGAGCGGTGATTGGCGCCGGCATCTTCGTGCTTTCGGGATTGGGCGCTCACTATGCCGGGCCGGGGCTGATGCTGTCATTCGTTCTCTCCGGGATGGGGTGCGCTTTCGCGGCGCTATGTTACGCCGAGTTTGCCGCCATGATTCCGTTAGCGGGCAGCGCTTACACCTACGCTTACGCGACGCTGGGCGAGATTTTCGCGTGGATCATCGGCTGGGATCTGACGCTCGAATACGCCATGGGCGCGAGCACTGTGTCGTCGGGGTGGTCCAATCACTTCATTGAACTGCTCAATATTTTCCACATCAAAATGCCGCTGTGGCTGGCTTACGACCACTGGACGGGTCTTCGTACCGCGGAGAACATGGTGGCCCGGCAGATGGCGCAAGCCTCCGATTCCACGCTGGTCCCGGGCACGCAGGCTTTTCTCAACAAGGTGACGGCAATCATGGGTGCGCAATCGCCCGAGTTGGTGCAGAGAGCCCACGATTTGCTCAATGCGCCGCATTTGTTCGGGTATGAGATCGGCGTCAACGTGCCGGCCTTCCTCATCGCTTTGGTGATCACGGCGATCCTGGTGATTGGCATCAAAGAGAGCGCCCGCTTCAACGCCACCATTGTCACGATCAAGGTTGCGGTTGTGATCTTTGTCATCGGACTGGGCTTCCACTACGTCAGCGCCAGCAACTGGGGATCGGACTGGTCGAGTTTCGCGCCTTTCGGATTCTCAGGAATCGGTGCCGGAGCTGCCTACATCTTTTTCGCGTACATCGGATTCGATGCGGTTTCCACCACGGCGCAGGAGGCGAAGAATCCACAGCGCGATCTTCCCATCGGCATCATTGCCTCGCTTCTGATCTGCACCGCGTTGTATATCGCGGTCGCGGCGGTTCTGACCGGGATGGTGCCGTGGCGCGAAGTCAACATCGAAGCGCCCATTGCTCACGCTTTCCTGGATCGAGGCCTCACTGGCGCGTCGCACATCATTACGCTCGGCGCGTTAGCCGGTCTTACCAGCGTGATGCTCGTCATGCTGCTCGGACAGACCCGCGTCCTGTATTCCATGGCCAACGACGGGCTGTTGCCGAAGAAATTTTTCGCGGATGTTCACCCGCGTTTTCGCACGCCCTGGAAGAACACCATGCTCGTGGGCCTGCTGGCGGCGATCGTGGGCAGCCTGACGCCGATTGACGATATCGGGAAAATGGTGAACATCGGAACTCTGCTGGCGTTCGTGATTGTTTGCATCGCCATTCTGGTCCTGCGGAACACGAACCCTGATCAGCCTCGTCCCTTCCGGACGCCCTGGGTTCCGTTTGTCCCCGTGATGGGAATCCTTTTCAACGGCTACATGATGTACAAACTGGGCTGGGTCAACTGGGCGCGATTGATTGTCTGGTTAATCATCGGCCTGTTTTTGTATTTCTTCTACGGCCGGCACCATAGCCGGGTGCAGCAGAGGATTGCAAGCGGCGGGTCCAAGGCGTAAGGGGATTGAAGGAAGTAGTCAGTAGTCGGTAGCCCGCAAGAGCCTGTCACTCTGGCTACTGACTGCTAGCAACCGAGTACTGACTACTGGTTCCTGACTTCCT
>PMCH01000077.1:18668-20421 GCA_003154055.1 Acidobacteriaceae bacterium
AGGCAGGTTGCCGTGACGCCGGTTCCTTTCAATTCGTTCGCAATCGCTTCCGAGAAGTGCAGGACGTAGGCCTTGGTGGCGTAGTACACGGCCATCAGCGGGCCGGGCTGAAACGCCGCGGTGGACGCCACATTCAAGATGCGTCCGGTCTTCCGCTCAATCATTCCCGGTAGGTACAAGCGGGTTAGGTGGGTGAGAGTGGTGATGTTGAGTTGGATCTGCTTCAGGCACTCTTCCAAGTCGTTCTCAGCGAAAAACCCGAACTGGCCGAAGCCGGCGTTGTTCACCAGAACGTCGACCGTGATATCCGCGCGTGTGGTCTGGTCGAGGACGTAGGCAGCGGCGCCGGGCGCGGTTAGATCAGTAGCCAGGATCAGCGAACGCGTGCCGTGCGCCTTTTCGAGTTCCGAAGCGAGCTGGCGGAGCTTGTCGGCGCTGCGCGCGACCAGGACCAGGTTGTAGCCGTCACGCGCGAAGATGCGGGCGAGTTCCATTCCGATGCCGAACGAGGCGCCGGTGATGAGAGCGGTCTTGTGATTGGGCATGGGAAACCTCAGTAGCCAGTAGCCGGCAGTCAGTAGTCAGCAAGGGCGGCTGGTCTTGCCGGTCAAGAGAAACACGTCGCGATCAAGAAAGAAAGGCGGGTCCGAAGACCCGCCTTGAAAACTGAAAATACTTTTGCTAAACGCGGGCCAATGCCGGTTATGCCTCGTACATCGAATGCCACGAGGTCGCGGCCTTGAGCTTGCTGTTGACGTTGTTGATGTTCTTCACGCCTTCGGTTTCGAGCCACTTGCGGAACGCGGCTGCGCCTTCCTTGGCGTAGATGGGAATGCCTTCTTTCCAGGTGGCACGGCCACAGAGCACGCCATTGAACTTCACGCCGGATTCTCCGGCCAGTTCCAGCGTCTCGCTGAATTCAGCATTGCTGACGCCAGCCGACAGGTAGATGAAGGGCTTGGTCGCCACGCTGGCTGCCTGGTGGAACAGGTCGATGGCTTCCTTCTTGGTGTACGCCTTCTGGCCGGCAAACGACTTTGTGCCTTCGACGAACTTCATGTTCACGGGCACCTCGACTTTGAGGACGTCCACGCCGTAGCGGTCCTTGCTGAATTCCTTCATGCTCTCTGCGACGATCTGCGGTTTCTTCTTCGCGTACTCCAGGCCCTTCTCGTCGGCGCCTTCTTCGTAGCCGACGAACTCCAGGAAGTACGGCATGTCATTGGCGCGGCATTCATCGCCGATGCGCTCGACCCAGGCATGCTTCGTGTCGTTGACCTGTTTGGGATCGAAGGGAGTGTAGTAGAGCAGAATCTTGACGCAATCGGCGCCCGCTTCTTTCAGGCGGCGCGCGGACCACAGGTCGAGCAGGTCCCCGAGGCGGCCCGGTCCGGTCTTGTCGTATCCGGTCTTTTCATAGGCGAGCAGCAAGCCGGCATTCTTGGCGCGGCGCTTGGAGGCGGGCAGTCCCCACTCCGGATCAAGCAGGATGGCGCTGGCATGCGGGGTGAGGACTTCCGTTACCAGCGTCTTGAATTCCTCCATCATCGCGTCGGTTACGGCAGAGCCCTTTTCCTTGGCGAGAGATTTCTGCAGCGAGCCGCGCTGGTCCATGGCGGCGGCAGCGATAATTCCACGTTCGTTCGAAACAGCCTTGAGCCCCTTGAGTTTGCCGGGGGTAAGTTTCATTGAATCCTCCAGATGATTACGCTGATATGAATTGATTACGACCCGCAATTTTAAACTAAAAGCG
>PMCH01000077.1:20437-37719 GCA_003154055.1 Acidobacteriaceae bacterium
GGCGTTAGAGCGACGTTATAACGCTGATTGAAGACGTTCTCGGCGGCGGCGAAGACTTCGAGGCCGTGACCCAGGTTGCGCCCAAGGTATGCGTCGACGGTGAAGAACCGGTCGAGCAGGAGAGTGTTCAGGTCATCATCAAACTGCTGGCCGCAGAATGTGCCTTGAATGGTTGCGGTGACAATTTTGGGATTCGCATAGCGGGCTTGCAGCGTGAACTGCTGGTGGGGGACTTGCGGAATCCAGTTTCCAGTAAGCGACGGGTTCAGTCCTGCGATATCGGGAGGCGGTGTAAAACTGGAGACCACGGCGTGCGCGTACTGATAGCCCCCGGCGATCTGGAAGTTTGCCGTCACGCGGAACTCGCCGTCAAGGTCTAACCCGGTCGATAGTGCACGCGCCACATTGAGTTTCTTGCGGGTGATCACGCCGGTATCCGGATCTTTCTTCTCGGTGACGTTGATGATCGCGTTCGTAATGTCGTTCCAGAAGAACGTCGCGCGCAGATTGAGGCGACCCGAGAGCAGGTTCTGCCGGATTCCCGCTTCCACTCCGGTAAGGTGTTCCGCTTTCAAGTCGGGATTTCCCTGGGTTACGGTGTTGCCTTGCCGGAAGCTGCGATAGAGTTCGTTCAACGTGGGAGCGCGGAAGGCTCTGTAACCCGAGGCGGTCAGGGAGGTGCCTTGCCCCACTTTGTAGAGCAGGGAAGCCCTCGGATTGAGTGCATTGGAAGCGCGTTTTGCATACTGAGTCAGTGTGGTAGAGCCGTCTGCATTGATGCGAATGGAGCGCGCATCGAAATCGCTCCAGTGGTCGTACCCGAGAGACAGGTTCGCAATCAGACGCGATCCAAGCTGGAGAATGTCTTCCCCGAAAACCCTGGCTGTGCGCTCGCGCCCGCCACTAAGGTTCAATCCATTGGGAACCGTATTGCCGCCGATATCCTGTTTGAAAAGGTCTTCGTTACTGGAACCATGCACCTCCTTGGTCTCAAAGCCGGCAACTAGTGTCTGGATTCTGCCGACTGGGCGCGACCACTGCGCATTGCCACCGAGCGCTTGAGAAGGGACGCGCTGATGATTGGTCAGGGATTCAAAATCGCGGTTCGAGTGCACCGACTGCACCGCTGAAAACGTCTGGTCGTACGATTCGTACAAACCGAAGAGTCGCGCGGAGAGGGCCCCGACTTTCGCGGTTTCGTAATTCCATCCGGTGCTGAAATCACCGATTTGCGTGGCGTTCGTTTGGATGACGGTCCCGTTGTGGCGTCCTTCATCGAAATAGGAGCCACGGGCAAACACACGGAGGAAGCTGCCAAGACGGCGTCCCAGGTCGAGAGTGGTGAGCTCGTGACGGGAATTCTGGGCGGTATCCACCGATCCGCGCTGCGATAAGGGAACCAGCAGGAAACCATCTGTACGGAAAAGGTCGGTGGACACGGAGCCATTCCAGGGACCCAGTCGGGTTCCCGCCCAGAGGGAAAATTGAGGAGTGTTCTCATTGCCCCAGGAACCTTCGGCGGAAATCGAAGTCGTCTCGGGCTGGCGAGTACGAAACTGAATCACGCCGCCCATCGCAGTCGAGCCGTAGAGGCTCGATCCTCCTCCCCCGCGCACGACTTCCACTTCGGAGATGGACTCGCGGGAGACGCGATCCCAATAGACCCAGCCGCCAAAAGGATCGTTGAGGGGGATTTCGTCCACCAGGACCAACGCACGACTGGTGCCACTGGCGCCGACGCCGCGCATCGAGACGCCTTGCGTGCTCGGATTGGCGGTGCGGCTGCTGGAGCGGCGGAAGAGGGTGAAGCCGGGAACCTTGCGCAGAACGTCATCGAGCCCCAGCGCCGGTGTGGCCGCCAAATTGTCCGAACTCAGCGCCACCGCGTCCGCGGGCGTGTCTTCCAGGGCCACGTTGATCCGGCTTGCGCTCACGAGGACGGTCTGAGTCACGCAAATGCAGGCGCAACAACAATCCGCCGGATGAACAACAAAATGAAGTTCGGGCTGGCCTTCCCACGTTCGCTGGAGACTTTTCGTATCGCACGAGGAAATGGTGATGATGGCAGAACGGACGGGAACCTCGGTCAAGACAAATCTGCCGTCAGCGCCGGTAGTGACGGTCTGTTGGTAGCTTCCGGCCTCGATCTTTACCTGCGCTCCGGCGACTGCGGTGCCGGTTATGTTGCGTACGATGCCCTCGACTCGTTGCGTCTGGCCAAAGGCGGCAGCGCATAACGCAAGCGCGGACACAGCAACCGCCACGGCGATGGCTTTGGAGGGCACTGTGGACAGTCTAGCTAACCCGGCGGAGTTTCTTGTCATGACCGACGTTACTGGCGCAGGGCTAGGGAACCGAGCAAGGCCTGCTGCTTCGCAATCAGGGATTGAATCCCCTGGCGGGCCAGCGACATCATTTTCGCGAGTTGAGCGTCGTCGAAGACCTGGTGTTCGGCGGTGGCTTGCAGTTCGACAATCTTGTTGCCGGCGGTCATGACGAAGTTCATGTCCACGTCAGCGCGCGAGTCTTCTTCGTAGTTGAGGTCGAGAAGGATTTCGCCATCCACAATGCCGACGCTGATGGCGGCGACAAAGTCCTTGATGGGTGCTGAAGTCAGCGTGCCCGCTTCGATCAGGCGCTGGAGCGCCAGGCCGAGCGCCACGAAAGCGCCGGTGATCGAGGCGGTGCGGGTGCCTCCATCTGCCTGGATTACGTCGCAATCGATCCAGATGGTGCGCTCCCCCAGCCGGCGGAGGTCCGCGACGGCGCGCAGCGAACGACCAATCAGTCGCTGGATTTCCTGGGTGCGTCCGCTCTGGCGGCCTTTGGCAGACTCGCGCGCGGTGCGGGTGAGGGTGGCGCGTGGGAGCATGCCGTACTCGCTGGAGATCCAGCCCTTGCCCGAGTTGCGCAGAAAAGCGGGAACGGTTTCTTCGACCGAGGCGGTGCAGATGACGCGGGTGTTGCCCACTTCAATCAGCGCGGAACCTTCGGCGGTGGAGATGAAGTCGGGAATGATGTTTACCGGACGGATCTGGTCAGGATTGCGGTTGTCGCTGCGGAAGATCATCTTGCAGGATTCTAAATGATGAGGAGGGGTGTTACGGGCTTCAGGCTGGCACTGATCGCAGATGGGCCCGGTCCCGCTTCCTTCAGAACTCGAAGTAGCCGCCCGATGTGGCTCGACGCGGGCCGTCATCGGTGCCGGTGGCGGACAGGATGTCGGCACCCAGCAACCCGGCAACGCCGCGCAGATTCTCCCAGGCTGCCTCGGTGAGAGCGGGGTCGGAGCCGACAAGATCGCGGATCATCTGCCACGCAGCCAGATTGAGCGCGCCTTCCGGAGCAGGGCCCATGGCCAGCGAGACGGAACACTGAGGGCAGAAGCAGATCCGCTGGGAAGTCGATTTTTGCCGCGGCCTCACGCCCACCGTCTGCGCGAACATATAGACCGCCACCGATTTGTGTCCAGCCTCAATCTGTCGACCACAGCGAAGGCAGTGCAGGTTCTCCACAGGTCCTCTTTCGGGCGGCCAATTGAGGCCGAAGAAAAATACTGTCTCCATGCGTGGGCAAGGCGCAAGTGTGTAGAAGGATTCGGGCGGGTGTTTGCGGCGAAACCTACGCCGTACGCAAGGGTGCGGAGGATGTGGCTGCTCCCGGCGTCCAGCCCGAACCACGCTGTGCTCTAGCCAGAAGCGGATGCAGTCGTGCACTCTGCTGATATGGGTACTGGGTCTGTGAGTGCACGGCAGTCGCGTCTGCCCGCAGGTGATGCGCGTGGCCGAATCAATCCAACATCCGCCCGGCACTTACCGCTGGCGGATCTCCGGCGGCTGCGTGGATCGGAACAGGTGGCTGCGGTCTGCTACCGGGTCCGCAAGAGTGGCATTGAATTCCTGCTGGTGCAAACCCGGGGCGGGCGCTGGACTTTTCCCAAGGGCGGCGCCGAACCAGGGTTGACTCACGCGCAGGCGGCGGCCCTCGAGGCTTTTGAAGAAGCAGGGGTTCACGGGCGGATGGAGGAACTGTCGTTCACCCGGTATGTTCGTCGCAAGCGGGGCGAGGTGCGCGATTCGGTTTTCGAATTGGTGGTGAATGCTCATCTGTGCGAGGTCTTGTGGCTCGACCCGCCGCAGGAAGCGGATCGCAATCCGACGTGGTTTTCAGTCGAGAAAGCGAAGCGGCGGTTGCGGGAGGATCGAGGGGTGGACTGTGCGGATGAGTTCACTCGGGTCGTGGACCATGCGGTAGGCCGCATCCAGCGCTTGCACGGTTGATTCGAGCTTCGGACTGAAGAGCAACTCTCCTGGCAAGCCATTGCAGCCCCTGAAGGGGCGGTTGATGATTCTGCAGTCACGGCATCGCCAAATGCCCTGATACGAAGCCCAACATCTACTCATTGCCGAGCTTTCTCAGCCAAGGCCTGTCCGACCGCGGTTACATCGAAAAACTCGGTCAGGTCCGCATGTCCCGCCAGCGTTTCGCGGGTTCTGCCTTCGACCAGAATGCGCACACGCCGGACACCTGGGACGTTGACCGCCAGCGTTTCTACCAGCGAATTCACGGTCAGCTGTTCATCCAGAATTCCGGAGCGATGCTGGTCGGCGAAGGGTGCGTTCAAATCAATAACGGCGACGCCTGGATCGACGAGGTAGATGCTGCGGATGTCGGCGGCCGGCGCCAGAGGATGGGGAGAGCCGGGCTGCTGGTAGATCCCGAGCAGGGCGCGCAATAACTCTTCGGCGCGTTGCTGGCGGCCTCCGGGGAGCGGGATCTGAGCCGACCGCGGGCGCAGGATTCCGGCTTCGTCGTCGGCAACATACAACGTGACGGTCTCGGTGGGACCGGAGGCGGGAGGCGCAACCGGCCGCGCGTCCGCAGCGGTTGCCTGGAGTTCCGCCGCCCGCCGCCGCATCTGGCGCAGGTAGAGACTCATCGATAGCACCAGGACCAACATCGCCGCTACGCCGATGACGAGGTGCCGGGGAATCATGGTTGCGCTCCCAATGCTACCCGCTGGGACGCGACCGCGTCGGCGATCGCTGCCGCAGCTTTCTGCTGATAGTTCGCCGAGGAAAGCTCGTTCACTCCGTTTGGCCCGGGAGCCAGCTCCACCGCCACCGCCGCATGCGAAAGATTGTTTAACGGCCGCAACGATGCGGAAGTCGCATGAGCAGGGATTTCCTGCTTCAGTAATTCACTCACGATGGCGGCCGCTATGCCCTGACTGATGGGCAGGGCCGGTGTTTGCGTCCCGTTCCATGCGTGAAACGCTCCGTTGCCTGGACCCTCGACGGGAAGCAGGGCGGTATAGACGCGCGCGCCGCTGCCCTGCGATGCGGCATGCAGGGCCACGTAGATCACTCCCCGGGCCGCATTTGCGGCGGCGGCGCGTTGATCGAGAGTGAGGGTCGTATCTGCGTCGCGGAGGAGCAGAACGGAGAGACCGCGAATGTCGAGTTCGTGCCGCAACAGGCGGCCAAATCCCAGGGTGACGTCTTTCTCGGCCAGCTTGTCATTCAACGCGGCGCCGCGCTCGTCGCCACCATGGGCTGGATCGACCACTACCAGGAAACGGCGACCACTCCCAGTAAGGAGGGGCGGAGGAATCGGCGGAGGAACCTGTGATTGCGTAGATGGCGGGTTCTCAGTCGTGGGCGGGGGCGATGTGCCCGGAGGCAGGCCCGTCGGCGCTCCGCCCGCACTCTGCATTGACTGGGAGAGGGCAGCGACCGTGATGGTCCGGCTATTGTTGCTGAAGGTGGCCATCAGAGGTGCAGTGCCACTGATGGTCAACTCGGCGGTGCCGTTGGTCTCAGCGTAGCTGGCTTGGGTGATGGTCCTGTTATCGAACGATAAGGATTGCGTTGCTGGCGAAACCAGTGGGTCACGAGTGAAGACCATGTGGAGCTTGCCGGGTTCGGTGGAGATCGTCGGATTGACAGGTCCAGTGAAATTGAGCACCAGCCGCGCGGGGTTCGTGCTATCGATTTGCGCAGTGACATGCGTGATCACGTCGCCGATAAATAAACGTCGCGCGCTCTCGTGAAAATTGACCGACGTGCCCAGGAATCGGGGCAGCAGGGAACTCAGCGAACCGGCGGGCACCAGGCCGCGGGAATTCTCGATCAGGAAGCTGGACGGGAGATCGAAATCCCGGCCGCGGATCTTGGCGCGGGTCTTGCCCGCAGCAAAATCGCAGTCTGCATCATTGAAACGAAGTTTCCAGTGCAGTCCCTCCACCCGGGCGCTCACCCGGCCCAAAGGCTCCAGGAGCTCAAACAGCCCAACATACTCGCGGCCCGCGCGGTCCACTACCGGCAGACTATAGGTAGCCACCGCAGAATAGACGGAGAGATGTTTTTCGTCGCCCGAGGAAGCCGCCGCCAGAAACAACAGGGCGGACAGCAAGGCGGCTAACGTTTTCTTGGTCGCAGGGAATGGCACCTAACGAAACCCTAACCCCCGGCGAGTTCCTTGCCCACAGTTTTCTTCAGGCTTTCTCTTGTGGGCCGCGTTGCCGAGTTTTTCAGTCGAGCGCATAAATGGTGAGGCCGCTCAGCAGCTTGGGGTAGAAGTCGGTGGACTTCTGCGGCATCACATCGCCGGCGAACGCGATGTCTCGCATTTGCTCGATCCGCACCGGATTCATGAGGAATGCCGCCTGCGCTTTGCCCGTGTGCACCTGAGCCAGAGCGTCGGACGCCTCGCGGTGATACGAGATATTCTGCAGGTTGCGGACCGCCTCCTCGGAAATCTTCAAGACGCCCTCCAGCAGGCACTTATGCAACTGAACGACGTCCAGAGACTGTTGGCGAAGAGAAAGGCCTGCGAACAGGTTGGTTCCCAGTGCTTTCGGCAAGTGCATCAGCAGAGTGTGGTGGGCGGTGGCTGCCAACAACGCCGTCCCGGCTCGCCCCGCCTGGGCCAGAATGGAAGTGGCTCGAACTGCATCGATCCCGGCATCCATTTCTTCGACGTTGAAGAAACGGCGCGCCCCGGCCAGCAGTTCCGCCTCAGAAAAAGATGGCAGCCCGTGCACAACGCGGTGAGTGGGCAGGATGACCAGGCCCGGGTTGTTCATGTTGACCAGGGTCATCATCACGGAATCGTAGGGCGCGTCGCCCGAGCCGGGAGCGGCCGCGCGGCGCTCGTCGCGATAGGCCAGGGCAGTTTCGTACCGGTGATGGCCGTCGGCAATGATGAGCTTCTGGTCCTGCATCTGGGCCTGCACTGCGGCAATGGCTGCCGGATCGGAGATCTTCCAGACGCGGTGCGCTACGCCAAGCTCGTCGGTAACCTCAATATCAGGTATCGCCGCAGACTGCAGCAGGGCGTCTGTCTCGCCCGAGCCGTTGTACAGCATGAAGATTTGCCCGAAGTGGGCACGGGTGGCGCGGAGCAGGTTCAGACGGTCGACCTTGGGCCCGGAGTGCGTGAGTTCATGCCGGAAGACGACCCCGGCGGAATAGTCCTCAAGACGGCCAGCAGCGATGAATCCACGGCGTTTCGCCTGCGCCGGGCTTCCGGGAGTCGTGCCCGGAACTGCGAATGTCTGGGAGTAGCTGTAAAGGGCGGGCTCGGGGTCCTGCCGCAGGACACCGGACTGACGCCAGTCCCGAAAGCTGGCCGCCGCCCGGGTGTAGACGTTTTCAGTCTCCCCGTCGCCGGGCAGACGCTTCCCCAAGATGATCCGGACCAGGTTATGGGGGTTGGCTTCGTAGTAACGTTCCTGCATCTCGGGCGTTATCTTGTCGTAAGGCTGGGTAACCACCCGCGTAACCGGAACAAGGTCGGGAGCATAACGCCAAGCTTTAAAAGGAGAGATTCTGGCCATGGGTGAACGGAAGATTGTAGCAGGGCGTTGCGTGCCTGGGGGGAGAAGGGAGGGCGAGAGGAAAAAAGATGCAGAGTGTGGGCAGCCAACGTTCAGGGCATCGTAGGAATGTCAGCTGGGCGGTCAAAAAGCTGCGAACACGCCGCGGATACTGTGCTAGTATCCGGGCAGAAGAGGTGATGGCCCGCCCTTTTGGGTATGGGTCGAACCCGCCCCGGTACCAGCTTGGGCCTTCCTTTCCGCTGTAGGGGTTATGCTGCGCAAAGATCAGTTCTCGGCTCGCTTCAGCTTGACCAGCCTTCTCCTGATCCTTGCGCTCTGCTCGCTTCCCGGCCTCGCCCAGAATTCAACTGAAGACGTCCACATCCGCCCGCGGGTGGACACGACGGCCCCCAAAGAGCCGGAAATTGATCCTGCGCTGAAGACCCACACCAAGCCCTATAAGGTGGACGTGAACATGGTGCTGGTGCCGGTCACCATCACCGACCCGATGAACCGCCTGGTGACTGGCCTCGACAAGGATAACTTCAACCTCTTCGAGGGCAAGGAAATCCAGGAAATCAAGACTTTTTCGAGCGAGGATGCTCCGGTTTCGCTGGGCGTGATCTTCGACATGAGTGGCAGCATGAGCAGCAAGATCGAGCGCGCCCGCGAGGCAGTCATCGAGTTTTTCAAGACCGCCAATCCTCAGGATGAGTTCTTCATGATCACCTTCGCCGACAAGCCGGAGGAGATTTCCGATTTCACCAGTTCGGTGGAAGACATCCAGGGCAAACTGGTCTACACCATTCCCAAGGGCCGCACGGCGCTGCTGGATGCGATCTATCTTGGCGTCAGCAAGATGCGGGAAGCGAAATTTCCCAAGAAAGCTCTGCTGATCATCTCCGATGGCGGCGACAATCACAGCCGCTATACCGAAGGCGAGATCCGCTCGATGGTGAAAGAGGCCGATGTTCTGGTTTATGCGATCGGCATCTACGACCACTATTTTCCGACCGAAGAGGAACGGCTCGGCCCCGGACTGCTCGGCGATATCACGGAACTGACCGGGGGGCGAGCGTTTACCATTGATAACCCGAATGACCTGGCGGATGTTTCCACAAAAATCGGGATCGAGTTGCGCAACCAATATGTGATTGGATACCGTCCAAAGAATCCAGTGCGAGATGGCAAATGGCGTAAGATAAAAGTGAAATTGATTCCGCCGAAGGGATTGCCGCCGCTCCGGGTTTACGCGAAGACGGGTTACTATGCGCCGACGGAATAGCCAACTTCCCCTGCTGATCCTGTTTTTCCTGACAATTCTGCTGGTAGCGAGGGCACAGGACGCCGGTGCTCCGCCCACGCAGCCGCCGGCTACCAGTAGCACCGCAACTCCACCACCGTCCCAGCCCGAGCAGGCGCCGGGCGCGCCCACCGCTTCGCCTTCGGTGCCCGCTGGACAGCCCGGCACCCAGAATGGCGGTCAGATCCCGGAGTCGGGAGACAGCGGCGTCTTTGTGTTCCGCAAGCAAGTGGAAGAAGTGGTGCTGCACGCCACCGTGATTGACGACAAACAGCGCATCGTCACCAACCTCGAAAAAGCCGCGTTTACGGTGTACGAGGACGGACATCCGCAGACCATCACGTCCTTCCGCCGCGAGGACATTCCGGTGGCGATGGGCATCGTGGTGGACAACTCGGGCTCGATGCGGGAAAAACGGCAAAAGGTCAATGCGGCAGCGTTGAACCTGGTGCGCTCCAGCAATCCCAATGACGAGGTTTTCATCGTCAATTTCAATGACGAGTACTACCTCGACCAGGACTTCACCGCCAACATCAACAAGCTGAAAGAAGGACTGGACAAAATCGAGGCGCGCGGCGGTACGGCTCTCTACGATGCCATGGTCGCTTCCGCCGATCACCTGAAAAAAAGCGCAAAGCTGGAAAAGAGGGTGATCTTCGTGGTCACCGATGGCGAAGACAACGCCAGCTCAGAGTCGCTCGAACAGGCGGTGAAGCGCCTGCAGGCGGAGAACGGTCCCACCGTGTACGCGATCGGGATACTGGGAGACGAGGAGCATCCCAAGCGCGCCAAGCGTGCGCTGGAAGTCATGTCCGAGCGGACGGGCGGGATCGCTTTCTTCCCCAAGACGCTCGACGAAGTGGACGCGATCAGCCGCAGCGTTGCCCACGATATCCGCAGTCAGTACACCCTCGGCTACAAGCCCAGCACGCCCAAGAGTCAGGGCGGGTACCGTACCGTGAAGGTCGATGCGAAGTCGCGTGGCTACGGCAAACTCGTCGTCCGTACCAAGAGCGGCTATTACGCTGGACAGGAGCGGGCTTCCGGCGGCCAGTGACTTCCGTTCCCTAGAATCACCTGGTTCCGAATTCCTCCGATTGACGCTGCCCACCCCCCTTCCTTACCCTGTAGGGTGCCCACAACGACTTCGACCTCGCGGCTGCGTGTCAGCGACGACATCACCAAGCTCGTCGGCGAGACGCCGATGCTGCAGCTCAAGAAGATAGTCTCGCCCGGCTTCGCCGATATTTTTGTCAAGCTGGAATACCTGAACCCCGGGGGCAGCGTGAAAGACCGCGCCGCCATCGGAATGATCGAACGCGCCGAACGCGAGGGCAAACTGCGGCCCGGCGGGACCATCATCGAAGCCACTGCAGGGAACACCGGCATCGGGCTGGCTCTGATCGGCGTGAATCGCGGCTACAAGGTTCGGATGTTTGTGCCGGAGAAGTTCTCAGAGGAAAAAGTCATTATCATGCGGGCCCTCGGCGCCGAGGTGACCCGGACCCCGGAGGACGAGGGCATGCAAGGCGCGATCCAACGCGCGAAGGACCTGCTCGCCACCGACGCTTCGGCCTTCATGGCCGCCCAGTTTGAGAATCCCGCCAACCCCGACTATCACTACCAAACCACCGCCCGCGAAATCTTCGAACAGATGGAAGGCCGCGTTGACGCGGTTACTGTGGGCTCCGGCACGGCGGGAACTTTTACCGGCATTGCGCGCTTCCTGAAGGAACGGCTCTCCAAGGTGCACACGGTGGCGGTCGAGACGGAAGGTTCGGTGCTGGGTGGAGGAAAGCCCGGTCCTCATAAGACCGAAGGCATCGGCTCCAGTTTCATCCCCAAGAATTTCGATGCTTCGGTGTGCGATGAAGTCATGATGGTCACCGACGTTCAGGCCTTCGGGATGGTGAAAGAACTCGCTGCGAAGGAAGGTGTGCTGGGCGGATCGAGCGCCGGGGCGAATGTGTACGCTGCGCTTCAGATCGCAAAACGACTTGGGGCAGGGAAGCGGGTGGCTACGCTGATTCCGGACTCGGCGGAACGGTATTTGTCGAAGAAGATATTTGAGGGTGGCGTGTAAGGGTTAGCTGGATTGGATGCGGGAGTTTTGCGAGGCGAACTGAAATGAGGAAAAAGGTCGGCGTCGCACCGCGGACCCTGGTTACATTCCGTTGCACTAAGTTCAATACTTCCGAAACCAGACGGGACTACATCAACCCAAACAACTATGGCGATGACGTAGCCGAGTGGCTCCGGAACGAACTCGCCGCCCAAGGAATTGTCGTCGGTAGGAAAATTGGCCAGGAAGACTTTGGGTGGTGGCTGAGTTTCCAGAACGGCGGCCGCATGTACGACTTTGTTTTGGGGTACAACGCAGATGGATATTGGATGGGCTGGCTGGAACGTGAGCGTGGGATGGCCGGGAGTCTATTTGGCATGCGAAGGAAAGGAATTCAAGCCGAGGCAGCAAAAGTAATTCACTCGGTATTGGTCTCAACGGACTTCATCTCCGATATTCGCTGGCACACTCCAAAGGACTTCGATTCGCTGAGAGAGGATATGGGTAAGGCCACTCCTGTGTGATTGGAATCTCGAGTGCGGAAAATGAGATCTAACATGAAGAATGACAAACCCGGTTTTGCCACTCGCGCTATCCATGTTGGGCAGGAACCCGATCCACTCACCGGTGCGGTGAGTGTTCCGATCTACCCCACGTCCACCTACGTGCAGGAAGAAATCGGGAAGCACAAAGGGTATGAGTACGCCCGCGTGTCGAATCCGACGCGCGATCGGCTTGAGACCAATCTCGCTGCGCTCGAAGGCGGCGTTGCTGCGAAGGTCTTTGCCAGCGGGATGGCGGCCATCAACGCCATCATCACCATGCTCAAGTCGGGGGATCACGTTGTCGCGGGGCACAATTTATACGGCGGAACTCCACGGCTCTTTAACCAGGTTTTCGCTAATTTCGGGGTGACGTTCAGCTACATTGATACCTCCGATGTAGCCAACGTTGAACGTGCCATCCAGAAGAACACGCGGATCGTCTTTCTTGAGACGCCCACCAACCCGCTGATGGAACTGTGTGACGTCCGCGCCATCAGCGACCTCTGCCACCGGCATGGTGTTGAAGTGGTCGTTGACAACACGTTCATGTCGCCCTATTTCCAGCGCCCGATTGAGCTTGGCGCCGACATGGTGGTCCACTCCACTACGAAATTCCTGAACGGGCACAGCGATGGGCTCGGCGGGGTGGTCGTTTGCACCAAGCCAGAGCAGGCCGAAAAGCTGGCGTTCCTGCAAAAAGCCGCGGGAGCTATTCTCTCGCCCTTCGAGTGCTGGCTGATTCTGCGTGGTGTCAAAACTCTGGCCGTGCGCATGGTGCAGCACGACTGCAATGGCCGCAAGGTGGCGGAGTTTCTGTCAGAGCACAAGAAAGTGCAGAAAGTGTTTTATCCGGGACTGCCCGATCATCCGCAGCACGCGCTCGCCAAGCGGCAGATGTCAGGATTCGGATCGATGATAGCCTTCGAAACCGGTTCGCTCGAGAATGCCAACAAGATGCTGCGCAAGGTGCGCGTGTGCTCGCTCGCCGAGTCGCTGGGCGGGGTCGAAACGCTGATTTCACATCCCGCTACCATGACGCACGCCGCAGTCGGCGAGGAAGGGCGCCGCAAGATCGGCATCACCGACGGGATGGTGCGCATCTCGGTTGGCATCGAGGATGTGGTCGATATTCTGAACGACCTCGACCAGGCGCTGGCGGCGATCTAGTTCGCGATGCCGCAACCCCCTGGCGCATCTCGCGAGTGGAATGCCGAAGAGTACCACCGTCTCTCTGCGCCGCAGTTCCTGTGGGGACAGCGGGTACTCAATGACCTTCACCTTCGGGGAGATGAGTGGGTACTCGACGCCGGTTGCGGCACGGGCAAGCTGACTCGCCTGCTCCTGCAGAATGTGCCGCGCGGCCGCGTCGTTGGACTTGATGTTTCCCGCAACATGGTGCTCCACGCGCAGCAGAATCTTCGCCCTGACTTTGGCAATCAGGTGCAGTTCGTGGCTGCCGATCTTCTCCGCCTGCCATTTCTTTGCCGCTTCGATGGCATCTTCAGTACCGCGTCGTTTCACTGGGTGCTCGACCACGATGCGCTGTTCCGCAACCTCTTCCAGACGCTGAAGCCCGGCGGTTGGCTGCACGCGCAGTGCGGGGGCGGTCCGAACCTTGAGCGATTGCGGGAGCGCGTCCGAACTCTCTCGCGGAAGACCGAGTTCGCGCGGTGGCTGGCGGCATTTCCTGAACCATGGTTCTTCTCCGATGCGGAGACGGCCGCTTCCGGCCTCCGTGCCGCAGGTTTTGAGGATGTCCGTACGGATGTCGAGCCAGCGTCATTCTCTGTGCCCACGAGCCAGGAATTTGAGGACTATCTCCGGACCTTTGTGCTCCATCGTCACCTCGAACGTCTGCCTACCGAGCAACTACGCCAGCAATTCGTGCACGAACTGGCCGCCGCGTCAGCCCATGACAATCCACCTTGGGCGCTTGATTACTGGCGGCTGAACCTGCGTGCTCGCAAGCCTGAGTAGCGCGGTAACTCGAGTAATGCTTCCGCTTTTGGACCCCGTTTTATGCACGTTTTGAGAAGCAGCGAAACTTTCCCGGGCACGCCGTGTTTCAAGTGGATGCAGGCGAGGGCACCTCGGGAGAGAGAGAAACACTATGCGACGAAGCGTATTGAGTATTGGATTCGTTTTACTGGCAGGCGCGATGGCTTTGGGACAGAGCAGCACGGCTTCTCCCAATGACCTTCCGCAAGACCGGAAGGACTTGCGCCATGACAAGCGCGACCTGCGGCAGGATCGCCGCGACCGCAATAACGATAAGCGCGACTTGACCCAGGATCGCCGCGACCGGAACTCCGACGTGCGCGATGCCCGCGGCGATCAGAAAGACATCAACCACGACCGCCGCGATCTGAACAAGGACCGCGCCGATCTGGCCCGCGACAAGCGCAACGGGGATAGCGCCGATGCCGCGAAAGACAGAGCCGACATCCACAGCGATAAGGGTGACATTCGCCACGATCGTACCGACCGCAACGCCGATCTGCGCGATGCGCGGCACGATCAGCGCGACATCAACTCGGACAAGCGGGACTTGCATAAGGACAACCGCGATATCCGCCACGACAAGAAAGACGTCCGCCACGACCGGCGGGACATTCATCGCGACAAGATCGGAAAGTAACAAACCGTTGTTTGCACGAGGGGCGGCGAGCGCGAATCGCCGCCTTTTTGCTTTGAGTCGGGTCTTGCGTTCGGAATGGGAGATGTGCCGCGCATCCGCGCCAGCCGGCGAGTCGCGGCAAGCCCCGGTTCTACCTGACCGAATCTGCAATCCAATCGAGGTAGGGAGCGCTTCCGTCTTCAATCACAAGCTGGGCACATTCGGGAACGTCGTAGGAATGGAGTTCGCGGAGCGCATCGCGCAGCCGATCGAACACAGCGGCCGTGGTCTTGATGATGAGCAGGCATTCCGTGGCGGTCTCCACCTCGTCCTTCCAGCGATACACCGATTCGATCTGGGGAACGATGTTGACGCAGGCCGCCAAGCGGCGCTGTACCAGTTCACGGGCGATGCGGCGGGCTTCCTCCGCCGATCCGCAATTGGAGAGAACAACTCTTTTGTCGGTCATATAGAATCAGGCTCTGGGTTTCAGGTTTTCCGGTTCTCGAACCAGGGTGCTCGCTATTCAGAAAAACTCCCAGAACGGAAAGCCTAGAGCCGAAAGCCTGTTCGAGGCAAGCGATGGCGACGCAAATCAAGTTTGGCACCTCCGGTTGGCGCGCGGTGATGGCGGAAGAATTCACTTTTGCCAATGTTCGCCGCGCCGTTCATGGAATCGCACGCTATGTGGTAGCGCAAAGGTCGAAGGCACCCAAGGTCATCGTGGGCCGCGACCCGCGCTTTCTGGGGGAGACGTTCTGCGCGATGGCCGCCGAGATACTGGCGAGCTATGGGATCGTACCCCTGGTCATCTCTGAAGCCGCGCCCACGCCGGCGATTTCTTACGCCGTGACCCAGTCGAACGCTGACGGCGCAATCAATTTCACGGCTTCCCATAATCCGCCGGAATATAACGGCATCAAGTTCTCGACTTCGGACGGCGCGCCCGCGTTGCCAGAAGCAACGAAGAGGATCGAATCAGAAATTGCGGCGTATGACGCGAATCCGGAAACGCCGAAGGGCAAGGCGGAGGCGCAATCCATCGACCCGCGGCGCATGTATCTCTCACGCCTGCGCGAAATCGTGGACCTCGACGTCATCAAGGGGGCGGGGGTGAAGGTTGCTTTCGATCCGATGTGGGGCGCCGCCCGTGGATATTCCGACGCGCTGCTCCGCGAAGCCGGCATAACGGTCGCGACTGTCCACGACTACCGCGATGTTCTCTTCGGCGGACATGCCCCCGAGCCCGACGATCACTTGCTCGAAGATCTGCGCCAGAAGATGCGGGAAACTGGCGCGCACATCGGCATCGCGACCGACGGCGACGCGGACCGCTTCGGCATTGTCGACGAGGATGGCACGTTCCTCCAGCCGAACTACATTATTGCGCTGCTCTTTGATTATCTGGTGGAGAGCCGGGGGTGGAAGAACGGGGTCGGCAAGTCGGTAGCCACCACCAACCTGATCAATGCGCTGGCCGACAAACACAAGATCGAGTTGTACGAGACGCCGGTTGGATTCAAGTACATCGGCGAACTGATCAAGCAGGACAAGATTCTGATTGGCGGAGAGGAGAGCGCCGGGCTCTCGATTCGCCGCCATGTTCCTGAAAAAGACGGAGTGCTGGCCGGGTTGCTGTGTTGCGAGATGGTGGCCCGCCGCGGCGCCTCTTTGGGTAAGCAGTTGGAAGGCATATTTGCCAAAGTTGGTTCCTACTACCCCCTTCGCGAGAACTTCCACTTGACGCCGGAAGTGAAGGAGAAGTTTACTAAGAAGTTACGTGTTGATCCGTCCGAGTTTGTTGGCAATAAAGTTGCCCAGGTCGTGCGGACGGACGGGCTCAAACTCGTCCTGGAGGACGGGTCGTGGGCTTGTTACCGGCTTTCCGGTACCGAGCCGGTGGTGCGCGTGTACACGGAAGCGCGCACAAGGGAAGGACTCGATAAACTGAGCTTGGCAGCCAAGGCATGGATCTTCGATTAGGGCCATCGTCGAGAGCACGGATTTTCCCGCGACCGGAGGAAGGCTTGCGCGCGGTGATGGAGCAGGGTCCCAAAGCGGAGGCCCTGGCAGCGCAGTGTGTTGAGCGGACGCGACCTGTCTGGACGTGGCTGGCGGCCGAGTGGCGCCGGTTGGGGACGGTGGCGGCCGTGTTTCTGACCTTGGGAATTCTTTTGCATGCGATGTTCGGAGCCAATGGCATGGTGGTGTATCGCCAGAAGCGCGCTGAGATGAAATCGCTGGAGCAGGATGTGAACCGAGTGCAGAAAGAGAACGATGAGTACCTGGAGAGAATCAAAGGGTTGAAGTCCAACCCCAGCGCCATTGAGAAGGAAGCTCGCGAACAACTGCACTATACGCGGCCCGGCGAACATGTGTACGTCTTTCCAGACCCGCCGCAGAAGCCAGCGACCGGCAGGGCAAGAAACGGGAAGTAGGGTTTGGGCAGTCGGCGCGCAGATCGGCACTAATGATCGTGGTGTGCCAGGGTGAGGGCGTGCCGCGTCCCGCGAACCTGTGATAGAGTTCACGGTAGCATCACGTGTGGGAACCAATCTTAAGGAGGATGGAATGCGGAAGTTTCTCTGCACAATTTTTGCTCTGTCGTTGGTCTTTGCGTTGGCAACGCCGGTGTTTGCAGCCGACGCGACCACTGTGAATGGCTGGATCAGCGATTCCAAGTGCGGCGTCAAGGGCGCCAACGCTGGCGCTGCCGAGTGCACCAAGAAGTGCATCAAGGAAGGCGCCAGTATGGTCGTCGTCACCGATGGGGACCAGAAGATCCTCACCGTCAAGAATCCCGAAGCGCTTGCGGGGCATGAAGGCCATCACGTGGCAGTAACCGGACACGTCGAAGGCGACACGATTCACGTAGAAAGTGCGAAGATGCTGTAGGAGTTCGGTCGAGACCGAAACAAGAAGGGCGGCCTGAT
>PMCH01000049.1 GCA_003154055.1 Acidobacteriaceae bacterium
GCCTGAGTAGGCAAACTTCATCGCGCTATCGACGGCTTCTTTTGCCGAGCGGTAAATTTTGGATTTGGTTAGGAAATATCCACTGGCGCGTGCATGAATCTTTTTTCGCTTGGCGCGGCGTTTGGTTCCGCGTTTTACACGAGGCATGGTGTTCTCCTTTTGGGTGTTGCGTTTTGGCGGCTGGAGGTAAGGAGACTTCTACCCAAAGGGATTTCTGAAGTCTGACCTCTTCACGCGCCGCTGCGGACAAACTTGCCGTTCGCAGACTTNNTACGGGATCATCCGCTTCACCTTGCGAACATCGGCATCGCTCACCAGGGTGGAGCTCCCGAGCTTCTTCTTGCGTTTTTTGGCCTTCGAGGTCAGGATGTGGCGCAGATACGCCTTGTGCCGCTTCACCTTCCCTGTCCCCGTCTTCTTGAAGCGCTTGGCGGCGCCTTTGTGTGTTTTTAGTTTAGGCATAAAAATCAGTTCTCAGTTCTCAGCTGTCAGTTCTCAGCAAAAACGCAAACCTGCCCAGCTGTAATCCTTGGAAGCTAGTAGCTAGAGGCTAGGAGCTATTAGCTGCTCTTACGCCGTCTGCNNTTGCCTTCCTGGCGCGGCCGGAACTCCACCAATCCCTTGTGCTCGACGTCCTTGATCAGGCGTTCCAGGATCTGGCGTCCCAAACTCTGCCGCGTCATTTCCCGCCCGCGGAAAAAGATGGTTGCCTTGACCTTGTCGCCTTCGTCCAGGAAGCGAAGCACGTGATTCTTCTTCGTGTCGTAGTCGTGGTCGTCCACGTTGATACGAAATTTCACTTCCTTGACCGTAATGGTCTTCTGTTTCTTCTTGGCTTCGCGATCGCGCTTTTCGTTCTGGTACAGGAATTTCCCGTAGTCCATGATGCGGCAAACCGGGGGCTGCGCGGTTGGGGAAATCTCCACCAGGTCCAGGTTTTTCTCGCGGGCCATCTTGAGCGCGTCCAAGGGCGCCATGATACCGATCTGTTCGCCCTCGTCACCGATCACGCGCACTTCGCGTGCGCGGATGCGTTCATTCATGCGGATAAAACGCTTGTCGATACCATCCTCCGACCGCTGGTTGACGCGGAAAAGATACAAAAGTATAGCATGCGGATGACCCGCCCGCCGCGATCCTAGCGTCCGCTCGTGGCCGCGTTGTTTGCGAGAGCGGTCGGACCTCCCAGTTGGCGGTTGACAGATTCGAACAAGCGGAGGACTTCCGATTCAGAACTGATATCGGCTTGCACGGCGACGGCGCGTCCACCACCGCCTTCGATCGCGCGAACAACTTCTCCGTTTTCCTGGTGTCGTTGCAGGGCTAATAGCGGCCTCGATCCCCCGGCTGCCGCCGGTGACAATCAGAACCTGCAAGTGATTGGGAAGCGGCTCATCATTCGAGGTGCCCTTCACGCCACCGCAACCTTCAAAGCGCGCAGTTGACGGTAGAGCCTGAGGTAGTCGTCCACCATCCTCTTGGCGGTGAAGCGTTCACGAGCCCGGTTGTAGGCGCGCGTGCCGTACAGCCGTGCCAGTTCGCGGTCCTCTTGGAGCTTGTGTAGCACTTCGGCCAGGCTGTCCGCATCGTTGCGCTCGAAGTACAACGCCGCATCGCCCCAGAACTCGCGATAGGCCGGAGTGTCATTTGCTACCAGCGCGCAACGCGAAAAGGCAGCCTCAATCGATGTCAATCCCAAGGGTTCGTATCTTGAAGTCGCCGCAAATACCGAGGACCGGCTGTAGAGCGTGCGCAACTGCGCCTCGGTCTGCGCTCCTCTTACAGCAATCTCGTGCTCATCGGTCGACACGCGCACGTCAGCCCGGATCGGCGTCGGCGGCGAGGGCACCGGATGGTCCGCTCCCACAATACACACCGGAATGCCGTGGGAATGGTGGGTCAGCAGCGCCACCTGTTTCCCTGTATCCCAGAGCCGGCCAATCGCCAGCACCAAATCTTCCTTGCTGACGAAGGGGTTGAAATAAATTGGATTACGTCCCGGATGAATCACGCAGGCTTCATGGTTGTCCCCGTAGGCCAGGCGCAACATCTGGTCCATCCAGCGGGATGTGGTCACCACCGCTTCGGCCCGTTGCAACCCGCGGACGATCGTCTCGCGGTACCAGTCCAGCCAGGCCGAGTCGGCGGGTTCGCGTCCGTGTACGCTCAGCCACCAGGTGATGACATCGCCATGCGCCACCACCAACCGAGGCGTCTCTACCGGCAACGCGCCAAAACTCAGTTGGTTGAGGTGCAACAGGTCAGGGCGCGTATCGTGGACGATGCTGCACAGATATTCTTGCGCCGCCTGGAAGTCCTGCTCGCCTTCCTGCATCCAGTCCAGCCGGAACGCCGTGGGATGGTACTCCAGTCCGTGCAGGCCCTGCATCCATGAAGTCTGGTGGGGAAGCGGGATCTCACCGAAACTGACCAGGGCCACTTGCGCCCCGTGAGTTACGAGTCCAGACACCAGTTCGCGAGTGTAGGTCCACACCCCACTGAAAGTGTCGGTCGTAACCAGAACGCGCACAGAACCCCCGGGAACAGGGCGAAACCCCTCCTCGCCCAATTGCCCCTAGTTTAGGGTCGAGTCGCCCGACCGCCAAGCTTTTATTGGACCTTGGGCCCACTTTTTCACGAAAAATGCCGGGTCCCATGACGTCTCAAGGAGTCTTGCCCCACTGGCCCAAGCGAGTGGGATGATCATTGATTCAACGCCCCCAGCCGCGCGGCGGCAGCACAAGAAAGTCCGGAGCGTAAGCCCCTGGTCAGGGAGGTTGGGAGCGCGCGTCCCGCAAGGGACAGCACCCTATCCACGCCCGACGCTCCCTCATCAGGGACGCGTGTACGTGGATACCAAGCCATCTACAGCCGGTTCTCCGGCGCCAACCAATCCCCGAGAGCTTCCCCGGGGGGGTTCACTTCGCCGCCCCCAACTGCGCCCGCAAGCCCTGTACGAGTTTATGGGCGGATTCCAGTTTCTCGACGGCTGCCACCGGCATCCCCGGTGTGCTCAGCGCCATTTCACACGACAG
>PMCH01000274.1:0-1407 GCA_003154055.1 Acidobacteriaceae bacterium
GCACACGCCTGTTCTCATATTTCTCCCGAGCGGGACTGGGATGCAATCCGTTTCTCCGTCGCTCGAGTCAATGTGGAGCAAATCACGCTCTGGTATGTTTGCGAGTCTGGTCATGCTCCGCGAGAACACGGCAAACTCACCTATGATCGGGTCCGTGGATTTTGGGTGAACCCGCACTCCGATCCGCGAGTACAGAGACTCGCCAATTGCTATATGGAGACTTACCAGTCGCGGCAGAGAGAGACTTAGAAGAAGAAACTCATGAGTGCGAACGACAAAGCACAGACGATGCAACCCCGGCCCGTCAGCGAGTCCAAGTCGGAAATGGCGGAGATCGTGCTTCCGAACGATGCTAACCCGCTGAACGCACTATTGGGCGGGCGGCTCATGCACTGGATCGACCTGGCCGGCGCGATGGCCGCTCACCGCCACTCGCGCCAGTACGCGCTCACCGCAGCCATCGATCACCTCGACTTCCTCGTGCCGGTGCACGTCGGTGATCTGGTCATCCTGCGCTCCTCGGTCAACCGTGCCTTTAATACTTCCATGGAGATCGGGGTGAAGGTCTGGGTCGAGAACTATCACCTTGATCAGCACCAGCACGTCAGCTCGGCGTACCTGACCTTCGTCGCGGTGGATGCTGCGGGAAACCACTGTCACGTCCCGCCGGTTGTCCCCGAGACCGATGACGAGAGGCGCCGCTACGAAGACGCCGGGCGGCGCCGCGAAATTCGGCGTGCCGAGCTTGAAAGGCGGCGCAAACTTCAGGCCGATTTGTGACCGGCATCACATACGCTCTGAGTTTTGTCCCGATAATAGAGCACGCGGGTCTGAGAGCCTTATGGATAGCGAGATTATTCACCGACTTCATTTCGCCTTTACCGTCACCTTCCACTACCTGTTCCCGCAGTTGACGATGGGTCTGGCGCTGCTGATCGTGTGGCTGAAGACCATCGCGTTGCGCCGGAACGATCCTGTCTATCACCAGGCCGCCCGCTTCTGGGCCAAAATCTTCGGGATCAATTTCGTACTGGGCGTGGTGACCGGAATTCCCATGGAATTCCAGTTCGGCACCAACTGGTCGCATTTCTCGAAATTCGCGGGCGGAGTGATCGGCCAGACGCTGGGTATGGAAGGCATGTTCGCTTTCTTCCTGGAATCGGCGTTCCTGGGATTGTTCCTCTACGGCGAAAAACGGCTGAGTCCGATCATGCACTGGTTCTCCGCGGTGGCGGTCTTTGTCGGGTCGTGGCTGTCGGGCTTTTTCATTGTCGCGACCGACGCCTGGATGCAGCACCCCGTCGGCTACTACACGGCGCCCGATGGTTCCGCGCAACTCTCCAGCTTCTGGCAACTCGTCCTGAATCCCTGGGCATGGTGGCAATACGCGCACAACATGAGCGGCGC
>PMCH01000274.1:1426-4634 GCA_003154055.1 Acidobacteriaceae bacterium
CTCGCTGCGATGGAGGGGCTTTTTCACGGCCAGGCCGGGGCGCCGCTCGTCATCATGGGACAGCCCGACGAGCAGCAGCGCAAGATTGATAATCCGCTGGAAGTTCCGGGAATGCTCAGCATGCTGACCTACCGCCGCTGGAACGCGCATGTCCAGGGGCTGAGCGCTTTTCCGAAGGAAGACTGGCCGGGGAACATCCCGCTGCTGTATTACAGCTACCACATCATGGTGGGGCTGGGGAGCATCTTCATCGCGGTGCTGGTGGTGGCGGTNNTGATGCGGACATCGGAGGGGTATTCCAAGATGGTCTCGGCGGGCAACGGCCTGTTCACGCTGCTGGGATTCATGGGCATGTACACCGTGCTCGGCATCCTGTTTCTGTTTCTGATACGCCGGGAAATTGAGAATGGCCCGCACGGCGAACCTGAACTCACAGGGACGCACGCAGCGGAGGTGAGGTGAAGATGGCAAGCCTCTGGTTCTGGATTGTCGGAGTGATGGTCACGGCCTACGTCGTGCTGGATGGATTCGATCTGGGCGCGGGCGCGATTTATCTGGTGGCGGCTAAGACCGACGACGAACGTCGCAAAGTCCTGCGCGCCATCGGGCCGGTTTGGGATGGTAACGAAGTCTGGCTGCTGGCCGCCGGCGGCACGCTCTACTTCGCTTTTCCGCAGCTCTATGCGTCGAGCTTCAGCGGTTTCTACCTGCCGTTGATGATGGTGCTGTGGCTGCTCATGTTGCGCGGCATCGGCATCGAACTCCGCGGCCATATCAAGGCCCCGGTGTGGCAGGGCTTCTTCGACGCGGTCTTCAGCGTTTCCAGCATTCTGCTGGCGATTTTCCTCGGCGCCGCGCTCGGCAACGTAATTCGCGGCGTCCCGCTCGATGCCAGCGGCTACTTTTTCGAGCCGCTCTGGACTAACTTCCGGCTCGGCCCGCAGACCGGCATTCTGGACTGGTACACAGTCATGGCCGGAGTGGTTGCCCTGGTCACCCTGACGGCGCACGGTTCGTACTACGTGGCCATCAAGACCGACGAGGATCTTTCCCGCCGGGCGCGCGGTATCGCGCTGCTTTGTTGGCCGCTGCAATTCTTTCTTACTTGTATCAGCCTGGTCGCGACCTATTTCGTGCGTCCCGGGATAATGGACAACTACTCGAGGCACAAGATCGGACTGCTGGTGCCTCTCCTCGTGTTCGGCAGTCTGGCCGTGATGCTCTGGGCCAATCCCAAGGGGAAGGAGAAACTCGCCTTCGTCGCCTCGAGCCTCTACATTGCCGGGATGCTGGTGGGAGCGGCGTTTGCGCTCTATCCGGTAGTGTTGCCGGCGCGCGATCCGCAATACGATTTGACGATCTACAACACCGCCGCGGGCAGCCACGGCCTGAGCGTCGGTATCGTGTGGTGGACTTTGGGCGCGGTCCTCGCCATCGCGTATTTCGTCTTCATCTACCGCATGTTCCGCGGGAAGGTGCAGTTGGGAGAGGGACACTACTAGAGCAGCCGCCAGCCATCAGTTAAATCGATGCGCGGCAGAATTCACGATTGATTGACTGTCGAATGAGTTGCAGGGCGCGACTTACCTGACGGCTATAGACTGTCCTTCCCATGCTGAACGTCCTGCAGAACAAAGTCATCCTCCTCACCGGCGCCGGTACTGGCATTGGCCGGGCCTGTGCTCTAGCATTTGCCCGCGAAGGCGCCAGCCTGGCTCTCATCGGACGCCGCAGAGAAAAACTTGAGGCGGTGGCGAAAGAATGCGGCACCGCTCCGCTCGTCATCTCTGCCGACCTCGCGCGCAAAGCCGAGATCATCCGCGCGGTAGCAGAAACCATCGCCCGTTTCGGCCGCATCGATGTGCTGGTGAACAACGCGGGCATCATGATTCCCGGGACCGCCGAGCAGGTCACCGAAGAACAGTGGGACCAGACTTTCCAGGTCAACGTGAAGAGTCTTTGGCAGCTCTCGTGCGCCGTGCTGCCTCACTTCCGCAAGGTCGGGGGCGGCGCGATCATCAACGTGGCTTCTGTATTGGGCATCAACGGCGCGCGCAATCGTGCTTCGTATGCGCCTTCGAAAGGGGCGGTCGTGCTTCTGACCAAGTGCATGGCCATTGACCACGGGCACGAGAACATCCGCGTCAACGCCATCTGCCCTTCGTTTATCGAGACTGACCTGACGGCGGCAATCCTCCGGAACGCACCCGATCCGGATGCTGTGCGCCGGGAGCGCATCGCCGTTCATCCCATCGGGCGCCTGGGCCGTCCCGAGGACATCGCGGGCCTGGCCGTCTATCTTGCCAGCGACGAGTCGAACTGGGTCACCGGCGCCATTTATCCGGTGGACGGGGGGTATCTTGCCGTCTGACGAAACACCAGAGCCCAGATACACTCCCGTATAATCAAAAAGTTCTTTTGAGAGGCAATCTTGAGCGCTCACAGTCATGCTCCTGGCCAGCAACCGCCCGCCCCGCAACCGCTTCCCGGCGTCAATGCCATCATTGCTGTTGGTTCCGGCAAAGGTGGAGTGGGAAAGACCACGCTCGCCGTGAACCTGGCGCTCGCGCTCAGCAAAATGGGCCACAGGGTGGGACTGCTGGACGCCGACGTGTACGGCCCGAACGTTCCGCTCATGCTCGGGGCGAACGAGCAGCCGAAAGTGCTGGGAGACCAGCGCATCGAACCACTCACCGTGCACGGGCTGAAAATGATCTCGGTCGGGCTGCTCAACCCCGGCGACAAGCCGCTGATCTGGCGCGGGCCGATGCTGCATTCGATCATCCGGCAGTTTCTGGGATCGGTGGAGTGGGGACAACTGGACTACCTTGTCGTCGACCTTCCGCCCGGAACCGGCGACGTTGCACTCTCTCTCATTCAGACCGTGCCGCTGACCGGCGCGATCGTGGTTTCCACACCGTCCGACGTTTCGCTGCAGGACGCGCGCAAGGCCATCGAGATGTTCCGGCAGATGAAGGTGGATATCGTCGGCATGGTCGAAAACATGAGNNATCGAACTCGATCCCGAGATCCGCAAGTCCGGCGACAGCGGCTCTCCCTCCGTTCTCCAGGGAGAAGACGCGCCCCACGCCAAGTCGCTGTTCGAGTTTGCCCGCAAAGTGGTGGCCCGCGTGGATGAGATCAAGGCCAGCAGCTCTGAGAATGTGATCCAAATCCAGTAAACCCCTCATCAGTAGCGGAGCTCCTG
>PMCH01000274.1:4643-5263 GCA_003154055.1 Acidobacteriaceae bacterium
CCGAAAGCGTACAACGGGGCGCGGTTGGAAATCGATACCCAAACGTACCGCAATCTCGCTCTCCATCGTCCGGCGTTCGCCTCCAGCAACCACGACTACAACCTCACGGCGCAGCTGGTCACGGATGGGATCCGAGACACGAAGTTGCCGCGGTGGTTTTCGACCGCGACCAGCGTCGAGGGCATGCTCAACAAGCACGACCGCGAGCATCTAGTGGATGACAATCCTTTTTCGACTGCAAGTCTGCCCGGGACAGGGGGCTGGATTCAACTCGAACCCCAAGGCCGGGACACACCGTTGGAAGTCGATCGCATTGACGTCCTGGCGCACGCTCAGACCGCCGAAACGCAACCGCTGCCGTGGACCTGCGTGGCCCTGGGTTCCGACGACGGACAGACGTGGACCGAACTAGGCCGCGCAAGCGGCACAGAGAGCTGGGTACGCACAGGGGACTGGCCGGTTAAGGCCATCNNAGCGCATGGAAGAGTGCCGGCGCCGGTGAAGAATGGGTGTACGTCGACCTGGGTGCCGAGTGCACCTTCGACCATGTGGTGCTTTATTGGATCCGGCGGGCCGCCGAAGGCAGCCTCCAGGTGTCGGACGACGCCAGGAGCTGGCAG
>PMCH01000341.1 GCA_003154055.1 Acidobacteriaceae bacterium
TACGAGCAAGCGCTGGAATTGATTCACAACGCCAAAAGACCGGTGATCCTTCTGGGGCATGGAGCGATCGTTTCCGGGGCCATGCGGGAAGTGCGCGATTTGGCGGAGCGTGCGGGCATCCCGGTCGCGCTCACCCTGCTCGGCTTGGGCGCGCTTCCGGCTTCCCATCCACTCAATCTCGGCATGATGGGAATGCACGGTGAAGCGTGGGTGAACCACACCATCCAGGAGGCCGATTTACTGATCGCACTCGGCATGCGTTTCGACGACCGGGTGACGGGAAATCTCAAGACTTACGCTCCGAATGCGAAAAAAATTCATGTGGAGATCGATCCGGCCGAGATCAACAAGAATGTGAAAGTCGATGTTGCGCTGGTAGGCGATCTGCGAGAAGTGCTGCGCGAGATGCTGCCCAGGATCGAGTCCATTGATCGCAGCGAGTGGTCGGATGTTATCGATCAGCTAAGGGGTGACTCAGCGGTCCGTGACATTCAGAACCTGCCGGACAACGGGCATCTCTATGCGGCGCACGTTATTAACGACCTTTGGCGGGAGACGCGCGGAGGCAATGTCGTGGTGGTGACCGACGTGGGCCAGCACCAGATGTGGGAAGCGCAATATTACAAGCACGAGGAGCCGCGTTCGCTGATCACTTCGGGCGGGTTGGGGACGATGGGATTTGCCTTGCCCGCGGCCATCGGTGCGAAGGTGGCGTGTCCCGAAGCAGAGGTCTGGGTGGTAGCAGGGGACGGCGGTTTCCAGATGACCATGTCGGAGCTCGCTACCATCGTGCAAGAAAACCTTAAAATCAACATTGCGATCATCAATAACGGCTATCTGGGGATGGTGCGCCAGTGGCAGGAATTCTTCTACGATCGCAACTACCAGGCAACGCCGCTTTTGAACCCGGACTTCGCGAAGATTGCGGAGGCTTACGGCATTCGGAACATGACTGTGACCGAGCGTTCGCAGGTTGTGCCCGCGGTTGTATCAGCCCGCCAGCACACTGGACCGGTGCTGATGAATTTCAAGGTGGAACAGGAAGACACGGTCTATCCCATGGTCGCCGCGGGGGCCGCTTTACATGAGATGATCCGGCGGCCAAACCCAATCGTGGAGACCGCCGATGATGAGTAACCCAATATGCTGAACACTTACGTCGTCTATGTGGAAAACAAGCCAGGCGTACTGACCCGGGTGGCGTCTCTGTTTCGCCGCCGCGCCTTCAATATCGACTCCCTCACCGTGGGACGCACGGAAAAGCCGGAAGTATCGCGCATGACCATCACGGTTGATGCCGACCGGGACCAGTCGCGCCGCATCGAGGCCAACCTGTACAAACTGGTGAACGTTTTGCTGGTGGAAAACATCACCAACGAGCCCGCCATCGTGCGCGACCTGGCGATGATCAAAGTGGCGGCCACTCACGAGGCGCGCTCGCACGTGCTCGAGTTGGCCAGTGTCTTTCGCGCCCGCGTGGTCGACGTTGCGCCCGAGTCCCTTATCATCGAAATCACCGGCGACGAAGACAAGATTGACGGGCTGCTGGAAGTGCTTCGTCCCTATGGCCTGCTCGAAATGGTGCGCACCGGGATTGTCGCTATGCGAAGGGGTAGCAAGTGCTCTACTGTGACCGCTCCGACGAACACTCTGGCGCAGGCTGCCGGAGACGACGATGTGCAGTACTCGGTGTAGTGACAAACGATTCGAAAGGAATACTCAATGACGAAGATGTATCACGATGACTCCGCCGATCTGGCCCTGATTCGCAGCAAGAAAGTGGCCATTATCGGGTATGGCTCACAAGGACACGCTCATGCCCTCAACCTGCGTGACAGCGGCGTCGAGGTTCGCGTGGGCCTGGCGCCGGCTAGTGAATCTCGAGCCAAGGCGCAAGCCGCCGGATTGACTGTGTCGTCGGTGGCGGAGGCTGCGTCCTGGGCGGACGTCATCATGACCCTGGTGCCCGACACGGCCCAGCCAGAAGTGTACAAGCGCGACATCGCACCCCACCTCTCCGTGGGAAAGACTCTGATGTTTGCTCACGGCTTCAATGTCCGCTTCAAGACGATTACACCGCCATCGAACATTGATGTGTCGATGGTTGCGCCCAAAGCGCCGGGGCATCGCGTGCGGGAAGTCTTCGTCGAAGGTGGCGGGACTCCCGCCCTCCTGGCTGTCCACCAGGATGCGAGCGGAACGGCAAAGCAGTTGGCACTGTCCTATGCCAAGGCCCTCGGGGCAACCCGAGCGGGCGTGATCGAGACCACGTTTGCGGAAGAGACGGAAACCGATCTCTTCGGCGAGCAGACGGTCCTGTGCGGCGGAGTGAGTGCGCTAGTCAAAGCCGGCTTTGAAACCTTGGTGGAAGCCGGTTACCAGCCGGAGATTGCTTACTTCGAATGCATGCACGAATTGAAGCTGATCGTGGACCTGATGTACCGCGGCGGTCTCAACTACATGCGCTATTCGGTCAGCGACACCGCCGAACACGGAGATTACACGGGCGGGCCGCGCATCATCACCGATCAGACCCGGCAGGTCATGCGGCAAATCTTGAAGGAAATTCAGGACGGAACCTACGCGCGAAACTGGATCGCCGAGAACGAGTCGGGACGGGAGTGGTTTGAAGCCACGCGCCAGCGCGAGCAGGAACACCAGATCGAGCAAGTGGGCGCGCGGCTGCGAAGCATGATGACATTCCTCGATCCGGTTTCCATTAAGCAAAGCAAGAACCGTCCGCCGGTGCCGGCCTGACCGTGATTCTGCCGGATGCACGCACGCGATAGGGATGAAACAGTCCGCGAGAGTAAACTCAGGGTTCGGCAGATGACCGTCGTGCGGACAATTCGAAGCTTGATCACCTGGTTCGCCTGGGTAGCGCTGATCACCGCCCCGAAATTCGTTGCGGCCGGTTCGGAATCGCCGCCATCGCCGATTGTGAACTCACCTCTCTCGGCGGACCAGGTGGTGAACAATCTCGAGCGCAGGAATCAAGAGCGGGCGCAGGCTCTGGTTCACTCGGAGGCGACCCGGGTGTACCACCTCGCCTATCGCGGATTCCCCAGCGACCGGGAAGCCGAAATGACCGTGGAAGCCGTCTACAACAGCCCCGCCACCAAAGACTTCAAGGTCGTCTCCCAGAGCGGATCGAAACTGATTCTCGATCGGGTATTCAAGAGGCTCCTGGAAAGCGAGAAGGAGGCTACGCAACCCGCGGTCAGCGCGCGGACACTGTTGAATCGCGATAACTATGATTTCGAATTGGTGGGATACGAGCCATCCGGAACAAGTGGGCAATACGTGCTGCAGGTCAGCCCGAAAGCCAAAAGTAAATATGTCTATCGCGGCAAAGTGTGGGTGGACGGAACCGATTTCGCCGTCACCCGCATTGACGCCGAACCGGCGCAGAATCCTTCCTTCTGGACAAAGAAGAGCGAGATTCATCACGAATACATCAAGGTCCACGGCTTCTGGCTTCCGGCCCGGAATGAATCGGTCAGCTACATCCGGCTGGGAGGACGCGCCACCCTGACCATCGAATACAAAGACTATCGTGTTACCGATGCCCGCCAGCCAGGCGGAGCGCCGGCGGCCTTATCTCCGGTTGGGAACTCCCAATAACATCGAGAAGATCCCAGGCTTCCGCCCTGTATGCAGTGTTCACAATTGAACATCTTATTGCCGGGCAACGCTGCACGATGGAGCCATGAAAGCCAAGCGGGAACAAGCCCTGGAAGTTCGTTGTCCCACCTGTGGTGCCAAGCCGGGAGAGAAATGTGAGCTTAGCACCGGCCAACCCCGCACAGATCCGCATCGAGATCGACGATTGGATGTTTCGGAAAAGTGATGGATAGCAATGGCCCACTAGCTGCCTCCCCATACCGGGCAGAACGGCCCACAGCGGGGATTTTGGGCAAGGAGTACAATCAGGAGTGATGGGTTCTACTTCGATAAGCAAGAAGATCCGCGGATTCGATCCCAACACTTTCCTCGCCACCATCGGCGACGGCAGGAAGTTGCTGGCCTTCGAGAAAAAGCAAACGATATTCACGCAGGGAGAGAAGGCGGATTCTGTCTTTTACGTCCAAAAAGGCAGGGTGAGGCTGACGGTTGTATCCAAGACCGGCCGAGAAGCGACCCTGGGGATGTTAGGTGCCGGAAACTTCTTTGGTGAGGGTGCACTGGCAGGGCAGGCTCTGCGCATGGGATCGGCAGCCGCACTAACGGATTGCGATATTCTGCGCATCGACAAGAAGGCGATGAACGAAGCGCTGCAGCGGGAACATGCCTTTTCGGATGTGTTTGTGGCGTATTTGCTGGCGCGCAATATCCGTTATGAAGAGGACTTGGTGGACCAGTTGTTTAACTCCAGCGAAAAACGGCTGGCTCGAGTCCTTCTGCTGCTAGCTCACTTTGGCAAGGAAGGCGTGCCTGAGACCGTGGTTCCAAAAATAAGTCAGGAAACCCTGGCCGAGATGGTCGGTACCACCCGCTCGCGAGTAAGCTTTTTCATGAACCGGTTCAGGAAACTGGGCTTTATTCATTACTCCGGCGGTATCGAGGGCGGGTTGCAGGTCCACAGCTCGCTGCTCGGCGTAGTTCTGCACGATTGAGCTTTTCCACTCCGGCACAGTTCCGAAAGAAACCAGCTTGCAGCTGCGCGCGTGAAACCAAGCCTGCGGCCCACTCCAGGTTCGCCTGGGATCCCCGTGGCACTCGATCGTCAACCTGGATGGCAAGAACGCAGTTTGAGCAATGTTGAACAGTTTCCTGCGCTCCAATGTTGACAATGGAGTGCGAGGGCGGCGGCTAGGCCCTTTCGACAGTTCGAGGATAACGAGGACATGATATGAGAATGTTTCTGGCGGCAGGCGTGCTCCTGCTTGCACTCGGCATCGCATCGCTGGTCGTGCCAATCCCCCGCTCCGAGACGCACGGTATTAAAGTGGGCGACACGAACATCGGCGTGCAAACCACTCAGAACGAGCGCGTGTCTCCCATCATCAGTGCGGTGCTCATCGCAGGTGGGATCGCGCTGGCCATCGCCGGCGCCCGTAAAGGGTCGTCGTAAACCCGGGTTCTTTCATACGCGCCGTCCAGGGTAGCCATAGCCCGACTGGTCAAAAGAAGACAGTTAATCCTCCCTGCGGTGTTTACGCTGAAATCGAGGCGACTCATGAAACGAATTGGAATCATCAGTACAGCAGTTCTGTTTGTGCTTCTCGGAACCGCCGCCCTTGCTTATCCACAGCAGGATCAGCAGGACGAAAAACAGAACAAGTCTGAAAAGCAAGCGCAGCCGGAGAAGCAAAAACCCGCGCAAAAACAAAAAGAGCAGCAACAGCAGCGCGCCCAGCAG
>PMCH01000212.1 GCA_003154055.1 Acidobacteriaceae bacterium
GCCCGCTCCAGCGCAGCTACGATCGCTGTCATCTGGCAGTCGTAATCCGAGCAGCTGTGCTCGATGGTCCGGCAGAGGTCGTCAAGCGAATCCTGGAATGCCCGGTCGGTCTTGCCGGGCTCCAGTTCGTAGGGTCGCGTCATCAGCAGCTTCTTTCGCAGCAGGTCAGCCGAAACCAGCGCCCGCCATGCGCCCCGCACGAACGCCGTTCCGAACTCGCCGATCTCCTGGTAGCCGTGATCGCCGGACGGAGAAATCACCGCAACTCCGGAATGACCAAGATCGCGGAGCAGCTTCTTGAGGAAGTCTGCGTACTGGCCGAAACGGCAGGGCCCCTCTCCCGTGGCCATAAAAAAAACCGTCCGCTTGGGATCGAATCCAGGTTGTTCAGTAATTCTTAGGAAATCGCCGATGGTGACTTTCAGCGGATAGCACTCATCTCCGCTGGTGTACTGGCCCCCCAGTTCGAGCGAGCGATTGCTGGGAGGGGGGGTAGGTTGCCCATCGATCCCCATCCAGCGCAATACCGCGCAAAACGCCTCCACGCTACCCTCGGCCATGGCGGGGGTATACACCACCTTCCCGTAGAGCGGATGGCCAACCGGAACCCTTTTCCTCACGCAGGTATGGTGGAAGATGGACATCGCAGAAATCCTTTGCTGTCGAGATAGGCTTCGCACCGCGTCAGGTAGCCGGCGTCATTGGAATGTGCGTCAAACTGGAGAAATAACGCCGGCTTTCCCGCCGCTTCGGGCAGGAAGGGCTTGATAAAGGAGTCCGGTCCGCACTTGAAATTCGAGATATAGATCACGTGCAGGTCCGGATCGCGCTCGGTAAACTTCGCCGCCGCCAGAATCTGCCGCCCCGAACTCCAGTACATGTTGGCGTTGATGGAGGTGATGTCCTCCTCATCGAGCGGCAGGAAGTCCAGGGGAATTACGTTCACCCCGTATAGCGTCCGGAGCTTGCGCGGGACGTCGCAGTTCATGCTGCGGTCGTACAGGTTATAAGCGCGCCCTACCAGTACGATTGCGGGTTGCCCACTCTCCGCGATCTGCTTGAGCGCCCGCCTGCCGGTCGAGAGCAGCGCCTGTTGGAATACCCGCTGCCCCTCATAGGCCGCTTCCACCGCCTGATCGCTGATCCGATGCTCCCAGCCTTGCTCGTGAGCAAAGCGGCGCAGTTCGTTCTTGACGGTTCTCGCTCCCAGGCGAAAATGGACGGTGGGAGCCAACACCCGCTCCCGCACATCCTCAAATCCTGCCGCCGATCGCACCACGAACGGCAGCGTCTGGTTCCACGGACACAGGTGTGATTGCGCCGTGCTGAGTGGGGGGGATTCCATATCAACCGCGTTCGGTAGAAAAACAAAATCGGCGCCCGCTTGGAACAGGGCTTCGGCATGTCCATGTGCCACTTGAATGGGAAAGCATGGCTGTGCCAGCGCCAGTTCTTCACCCCGTGAAGCAATAGCTCGGTCAGTGGCAGGAGAAAGTACCACCCGGCAGCCCATCTCCTGGAGGTAGGTGCTCCAGAATGGAAAGCGGTCGTAGAAAAACATGGCGCGTGGGATGCCCACGGTCCGTTGCGCCGAAATTTTGGCTCTCCATGTTCGCAGCAACAGGCTGTCGCGGACTTCTAACAGGTCCGCGATCACCGGTTCACGGTCGGTGCGCGTGCGCTTGCGGAACTTGTCGGAACACTTGTCGCCCCAGTAGGTCTTCTGCCCCTCGACGACGAACTCCTTCATGTCGCAATCGTTCGAGCAGGCGCGGCATACGAAGTCCCGGCTGGTGTAATCCACGCGATTCAGGTCGTAACCGCGAAACCGGCTCGGCCGTTCCGCGGCCAGCATGCGCTCGCGGGCCAGCAGCGCCATACCGATCGCCCCAATCACCCCGTTGTGCGGCGGCACGGTGACCGTCTTCTTCAGAATCTGCGCGAAGGCGGCCGCCACGGCGTCGTTGTATGCGGTGCCGCCCTGGAAATAGATCACGTCGCCGATCTTGCGTCCGCGCACCACCCGGTTCAGGTAGTTCATCGCCACCGAGTACGCGAGACCGGCGCACAAATCACCAACCTGTGCCCCATCGAGCAACGCCGCCGTTAAGTCGCGATCCATGAACACCGTGCAGCGCTCCCCCAGACGCGCTGGACGCTGGGAGGCAAGGGCGAGCGTGGCGAATTCTCCCTTGATCGAGATCCCCAGCTTTTCCGCCTGCTCCTCCAGAAAAGAGCCGGTGCCAGCCGCGCATGCTTCGTTCATGGTGAAATCCACCACCACGCCACGATCCAGCCGGATAAATTTCGAATCCTGCCCACCGATCTCAAAGATGGTGTCCACTGTTTCGGTACCCAATTGCTCGCAGACGTGCATCGCGCCCGTCTTGTGCGCCGTTATCTCGTCGTTCACGGTGTCGGCGCCCACCAGTTCACCGATCAGTTCGCGGCCTGACCCGGTCGTGCCTACGCCCCGAATATCAAGCTGTTCTCCCATCTCCTGCTCGATCTCCTGCAAGCCGTCGTTCACCACTTCGATTGGACGCCCGGCGGTAGGCAGGTAAATCTCTTTCAGCAGGCTGCCCGCCGCATCCAGCACGACCAGGTTCGTGCTGACTGAGCCAACGTCGATTCCAAGATAGGCCGCAATCCTTCCGGCAGCCGGCTCCAGTCGCGCCTTTGTCACCTCGCGCCGCAGCAGTCGAACGTTCTTCAACGACAGCGGCTCGGCGCACGCCGACTCTGCGGTTCCAGGCTCCTTCGCTGCGAGCGCGCCGATCGCAATCCGCATTGGACGTTCTTTCTGTTCGGCCGCGAATAGGGCCGCTCCCAGCGCGCTGAGACAGTATGGAAGTTGGGTCTGCACGAAGGCGGCGTCCGGGAGACGGAAGACCTGTGCCATCGCCCACCGCACCGCCTCGTTCATGGCCACGCCGCCCACAAACAACACCGGCGCAACCACGGGCCTCCCCCGCACAATGCTCGATTTGAAGTTGCGCGCGATCGCTTCACACAGCCCGCGCAGGATTTGCCCGGTGGAGTATCCGCGCTGCTGAGCGTGGATCATGTCCGTCTTGGCAAACACGGAGCACCGGCCCGCCACGCGCGCGGCGGTCTCCTCGGCGCAGGCCGCGGCTGCGGCTTCCTCCACGGAGTAGCGCAAGCGCGACGCCTGCTGGTCCAGGAACGACCCGGTTCCCGCGGCACAATCTCCGCTCGACTGGTAATCCACAATGCCGAGACAATCGCTGCTGGCCTCGGGATCCAGCCGTAAGTAGCGTGACGAGGCTCCGCCCATCTCTAGAATTGTCCGCACTTCGGGGTAGAGAGAACGCACCCCTTTGGCCAGTGCGCGAAATTCGTTTTCATATCCGCAGCCGAGGAGGTCGGCGATCCGGCGGCCGCCCGAGCCCGTCGCGCGCAGGGTTCCGATCGCCTGGCTTTCCGCCCACTGTTCCCATTCGGCCAGCAGTTCGTAAGCGGCTTGTTGCGGATTTCCCCGGATCCGCCGATAACGCGATACGAAGAGTGTCCGACCCGCCAGTGGACTTCCGGCAGGGAAATCGACTCGCAGGAATTCATCGGTCGGTTTGCGGCCTTGCAGGAGGGAGCCAGAGGGGCACAGCGCCACCAGTTTCAGGCTGGTTGCGCCGACATCCAGACCGACATGCGAACTCATGCCATGCCTCCGAGGGCCGCGCGCGGGAGACGGCAACTGGCGCTCAGAGCCGGGATTGGCTCGGGCCCATCTTCGCCCTCGCCCTAACCGCGAGTCGGTGACCAGGCTCACAGGCTCTTGTGCGCAGGACAGCGGCTCTAGACGAAGATCTGGTACAGCATCAGGTAAATCACCACACCTGTTATCGACACATAGAGCCACAACGGGAACGTCCAGCGTGCGATTGCCCGGTGCC
>PMCH01000069.1:0-3036 GCA_003154055.1 Acidobacteriaceae bacterium
GCAAACTGCACGCTGAACGTCGTGCTCTGGCCGGCGGTCAGAGTCAAAGGCAGATTCAGTCCGCTGAGGGTGAATCCCGACCCGCTGGCAGTAGCGGCGGAGATGGTCAGGCTGGTGCCGCCGGAGTTGGTCAGGGTCTCAGTCAGGGTTTTCGAGCCCCCGGTCACCACATTCCCAAAACTCAGACTGGTTGGATTGGGCGTGATCTGTCCCTGCGTAACGCCGGTTCCGGAAAGTGCTACGTCGAGCGTCGGATCAACCGCGTTCGAGTCGATGACGACCGTGCCGGTGCTGGAGCCGGCCGCCGCGGGAGTAAAGACGACGTTGAATGATGTGGTTTGTCCGGCGGGCAGGGTCAGCGGCAGAGTGAGTCCGTTGAAGCTGAACCCGGTGCCGCTCACCGTCGCGTTGGAGATCGTAACGCTCGAACCGCCTGTGTTGGTGAGCGTCACTGCAACGCTCGGACTGCTGCCGATCAGGACGTTCCCGAAAAGCACGCTGCTGGGCGTTGCCGTCAGGCTGCCGGGCGACAGGCCCCGGCCGGAAAGAGCAATATTGAGCGGCGAGTTGGATGCAGTCGAGACGATCGCCAGCGTCCCGTTGACAGTGCCGGTGGCCGCGGGCGCAAAGGTCGCCGTGAACGTTACGCTCTGGTTCGGGTTGAGGGTCGCGGGCAAGGCGAGACCGCTGATGGAGAATCCCGCGCCGGTGACGTTGGCTTGGGAGATGGTCACGGTCGAGCCGCCGGTGTTGGTCAGCGTCTCAGACAAGTTGGTGCTGTTGCCCACCTGAACGCTGCCGAAGGCAAGGCTCGCAGGATTCGCAGAAAGCGTACCCGGCGTGACGCCATCTCCGGAAACGGGAATCGCGAGGTTCTGATTTGCGCCATTGGACGTGATGTTCACGTTGCCGGTGGCGTTGCCCGCGGCGGNNGCTGGCCGCCGAGATGGTCAGGCTGGATCCGCCCGAGTTGGTCAGAGTTTCCGTCAGGGTTTTCGAGCCGCCGACCTGCACATTCCCGAAACTCAAGCTGGCCGGATTGGGAGTGAGTTGACCTTGCGTGACGCCGGTTCCGGAGAGCGCAATGTTCAGAGGTGAGTTGGGTGCGTCCGAAATGATTGCCAGAGTGCCATTGACCGCGCCGGTCGCCGTGGGCGCAAACGTCGCGGTGAAGCTCACGCTCTGATTCGGGGTGAGGGTGGCGGGCAAGGTGAGACCGCTGATGGAGAACCCGGCCCCGGTGACATTGGCTTGCGAGATGGTCACGGTCGAGCCGCCGGTGTTGGTCAGCGTCTCAGACAAGCTCGCGGTTTTGCTCACCTGAACGTTTCCGAAAGCGAGGCTCGCCGGAGCGGCAACCAACACCCCCTGGGCCACGGCTGTGCCCGACATGCCAATGTTCAGGGGCGAGTTGGAGGCATCGGAAATAATGGCGAGCGAACCGTTGGCGGATCCAACTGCCGTGGGTGCAAAGGTGGCGGTGAAGGCAACGCTCTGGTTCGGGGTCAGGGTCGCGGGCAGAGTGAGACCACTGATGGAGAAACCCGCGCCGGTAATGTTGGCTTGCGAAATTGTGACGTTGGATCCGCCGGTGTTGGTGAGTGTCTCAGCCAGGCTGGCGTTCTTGCCGACTTGAACGCTGCCGAAGGCGAGGCTGGCGGGCGCTGCGGAGAGTGTTCCGGGAGAAACCCCGGCACCCTGCAGGGCCAGCACGACGACGTCGGATCCGCCCACGGCTTGCGCCATACGGCGGGACCCAAGTTTGCGCTTAGTGCCAGCCTGCACGGCCGTCGTATTGAATGACACGCTACCGCTGAAATTGCCGCCATTCGGAGGCGTAAAGGTTACGCTCAGAGTCGTGCTCTGGCTCGCTGGCAGGGTCAGCGGCAATGCCAGGCTCCCCATGGAGAATCCCGTACCCGACAAAGTAGCCTGGTTAATCGTGAGATCGGTCGAGCCACTGTTGGAAAGCGTGACCGTGGTGGTCTGGCTTTTTCCGGTCTTCACATTTCCGAAGGTAACGGAGCCAGGATTCAGCGCGAGCTGCCCTTCCGCTACCGCATTTCCGGACAGGGTCATGCTGGCGTAGTTCTGGCCGTCGCCGTCAAAGGTTACGGTGGGCGAAGGCTTGCCGGCTGCGTTGGGCTGGAACACAACCGTGAAGGAAGCTTCCTGTCCGGTAGCCAGCACCAGCGGGAAGGCAATCCCGTTGAGCTGAAAGTCCGGGGTCAATCCGCTGACCGAACTGATGGTAACGGTGGATGTCTTGAAATTGCTCAGCGTGTTGGCGAGCGTCTTGCTGTTTCCGACGCCAACCGTACCGAAATCGAGGCTGGCATTGCCCACAACCACGGTTTCGGTAACCTTGCTTTGGGGATTGCCGAGCAACTGACACCCGGTGAGCGAAACCAGAGCCACTGCGATCAAAAGGACGCTGATCGAAGTGCGACGCGACGGTTGTACTTTCAAGGTATGAGGCCTCGTTATAAGCCGTAGCCGCGTTCCACGGCGGGGGATGCGAGTCACCGGAGCACCAAAAGGTCGATGACCCGGCACTTTTAGTGTAGGGAGCGGAAATGGACTTCCCTAGGTTTCGAAAGGCCACTGGAAGGCATGAAATCCGGCCAACCACCTGGGTTATCTAATGGAGAATCAGTAAGTTGCAGGCAGGGCGTGGGGTACGTAACCGGGCATAATAGTGCGGACAGGCACCGGGAAAGGCAGGTTGACCTGCTCCCGAATGGGCTTTTGCGACTCACTTCATCAAATGTGCGCTCCCCTTAGTTCCTCCAGGACCTGCCAGTGCCAGCGGACGTGTAAAATGCCGGTATGCCGTTCCAATCAGCGAATTCTAATTTTGGCAAGAAGCGAACCCCGCCTCCAGACGAGACTTTTGAAGAAGCCAACTACCTGAAGGCCCTGGGGGAAAAGCAGAAGGTCGTGAGCCTGAAGCTGGCCGACGGCGAAATGGTGCGCGGGTGGATTGAATACTACGACAAGAATATGGTGCGGCTGACCCGTGAGGATGGCCCCAAT
>PMCH01000069.1:3050-4062 GCA_003154055.1 Acidobacteriaceae bacterium
TCATCCCACCCATCTGATTCCTTCCATGGAAGCCATCGCCCGTGAAGCAGGAAGCCTGCTCATGGATTTTTTCCACCAGCGGGTGAAGATCGAATACAAGGGCGAAGCGGATCTGGTGACGGTCGCCGACAGAAAGTCGGAAGCGCTCATCCTGGAAAGAATCCGGCAGCAGTTTCCCGCGCACGACGTCATGGGAGAAGAGGGCGCGCGCATCGAGACGGGCAGCGATTACAAGTGGTATGTGGATCCGCTCGACGGCACCACGAACTTCGCGCACGGCTTTCCTGTGTTCTGCGTTTCGCTGGCGGTGGAACATCGTGGGCAGCGGGTGGCCGGAGTTGTGTACGATCCAACGCGCGACGAGATGTTTACGGCGGAACTTGGCAGCGGAGCGCGGCTGAACGGGGAGACGATCCGCGTGTCGGCCACTTCGCGGCTCAGCGACTGCCTGCTGGCGACCGGGTTTCCCAGCCAGAAGCGGCACAAGAATCCCAACATCCACTTCTATCACCAGATCACACTGAAGACGCACGGCGTCCGGCGCGCGGGATCGGCGGCGCTGGATCTGTGCTGTGTTGCCTGCGGCCGGTTCGATGGCTTCTGGGAGTTCAATCTGAATCCATGGGATACGGCCGCCGGCGTTCTGATCGTGGAAGAAGCGGGCGGGCGCGTGACGGATTTTTCCGGCGGACCGTTCCAGCTTGCCAGCCGGGAGACAGTGGCATCGAATGGATTGGTGCACGACGCTTTACTCGCCGAGTTCAAGGCGATCTTTGAGGGNNGGCGAAGGGGCTCCCCCGTGTTCCTCTGTGCCCTCCGTGGTCAAAGAATTTGCCGGCGGAACTCAAGTGATGTCATCTCTTCTTGAACGCAAAACCGAAAAGCGCCCCGACAAAGTTCGACTAAAAGGCCGCATCCTTTTCCTCACCGAAGACCCCGAACTGATCAAGAAGCAACTCGGCGGCTGGGATCTGCCGTGGGACACAAAGAATCCCGCAAACAATCCCAAGCT
>PMCH01000125.1:0-1311 GCA_003154055.1 Acidobacteriaceae bacterium
GTCCCCTTGGAAATCAGGTCGTCAATCAGGATCGCCGTGTAGGCCTCGGTGCGGTCGAGCACCAGTGGCGCTGCGCCCTTCACTTTCAGCGCAGCGTTGATCCCCGCCATAATTCCCTGGCAAGCGGCTTCTTCGTATCCCGACGTGCCGTTGATCTGCCCAGCCAGAAACAGGCCAGCGATCTTCTTGGTTTCGAGCGTGCGGGTGAGTTCGGTCGGATCGATCGAGTCGTACTCAATCGCGTAGCCGGGCCGCATCATCTCCGCGTTTTCGAGCCCGGGGATCGACTTGAGCACAGCCAGTTGCACATCAATCGGCAGCGACGTGCTCATGCCGTTGACGTAGATTTCGTGCGTGTTCAGGCCTTCGGGCTCGAGGAATAGCTGGTGCGTGAGCTTGTCGGGGAACTTGACGATCTTGTCTTCGATAGACGGGCAGTAGCGGGGGCCGATCGACTGAATCTGCCCGCTGTACATGGGCGAGCGGTGCACGTTTTCGCGGATGATGCGGTGCGTCTCGGCAGTGGTGAACGCGATGTAGCACGGCACCTGCGTGTCATGATGGGCCACCTGCTTGGTGCGAAAACTGAAAGGCGTCGGGTCCGCATCGCCGGGCTGAGCTTCGAACTTCGACCAGTCAATTGTCCGGCCGTCGAGCCGCGGCGGAGTTCCCGTCTTCAACCGGCATCCGCGCAAGCCCAGCTTCTTCAGCGCTTCGCCCAGCAGAACCGCCGCAGGTTCTCCGGAACGTCCGGCGGCGTATTGTTGTTCGCCGCAGTGAATCAGGCCATTGAGGAATGTTCCGGTGGTGATGATCACGGCGTCGGCGGAAACGCGGCGCCCGTCGCGGAGAAGAATGCCGCGGATGGTGCAGTTCTCAGTTCTCAGTTCTCGGTTCTCAGTGTTTAGGGTTTGACCGGACGGCTGATGGCTTACGGCTGGCGGCTCGACAATCACATCCGTCACTTCCGCCTGCTTGATCTTCAAATTCGGCTGCGACTCCAGCACCTCGCGNNATCTTCAGGCGATAGGCCTGCTTGTCGCACTGCGCCCGCGGCGACCACACCGCCGGGCCACGTGAAGTGTTCAGCAGGCGAAACTGGATTCCGACCGCGTCGGTGATCTCGCCCATGATGCCGCCCAGCGCGTCCACCTCGCGGACAAGATGTCCCTTGGCAATGCCGCCGATCGCCGGGTTGCACGACATCTGGGCGATCAGGTCGATATTCAGAGTGAACAGCGCGGTCTTCAGGCCCATGCGAGCAGCGGCCATCGCAGCCTCGCATCCGGCATGCCCGGCGCCCACCACAAC
>PMCH01000125.1:1348-5310 GCA_003154055.1 Acidobacteriaceae bacterium
GTGTCTTCCTTTCTCGACTCGACGACTGCATTCATAAATACGATCTGCTCTGCCATCCTTTTTACAAAGCATGGTCTGCGGGAGAACTTACCCGCGACAACTTGCGTGAATACGCCGAGGACTACTATCACCACGTGGAGGCCTTCCCCACCTACCTGGCCGAACTGGGCATCCGGTTGGAGGATGGCGAACTGCGGCGCGCGGTCCTGGCCAATATGCAGGACGAAAAGGGCGGCGAGAACGCGTACGGCGAGCCCGATCCCACGCACGCCGAGCTATGGCTTGATTTCGTGGAGGGCATGGGCGGAAACCGTCTTCCCGCCCGCCAGCCGGTTGCCGAAATTCGCAAGCTGATTGCATCGTTTCACCGGGTAGCCAGCGACGGTTCGCCAGAAGAAGCGCTGGCGGCTTTCTATGCCTATGAGTCGCAAGTGCCGCGCGTGGCGCAGGAAAAAGACCGCGGATTGCGCGAGTTGTACGGAGCCAACGAGAGGACTCGCCGATATTTCACACTGCACACCACCGCCGACGTGTATCACTCGCAGGTGTGGCGCAAGCAACTGGAGAAGCGCATCAAGGCCAATCCGAAGGCGGCCGAGAAAGCCCTGGCTGCCGCTGAGAACGCGGCCCTGGCGCTCTGGAAGGCCCTGGACGGCGTGGAAGCGCGGCGGCAGACGAAAGTGGCAGCATAAACACTCTGCTGCACTAGTTTCGAGATGCCAACTACCCTGCTAGGTGTTTGGGGCCAGTTGTTCATGGTCCAGGTCTTGCTCGTGGCTCCCGCGCTTGGGATCGTGAGTTACATTCGCATTCGACGAGGCAAACCTCTTCCTCCGAAGCGGGACCGCTATCGCCGGGGAATCATCTTTCAATTTGTTTTTCTCCTGTTGATCTTCCTGGCCGCCCGGGAAGAACAAGTTCCAATGATTGCGGGACCTTTCCCAGCCTTGACCCCATGGCTGCTGGCCGCCGGTTTCCTCGTGATTTTCGGACTGCGTTTGCGGCAGGCGTGGCCGAAACTGACCTCGGAGCGGCTGGTGCGGGCCCGCATCATTCTCCCCGACGACCCTTCCCTGATGCGGATGTGGGTGGTGATTTCCGCCATGGCCGGAATTACGGAGGAATGTGCGTATCGCGGTCTCGCTTTCCGGTTCCTCACCGACAACGGTGCCTCTGTTTGGCCCGCGCTGCTGCTGTGCATCACGACATTCGCCATTGCGCACATGGCGCAGGGATGGCGCGGCGTACTCGCCACTGGAATCGTTGCCGCCCTCATGCACGGCGTGGTGTATCTGACACAATCGCTCTATCTGGCAATCGTTGTTCACGCGGTCTACGATTTGATGGTGGGCGTGATTGCCATGCCCATTCTCAGCAATTTCGCCAAGACTCAGACGCTCGCTCATCCGGTGGAAGCGTAACGATATGCCCCGACCCATCCCCATCCGCGCACATGGCGCAGCCGAAGAAACTGTCGAGTTCAAGCACACGCTCAGCGCGCATCACCCAGAGTTGCCACCGGTGTATTCCACCCCCGACATGATCCGGCTCATGGAAACGGCCTGCTTCCACGCGCTCCAACCATTCTGCGATGAAGGCGAGATCACGGTGGGCACAGCAATTCATGTGGAGCACCGGGTGGCGACCGGCGTCGGGATGCGCGTCCGCGCGGAAGCGGTGCTCGAGTCTTTCGACGGCCGCTTCTACACCATGCGCGTGACCGCGCACGACGGCATTCAGGAAATTGGCGGCGGCACCATCGGCCGGGCAGTCGTCAACCTGCCCAAGTTCATGCAGCGTCTGAAGGAGAAATCCGGCGGGCGTTGAGTCCTCTGGCTTGTATCAGGGCATCGCTTTAGCGATGCCGCAAGTCCGCCACTCAGAATTAGCCCCTTCAGGGGCTGGAACCGTTACCCGAACTCGCGCGAGAATCATNNTATGAATTCCCAAACCGAAAAAGCCATGCAATTTCGCCAGCTTCATCGTGGGCCGCAAGCGCTGGTGCTACCAAATGTCTGGGACGTGGCCAGCGCCCGCATTGTTGAAGAAGCAGGCTTCCCGGCGATTGCGACCACCTCGGCCGGCATCGCCTATTCGCTCGGCTATCCCGACGGTCAGCACATCTCGCGCGAGGAGATGGTCGCCCGCGTCGCGCGCATTGCCCGCGCCGTGAAAGTGCCGGTCACGGCGGACATCGAAGCCGGCTACGGTTCCAGTCCCGAAGATGCGGCGAAGACCACGCGTGAACTGGTCCAGGCGGGAGCGGTCGGAATGAATCTCGAGGATACAAGCGGCGATCCGGAGCACCCCTTGCTCGATTTGCAATTGGCGGTTGCGAAGATCAAGGCGGTACGAGTGGCCGCTGCCGAGTTACGCGTGCCGATGGTCGTCAATGCGCGTACCGATGTGTACTTGTTGCCCGGGGATCCTGATACCCAATACTCGGAAGCGCTGCGGCGGCTGACTGCGTACCGCGATGCGGGCGCGGATTGCGTGTTTGCCCCGGGACTGAAAGATGCCGAGACCATTGGGCGGCTGGTGAACGCCGTCCAGTGCCCTCTGAATATTCTTGCCGTGGCTGGAACGCCGTCNNGCCGAAGTGAACCAGTTGTTAGGCGGAAAGCCGCCCGCTGAACATTAGAACTTCAAAGCATTCCGGTTCGTATCCTTCTCTGGGGAGACCTTCGCGAATGAAGAGAATCGTGAGAACGCTGTTTCTATTCATGTGCGTCGGCTTGGTTTCTTTGCCCGCTGCGGCGGCGGACGCCGCGGCCAAGAACAAAGCCGTGGCCCGACGCGTCTTCGAAGAGATTTTCAACCAGGGGAAGTTTCAGGTTGCAGACGAAATCTACGCAAAAGATTTCGTGAACCACGGGATCCACCGGAATGCCGACCTTCAAGAAGATCAAGCCGCAGCGCGCGGGGAGAAGAACGCGTTTCCGGATCTCAAGATGACCGTGAACCTCATGGCAGCCGAGGATGACTTGGTCACGGTGGTATGGACTCTTCGGGGAACACATACCGGCGCCGGAATCGGCCTACCTCCAACGGGAGTCAAACTTGAACTACGTGGCATCACAGTTTGGCGCATTGTCGATGGGAAAATTCGTGAGGAGTGGACCTCATTCGATCAACTGCAAGCTGCTCGCCAATTCGTGACACAGTTGAAGTGGCCGCTCCTGGGCTTCCTTTCCGCGGCAGTGATTCTTGGATGGGTACTTTGCAGGGTTATTCGAAGACCGAGGCGGACTCGGCTTGCAAACGCAACTTCATGAATCAGGCCGAATCAGGTCTTCGTCAAGTGATCGGGGGAAGACGGGACGGGGGCGCCCGTTTCTCCATCTTCGTTACGCGTTGACCAGATTCATCATGTGCTCCGGATAACGCATCCCCGCCGCTGCGCCCGTGGGAAACACTTCGTTTAAGCGACGCAGATCGTCGGATGAAAGCTCGATGTCGATCGCGGCCGCATTCTCCTCCAAATACTTGCGGCGCTTGGTGCCGGGGATGGGCACGATGTCGTCGCCCTGCGCCATCACGTAGGCCAGCGCGAGTTGCGACGGCTTGCAGCCTTTCTCGCCGGCCATCTCCTCAACACTCTTTACCAGGTCGAGATTCTTCTGGAAGTTCTCTCCCTGAAAGCGCGGAGAGAATCGGCGATAGTCGTCGGCTTCCAGGTCTTCGAACTTCTTGAACTGGCCGGTGAGGAAGCCTCGCCCCAGTGGGCTGTACGCGACGAACCCAATGTCGAGTTCGCGGCAAGTCGGCAGGATCTCCACCTCGGGATCGCGCGTCCAGAGCGAATACTCGGTCTGCAGCGCCGCAATCGGATGCACCTTCACGGCACGTCGCAGGGTCTGCACACCGGCCTCCGACAATCCGATATGGCGGACCTTGCCTTCCTCGACCAGTTCGGCCAGCGCGCCAACCGTCTCTTCTATCGGTGTATTGGGATCGACGCG
>PMCH01000125.1:5321-6728 GCA_003154055.1 Acidobacteriaceae bacterium
TCGTCGCCAGCACCACTTTGTCGCGCTTGCCTTTGATGGCGCGCCCGACCAGCTCTTCATTCTTGTGGGGCCCGTACACGTCGGCGGTATCGAGAAAAGTGATGCCGAGTTCGAGCGCGCGATGAATGGTCGCGATCGATTCGGCATCATCGCGTCCAGAGTAGAACTCGGACATACCCATGCAGCCCAGGCCGAGGGCGGAAACGCGCAGGCCAGAAGTGCCTAATTCGATGGATTTCATGATGGCTCCTTTCGAAAAAAAGAGGGGAGTCGCAAATGAAACGACGGACAACACTATGGATGCGGAAATGCGGGGACAGGATTCCTGATTCGGCCGCGGAGCCGTGTGGCGGAGAGCTGAGGTTCACTCCTCCGTCCTACATCGAGGAAGAGAGCGACCCGCTGGAAGCCTGCTTATTCACCTGCTCAAAGGCGGAGAGCAGTTTCATGCCATTGGACATGCGGTACAACGCATAAGCGTGGAAAGCTACGGCCAAGTAATCTTTGAACAACAGCAGGATGATGCCGTCGATCAGATAGAGACCCATGCCGGTAATCCAAGCCCACTTCTGCCCTTTGCGCGCAAAGTTCCAGAACAGAATGAGCACCCCGGCGATCATTCCGTTAATGATGAGGTCGAGTACGAGGCCAGCGGAGCCAGCCTGGTGCGCCACCGCATCCACTACCTGAGTGATGCCGAGCCCAAAAATGAAACGAATGCCAGTTTCCGTCATCGACAGGACGGAGTTCACCACGGACAACCCGGCAATCATGAGGAACCAGCTTGCGCTGCCCTTGAGCGCCTGCTCGATGCGGACTTTCTGCTCGACCAGGGCGTTCTGATTGTTGTTCGACTCCGGGGTAATGCCTAATCCGGGGGTTGTCATGAAGTTCTCCTGGTTAAGGTGCGTGGCCCGGGGAAGTCACCGGCAAGATAGCACAAGTTATGGCTACGAGCCATTGGCCTTGAGCTAAGCAATCAGCGAATCGTAATAAGTGGTTTGGCGGACGGCAGGACTTCCCCGATTTCGACCGCGGGAACGCCCGCACCCTGCAGCGCGGCCGCGAGCGCGCCCGCGTCGCCGGCAGAAACCGAGATCAGCAAGCCTCCAGCAGTCTGCGGATCGAACAGCAGAGTGCGGAGGTCGGCGGGAACGGATTTAGCGTAGCCAACCAGACACTCCGCGAAGTCGCGATTGGCCTTGAGGCCGCCCGGAATGTCCCCGGCGCGGATGCAGTCCATCGCTCCCTCAATGACGGGAATGTTGGCCGAGTGAAAGACGAGACTGACGTTCGAGGCCAGGGCCATCTCGCGAGCGTGACCAATCAGCCCAAAGCCGGTTACATCAGTAAGCGCATGCACCGCCCAGGTAGGCCCAGACGCCCCCGTCTGGGCAGCCGAGCGGA
>PMCH01000104.1:0-198 GCA_003154055.1 Acidobacteriaceae bacterium
GTAGTTGGAATTCGTGGCGTGGCCCGGTTTCAACAGGACCAGTTCTTTGCCGTGCCGCTGCCGCCAGAAGCGGGTAGTCTCCCCAATTCAGCGCAGGGAATGGCGGTGAACCGGCAAGGCACGGCTTTTATCGCCCTGGAGCATGGACTGTACCGCACTTCGCTACAGGATCCCTCCAAGACGCACCTCTTCGGCAAG
>PMCH01000104.1:275-27870 GCA_003154055.1 Acidobacteriaceae bacterium
CCGACCATCGATAAGGACGGAGACCTCCTCGTACCGTCGATGGCCGGCCTGTTCTGGCGCGACAACGGCCATTGGCGAGTGATCAGTGACAGGGACGGCCTCAGCAGCAACAATGTTCAGGTGGCCCTGCAGGATGCCGAGGGCGGCCTGTGGGTGGGGGGCTACGGAACGGGGCTGGATCATCTCACCGGGATCCGCGACTGGTCGGCCTGGACCCAGGCGGAAGGCTTGCCCGATAACGCGACCTGGGCGACGCTGCGCGATCGCCAGGGACGGCTGTGGGTGGCGACTCCGCAAGGCATCTCGATCTGGGAGGCGGGGCAGCACCGGTGGAAAACCCTGACGGCAAAAGATGGCTTGAGCGGAACCGAAACGCGGCAACTGGAACTGGCTCGGGACGGCTCCGTCTGGGCGATCGCGATGCCAGGGGGTATCACGCGGATCGCCCCTCGCACTCTTCGCATGCAACGGTATGCGTCGTTTGCGGGAGAGAGTTTCATTTTCGAAGTGGCGGACCCCAGTGGAAATATCTGGGCGACGACCGGCAAGAAGCTGGTGCGCTTCGATGGGGCGGGTGGCTCGCGTCAGCCCGCGGAGGTTCACTTTCCCGACGGCGCAAGGGGAGGTGCGCTGTATGTGGATTTTTCTCCCGGCGGAGCCCTCTGGCTTTGCGACACAGGACGGCTGTGGCGCTTTGACGGCAAGTCGTGGCGGCTTTTCGCTCACAAGGACGGCGTGGTGGGCGACTCGATTACCAGCCTGGCGGCGGTCAGCGACAACGAAATCTGGCTGGGATATGACGATGTGGTGGGGATCACCCGCCTGCATCTGGCGGCGAACGGAACGCCTCACGCGGAGCTCTTCCCGTGGGACCTGAGCATCATCGGCAAGGATTCGAAACACCGGGTCTGGTTCAACGGCACCGACGGAATTCGGGTGCTCGCGCCCGACGGCACCATGCAGCGTTTTACGCAGGCCGAGGGCCTGCTCTGGGACGACATCAGTCCCGCGGGATTCCGGGAAGAACCAGACGGCAGCTTCCTGATTTCCACGACGCGCGGGCTGGCTCGCTACGTGCCGCACACGCGGGAGTCCGTCGCGGTTCCTCCCCGGGTGGTGATCACTGCGGTGTCTTTGGGCGATCAGAACACCAGCGTGCGCAGCCATCCCGAGCGGGACAGCAAACACGGCAGTTTCCATGTGCAGTTCACGCCGCTCACCCTGAGTGGTACGGGCGGAGTGTCCTGCCGCTACCGGCTCACCGGCCTGGAGGATGAATACGCAGAATCCAGCCTGCGCGAAGTCCGCTATTCCAGCCTGCCTCCCGGCGACTATGAGTTCTCGGTGCAGTGCCGGAACGAGCTTTCTTCGTGGAGTCCAGAGGCCGCGCGTTTTTCGTTCACCATCCTTCCCCCCTGGTGGCAGACGGTGTGGTTCCGCGGTGGAAGTGTGATCATGGCGCTGGTGGGGGTGTGGCTGATTGTGCGCATCCGCACCCATGCGCTGAACCGCCGCCGTCGCCAACTGGAGGAGGCCGTTGCCCAGCGGAGCGCGGAACTGTTGCAGAAAAACCGCGAATTGGAAGAGATTTCGCTCACCGATCCCCTGACCCGGGCGCGCAACCGGCGCTATTTCTACGAGACGATTCCAGCTGACGCGGCGCACGTCCTCCGGCAGTACCGGGGCTTTGCTGCCGGTGACCAGATCCAAACGCCGGAAACCGAACTCGTGTTTGCCATGGTGGACATCGATTTCTTCAAGATTGCCAATGACGAGCATGGGCACATGGCGGGGGACCAGTTGATTCAGGAGATCGCGCGACGCCTTTCGGACCTGATCCGCAAGTCGGATGTGCTGGTGCGATGGGGTGGAGAAGAATTCCTGGTCGTCTGCCGATCCACGGACCGCGCTCATGCAGCGTTGCTGTGCGCCCGGATCCTGGAAGTGATCAATGCCACGCCTTACCGGCTCGAAAACGGTGCGACGGTGATCCTGACGTGTTCGGTCGGCTGGGCTCCGTTCCCATGGATTCCGGAGGCGGTGGATGCGCTGACGCTGGAACAGGTCATCGAGATCGCGGATCGCGCGCTCTATCTCGCGAAAAAGACCGGCCGCAACCAGGCCATCGGGCTGTTGCCTTCCAAGGCAGCGGTGCTGACGCCATACGATATCAACATCGAGGCACTGCGGAACGGCGATTCCGTCATGGCGGACGTGATTCAGACGGAAAACCCGCTGCGCGTCCCGCCACGCACGCAAGCAGCCTCGGCGGGCGGATCCACTCCAGTTTCCGATTAGCTGCCCCGTCTGCCGGCAGTGACGCGCGCGCTACGATTTTTCCAACGGATACGATTTTTCGCGCCACACCCGGATTCCACCGTCCATGGAAATCACGTTGGTGTAGCCCATCTTTTGCAGGTTGTCGGCTGCCATGGCCGAGCGGAAGCCGCCACCACAATAGAGCACCAGTTCAGTTTTCGTATCGGGGTACCGTTCCTCGATGTCACGCTCGATAATGCCCCGGCCCAGGTGGACCGCTCCGGGCAGGTGGTCCTTGGCGAACTCGTTGTCCTCGCGAACGTCAATGAGTGCAAACCTGTCGCCTCGATCCAGCCTGGCCTTGACTTCTTCCACGTTGGTTTCGCGAACCCGTGTGCGGGCGTCGTTCACAATCTGCAGGAAACGCGGTGCGTGCTGATGCGCCATAGGTCCTCGGCTCCTTGTTGAAGCAGGAAAATGCGGCGGGACTCGCGTGCGGGAGAAGCCGCCCGCTCTGTCCCGGGTTTCCATTGTAGTGAATCGCGAGGCGGATGGCTTGCCTCGTCCGGCCTGGAGTGTGGTAAAGATGGATGGAACAGTTTTTAGCGAACTTCTGCCGGACTTCTCTCGGAACTATGTCTCTGAATATCCGCCAATCCCGCATTCATTCCTTCGGTTGCTACACCACCCGGCCCATCAAGAAAGGGGCCCTGGTTGTGGAGTACATCGGAGAACGGCTCAGCCCCGCTCAGGCTGAGGATCTGTACGATGACGCTCCGCACACCTATCTGTTCGCCCTGGACGGCGGAAAGCATATCCTGGACGGCTTTGGCGTGGCGGCATTCATCAATCACTCGTGCGATCCGAACTGCGAGACCGATCAAATCCGGGGAAAAATCTGGGTCATCGCGGCGCGCGACATCGAACCGGGGGAAGAACTGACGTACGACTACAACCTTTACGACGGCGACGATGATGCACCCTGTTTGTGCGGCGCGAGGCGCTGCCGGGGAAGCCTCTATTCGCGAGAGCACCTGCGCAAGCTGGCTCGGATCCGGGCCAAAAACACGGCAGCCGCCGTTTGAAGGACTAGTCTTCCCAGGCCGCCGGAGGCGATCGTCTGGGCGGTGGCACTCCCGTGCCATCACCTGAAGCACTGCTGTGCCATTCCAAGATCAACGGTGGAGAAAGAGAATGTTCTCACTCACCCTCAGAAGACTAGTTCCTTTCGGCGGTCAAAATGAATTTTGGCGATTTCTCAGTTCAGGGAAACACAGCCGGCGCGGCCAAGGCGACGGCGCGGATCCTGATTGCGGACGACAGTTCCCTGGTTCGCCAGCAACTCCGCGCGGTGCTGGAACTGAATCCCGATTGGGAAGTGTGCGGTGAGGCGGGGGATGGCCGAGAAGCCGTGGAAAAAGCCCGCCTGCTGCAGCCAGACGTGGCGATTCTCGATTTCTCCATGCCCATGATGAATGGTTTGCAGGCGGCCCAGGAAATCTCCCGCCAATTTCCGGAGATGCCCCTGCTTTTGTTCAGCGCGTTTCTCTCCCGCCAACTGGTGGAGGAAGCTCGCAAACAGGGCTTCCGCGGCGCGGTTGCCAAATCCGATATCTCGCACGGACTACTCCTCGCCATCGAAACACTGCTCGAGAAGAAGGAATTCTTTTCCTCCGATTTCTGATTATTCCCACGCCCTCGTGCCGTAACGCCCGGTGCTACAATCGAGCACCGGAGAATGAATTTGGAACGCGCGAGCGCAAGCCTGGACAAAGTGATCGGCGATGCGCTGCATCGCGTCCGGTCGGGCGATACCGCCCTTCTGGCGTGGCCTTTAGTCTGCGGCAGCGCGGTGGCGGACCGAACGCGGGCGCTGAGTTTTTCGCGGGGAGTGCTCTATGTCGAGGTGGCGGACCAGGGCTGGCGGCGCGAACTGATGTCACTGGCCGGACGCTACCTGGCGGCGGTGAATAAGTACTCCCGCGAACGCGTGGAGCGCATCGAGTTTGTTGTGTCGAAGCAGGCCCTCTGACGGCCGGGATGCCGCTGCCGGAAACGCTGTTGCGATCACGACCGACTTTTTGATCTGCTGGGTCCAACCATGAAGGTCAACGAAAAAGACGTCGCCTATGTGGCTGATCTGGCCAACCTGGAACTGTCCGAAGAAGAACGCGCCCGCATGCTGCGCGATCTGAATTCCATCCTGCAGTACATCGAACACCTGAACGAGCTCAATACCGACAAGGTTTCGCCCATGGCCCAGGTGTCGGACCGCCATGGCGTGGACGAATCGAAACAAGATGGCGAACACTTTGCCTACGCCGCGCGAGAAGATGTCCGCAACGGCCTCCGCGAGTCGTTGTCGCATGACGAGGCTCTGAAGAATGCCCCGGAGGCGGACGGTACGTTCTTTGTGGTGCCGAAAGTGATCGAGAGGTAGGGCTCATGGCGGCGGGCGCGGAGATCACAAACTTCACCATCGATTCGGTCCGAAGGGCAATCGCCGAGCGGCAGACGACTGCGAGCGCTCTGGCTCAGGATTTCTACACGCGCATCCGGCAGGAAGATCCGGAGATCGGCGCCTTTCTCACGCTCTCGGAAGAGCGCGCGTTTGCGCAGGCGGCGCGCATCGACCAGATGGCTGCCGCGGGCGCGCCCTTGCCGCCCCTGGCGGGAGTTCCCGTAGCGATCAAGGACGTGATGGTGACGCGCGGCGTGCGCACGACCGCGGGTTCGAAGATCCTGGAAAATTTTGTGCCGCCGTATGACTGCACGGCCGTTGTGCGTCTGGAGGCGGCGGGCGCGGTGGTTCTTGGCAAGCTGAACTGCGACGAGTTTGCCATGGGATCGTCGACCGAAAACTCGGCGTACCATCCGGTGCACAATCCGCGGGACAAGAGCCGCGTGCCGGGCGGATCGTCTGGCGGATCGGCGGCTGCGGTTGCTGCGGGAATGGCGGTGGCAACTTTAGGATCCGATACGGGTGGATCGATTCGGCAGCCGGCGTCGTTTTGCGGCGTGGTGGGACTGAAGCCGACTTACGGCCGCGTTTCGCGCTACGGATTGATTGCCTTCGCTTCGTCTCTCGACCACATTGGGCCGTTTGCAAAGACGGTGAAAGAAGCGGCGCTGGTGCTGCGCACGATAGCAGGGCGCGATCCGATGGACTCGACTTCCGCGGATGTGCCGGTACCGGACTACGTCGCCGAACTGGAGAAGCCGGTCCAAGGCTTGAAGGTTGGCGTGGCCAGGGAGTATTTCGGCGATGGACTCGATCCGGAGGTCAGGGCGGCGGTCGAGGCGGCCATCCAAAAGCTGGCCGAGCTTGGATGCGAGGTAGTACCGGTTTCTCTGCCGCACACCGAGTATGCGATTCCCGCGTACTACATCGTTGCAACGGCGGAGGCGTCGTCGAACCTGGCTCGCTACGACGGCGTGCGTTATGGATTTCGCGCGCCGAAATCCCGCACGCTATCCGAAATGTACCGGCGAACCCGCGACGGCGGCTTCGGGATCGAGGTCAAGCGGCGCATCATGCTCGGGACCTACGCGCTGAGCGCCGGTTACTACGATGCGTACTATTTGAAGGCACAGAAGGTGCGCACGCTGCTCACGCGCGACTTCGACGAAGCTTTCAAGAAGGTGGATGTGATTGCTGCGCCCACCTGTCCCACACCCGCTTTCCGGCTAGGGGAGAAAGTCAACGACCCACTCGCCATGTATCTGGCGGATATTTATACGGTGACGGCGAACCTGGCAGGCGTGCCGGGGATTTCCCTTCCCTGCGGCGAGAATCACGAGAAGCTGCCGATTGGGTTGCAGCTGTTTGGCCGGCACTTTGACGAAGCGACCTTGCTGCGGGTGGCGCACTCGTACGAGAGGACTGCGTAGGGACAGCCGCCCTCGGTTGTCCAGAGCGAGCTGGGCTTGCTTTCTTTGTCTTTTACTGGATTCTTTCGGAAGAGGAAAGCCGGGTAACCACGGAGGGCACGGAGGAACACGGGGGAAGGTCTTCAGATCAAAGCGGTTCGTAGTAACGGTCACCGGCGCAGGCGCGGCACAAAGGCTGCCCCTCACGCTGAACTTCACGGCGGAAATTGATTCCTTCCCTGCACTTGGCACACACGACGCGCTCGCCTTTGTATCCGGGAAATTCCTCTGCGGGTAGTTCGACCTTCACCCATTGCATCGTGAACAGATCGTCCTCCGGCATTTCGCGGTAGGCCAGCATCTGCTGCTGGTTCTTGCTTTCGATTTCGGGATGCATGCTGCGGGCGAGCGCTTTCGAGGATTCTTTGGCCGCGATGCGAATCGCCTTGCCAGTGCTCACGTCCACGAAAGTCGCAGCCATCTTGCCCCAGTCGCGAAATTTCAGCGCGCGCTTGCCGAGACGGCATCCGGTGACGATGGCGATGGCGTCGGTCGCGCAGCGGTCGATCTCGACGAAGGTGACCAGGCGCTTGCGGTCTTTGCCACGAGGGTCTTCGACGCCGAGCTTCTCGAGCCCGAGCATCGCCATGCGAACGCCCAGCACTTGTCCGGCACAGAGGTGGCCGTGGGCCTGTTCTGCTTCGCGGAGATAGTTGTCGAGGGAGAGCATTTGTACTTTGTAATCTGAAACTTGGAGTCGCGAACTTAAATTACCAATTACAAATCACCAATTACAAATTTCCCTTACTTCCTTCTCCACCTTACGCCCTCTTTTGTGTTCTCTACGATGATGCCGGCAGAAACCAGTTCGGCACGCAGGGCGTCGGAGGTCTTGAAGTCTCGGGCTTTGCGGGCGGCTTCCATCTTCGACATTTTCTGATTCACGTCGCCGTCGGAAAGCTGCGACGAGCCGGCGATTTCCAGCAGTTCGGGGCTGATGTCTTTTTCCCGGCCTTCGGCGCGAGCCCAGTCGAGGATTGCTTTCATCTTCGGTTGGTCATCATCTTTCAGCACGCCGAAGATTTCGTCCAATTTGTCCAAAACTGCCAGCAGAGGTTGGGCATCATCCTTGCGCACTTCTCCTCTGTCGAGCGCGGCGTTGGCGCTGCGCACCATGTCGAAGATGGCGGCTTGGGCTTGCGCGGTGTTCAGGTCATCGTCCAGGGCGCCCTTCATGCGCTCGATGGTCTCGCCGGCCAGTTGCGTCATTGCCGGATTGGCGCCTGCCGGAAATTGCGCGCTGGTCAAACGGAAACGGAAGTTACGGAGCTTTTCCACCGAACTCGCCGCTGACTTGAGCCCATCGAAAGTGAAATTCAACTGGTTGCGATAGGGGACCGACGCGAGCAGCCAGCGAATCGAAGACGGCTTGTGCCCCTTGAGCACCAGGTCGCGGATGGTGAAAAAGTTGCCCAGGCTCTTCGACATCTTCTCGCCTTCGACCAGCAGAAAGCGAACGTGGAACCAGAAACGCGCGAACTGCTTTCCGGTGAGCGCCTCGGATTGCGCAATTTCGTTTTCGTGGTGGGGGAAGATGAGGTCCTCGCCGCCAGCGTGCAGGTCGAAACTCGGACCGAGTTTTTCCATCGACATGACCGAGCACTCAATGTGCCAACCGGGGCGTCCGGGGCCGATCGACGTGTCCCATGAGGCCTCGCCCGGCTTGGGAGCCTTCCAGAGGGCGAAGTCGCGGGCGCTGTCCTTTTCGTACTCGTCCACGTCCACGCGGGCGCCGTCTTCCATGCCCGCGAAATCTTTCTTCGACAATTTGCCGTAGGCGGGAAACTTCGCGATACGGAAGTAGTACGAGCCGTCGTCGGTGCGATAGGCAATGCCTTTTTCCTGGAGCCTGGCGATAAAGTCCGCCATTTCAGGGATGTGTTCGGTGGCACGCACGAAGGTGGGCGGTTCGATATTCAGGGTCGCCGAATCTTCCAGAAACGCCTTCTCGTACTTCGCGGTGTACCGCTGGACGGTCACCCCATCGCGCGCGGAGTTGCGGATGATCTTGTCGTCCACGTCAGTGATGTTCATGACGTAGCGGACGTCGTATCCACTTTGGCGCAGGAAGCGACAGAGAAGGTCAACCGCAACAAACGTGCGGAAGTTTCCGATGTGGCCGTAATCGTAGACGGTAGGCCCGCAGGCGTACATGCGGACGCGGCCATGGTCGAGTGGCTGAAACTCCTCAACTTTGGCGGAGAGTGTGTTGTAAAGGCGAAGGGCCATGGTTGGGATCGGTGTCGGGATACGAATCTTTCATTTTAGGTGCGCGAAAGAAAGGGGGTCAAATACGGATTGGGAGAAGGGAACGGACCTTAGAGCGCCGTAACTAGAGAGTAAACATGTGAGTGAGTGAGTGAGTGAGTGAGTGAGTGAACGTTAAATTTGCTGGGTTGCTGGGCGCTGGGCGCTGACTTGGAGCCGAGTTGAGCAAACGCTGCACTCTGGGCGCTGGCGCGCGCGTGAAGTTGAGTTGAGCGAAGGTGCGCATGGGATTGAGGGCAGTCAGGGCGGGGGCTTTTGGTGGAGCTGTCTGACCAGCGTACAGAGAGCCAATATCTTTTAGAAATAGGCGACAGTCAAAATACTCTCCATTAACTTCCAACAAACACCCGAAACTGTCGGGCGGAGTTGGTCCTTGCCGCCGGGTGCCCCACTCATTCGCGTACTTCGCGAATGAGTGGGTGTCGNNCCCACTCATTCGCAAAGTACGCGAATGAATGGGGCACCCCGAGATTACATGGGCCACCCGCCCAGATGAAAAGACGTCTTGTTGACGGACTTTTTCAACACCCACAGGGCATGATCACCAACTACGCGCCTTGCGGACCCCTGGGCTTGGGTTAGTGAGCCGCTTGTCCAAAGAACACCGTAACGCCGTAGCGCCGCTGATATGGCTCGACTTGAGGGACAATCACCGGCATCAGCGATGAGTGTTGGTGGGCCAGGTGACTCATGTGTGTTTGGTAAACATAGCGTCCGATGAACCAGCCCATAAGTCCGCCAGTCACCACATCAGAAGCGAAGTGTTTTTGCGCGGCTATTCTCGAAGCGCTGACTATTCCCGCAAGACCGTACGCGGCGACCGCGACAATCGGTTTGTTCTTGTACTCGTGGGAGACAAGAGAGGCAATGGACCAAACCTGTATTGCGTGTCCGGATGGAAACGAAGTGCCGCCACCCCAAAAGTCACCTGGATTCTTCTCGTCGGGCCGATTGCGGCGTGTCACTTCCTTCAAAATTCCAGCGACTATCAATCCGTCTAGCAGTGTCTCAGTCCCGAGCACACCGATCTCCCTCGCCTTCGCATCATCTCTCCACACCCCATACGCGTAGGAGCCAGCGACGAAAGGAATAAGCGTATACGAAGAGCCGATGTTAGAAACTCGCCCACCCCAACGGACTTGTCCATTGCTGTTCTCGAACGAGTTCGCAATGTGGTGATCAGCGGCAATCAGTCCGGCCATCGTTGCGGCGGACAGTATCCACCATTTCGCATTCTGCTGATCCATACGAAATGGGCTGGTGAAGATCTCCTTCTGATCGAGGAGAATGTTGAGCAACAGCTTGCGTCCGAGGGGTTTCAGCCGCTCCGTGTCGCCCGGATAGAAAATTCGGTCACGTCGATCAAGTGCTGTCAGGCTGTGTGCGTTGGGTGGCGAACCCTCGTTCGCGTCATGCTCGGTCGTTGATGGAGCGGATACCAGCGGATCTTTCGTGGTGATTTGCTGGGAGTTGTCAGGATTTTCGGTCGCGCCTGCGGCACACCCAAGCAAAAACACCACAGTCACAAGACATCTGAGTCCTTGCTTTGCTCTCACCATTCCTCGAATCGACCACCTTTGTACAGTCATTTTAGGCGATCCTTTGATGCTGAAGGTGACAGGTACGATTGTCGGGCAAAAGCGAAATAGTCGGTCTTGCCCTGTGGGTCTCAAGCCGCCAACGAGCTGATCCAAGATTGTTTGGTTCCTAACAGAATCCCGATAGTTGTTGTAAACAGGCGATTGCCGGGTGCCCCACTCACTCGCGCAGTTTGCGAATGAGTGGGTGTCGTCACCATCGGAATGTATCGGATCACAATCAAACTCGAATCGGGCGGGTACTCGGACCAGTTCTCCAAGGGATATTATCCTACCGAAGATCCATGACACGAGCGGTACGCAGCGCCCACCCCGAGATTGTATGGACCACCCGCCCCAGATTGAAATTGTACTTGCGATCCATGATGTTGGCAGTTGACGCGGTACCCGTGCAGAGGGTTCCTTGCCACGCAAGCGCCGTACCCGTAGTGGTGTACATCCAGCAGGGCTGCAGGCGGGAATTGGTCTGGGGCAACCGCGGAAAGGCCCCACGTCTCGAAAACCGCGAGACGTGGGGCAGCCTATCACTTACCCGGCCGGAGGAGCGCGCCATCCGCCGAAAGAGAAATCACCGGCGTTTTCTCCCTTCTCTGCGGGGCGTGCTTTATTTCGCCACGTTGAGGTTGTAGGTAATGTTCTCCGTGAAACCGTTAGCAAAAGACCCCTGAAAGTGCAGAGTGTGATTGCCGACCGACAGCGGCGGCAGCATGACGTAAACCCCATCATCCACCACGGGGGAGTACTTGCCAGCCACGAACGGTCCCTCCCCGATGGCACTCAGGACGTTGTCTTGAGGCCAAGTGACTTCGAATTCAGCAGACCGCACCCGGAAATCCCTCTGCAGGTTGCGGATGCTTTTCCCGTCGACGTCAGCCTTCAGATTGTGGATTCCAGTGAGAAAAGACTCTACGCACTGGCGCATTTCAGCGATCGTGCCCCCCAGGAGGGGCGGCAGGCTATCGCCACAACCGAACGCAGGCTCTTCCGGAGCCGAATCCTCTACGTTAAGGATCGGGAAGAACAATGCTTTACCGGCGGGTACCGAGCAGGAGCGTGTCGCCGAACCGGTGCAAATGCCGCCCGTTTGGCAAAACTTTCCTCCCAGGAACCAGACGGGACCCGACTGTCCAATACTGCAGTCCCCATTGTCGAAAAGGGGATGGCTTGCCACGGGAATGGAAAATGTCCATTGCCACCAGGCGGCGGACCATTCGCTGTACGTCCTGCCATAGGCTACGGAGTCTGGCGCAATCACCTTGGCCTCTCGGCCATCGTTGGCCATGACACTCGGTACGGTCAGCCCTGCCAGGCCCAGGCCTAAAACAACGGCAACAATTACGATGAAATATGCGTGTTTCATTGCATTTCTCCTCTTTATTTATCTGGTTTGGGCCGCGAGTCCGATTACCGCGCTCGCGGCGTGTTGGTAAAACGGGGAAGTAGTCCGGCTACTCTGCGACTTTGGTTGTCCCGCAATGGAAAAAGCCACCGATATCGAGAGCGAGTTCGCGCTAACGTCTGTGTTTTCCGCCCCAATTACAGAGGCTGAACAAAAGCAAAAGCGTTGGCCTTTCTCCGAAGCCAGCGCAGGGCCCGCCAGTCCGAGCTGGACGGCCATGCATCCGTTCTGCTCAGGTTGAACCTGGCGGATCCCGCGCTGACTGACGATTCGCTTCACGCCGCCACAACTTTCGCTAAACCTTTGCCAATGACAACTCTCTCTTGGCATCCGCAGATCGGGCAAACCTCGAGGTCGGCCGCGAAATACCCCTTGCAGTGAGCGCACGGGAGTCCTAAGAGCATCGCTTTCGGGAGCGGTTGCAGACCGGGCGGTACGGAGTCGGAACATGCAGTTCGAGGTCCCATCGCTCGCACCTTCAGGATGCTCTTGGGCAAGCACCGCCATGGTGCCGTACCGGTGGAGGAAGGAACAATGCACGGTGGGTGAATTCGTGGTGAACTGTCGGTGTACCGGCGTCAGGAATGTCCTGTTTTAGTCCACATGAGGTCTGGTCCCATTTGACAGGCCCTTGAAGGGGATTGACGCTTGCATGGGCAGGGAGTAACGTTCCATTTATTAAGAAGAATCGGTGGGTTACTGACCATGCAGGTACCCGCCACAGAGCGGAACCGCGCCCGTTTCGGCCCCTTTACCGTTGACCTGATCTCGAGGGAACTGCACAACAACGGGCACAAGATACATGTCCAGGAAAAACCCTTTCAGATCCTCGCCATCCTGCTGGAACAGCCGGGGGAGTTAGTCACACGAGAAGAATTTCGCCGCAGACTCTGGCCGGCCGATACCTTTGTTGACTTCGAGCACAGCATCAACACGGCAATCAAGAAACTGCGCGAGGCGCTGGAGGACAATGCCGATGAGCCGCGTTACATCGAGACTCTGCCGCGGCGCGGCTACCGGTTCATCGGCTGCCCGGCAGCGGCGCCCGGGGCAGAGGCAGGGCCTGCACCGCGCACCCGGGAACTGATCGCAGTACCCCGGGAAACCTGGCAGACGCGATTGCGTCGTCGGCAGTACGTGCTCCTGCCCGGGGCAGCTGTACTGGTTGTTGCGTTGCTGGTTGGGCTGAATGTAGGTGGTGTGCGCGACCGGTTGTGGCAGCAGCGGAATCCGGGGCAAGGCCCGGCGATTCCCATCGAATCCCTCGCGGTGCTGCCCTTCGACAACCTATCCGGGGATCCCTCCAAGGACTACTTCGCCGACGGGTTCACCGACGAACTGATAACTGACCTCGCTGAGCAGGCTCCGATCCGAGTCGTTTCACGTTCTTCTGTGATGCGGTACAAAGGATCCCGAAAACCTCTCCCGGAAATCGCGCGGGAGTTGAACGTGGATGCGATCGTGGAAGGTTCGATATCGCTCTCCGACCAGCAAGTGCGGATTACCGCGCAGCTCATTCACGCGCCGAGCGATCGGCATTTGTGGGCCCACAGCTATGAACGGGATCGAAAGGATCTTTTTTCCATCCAAAGCGAAGTGGCAACCACGATTGCCAGCCTGATCCGGGCAACCACAGACGACATGAGTTCCGCCAATGTGCGTTCTCCTTCCCCCCACCAGCGGTTTACCGCCGCGACCTACGAAATCTCGTTGGAATGCCGGAAGCTGAGAATGACAGCTACCGAGGAGGGCGTAAATCACGCAATCCAGTGTTATCAGCACATCTTGACCCTGGATCCTAATTGCGCTGCTGCCTACGCTGATCTGGCCTTTTCTTACCTCGCCTTGGGGTTAGATAGCGTACCAAAATCTCGTGCTGCCGCGATCAGAGCCTTGGATTTGGATCCGGCGCTTCCGGAGGCCCACCTGGCCCTTGGGGATTTCAAAGCGGCGTATGAGAAAGACCTGACAGGAGCGGAGAGGGAGTTTAGCCAGGCCCTGGCACTCAACCCCAGCTACGCGCGGGCGCATCTCGACCATGCTCAGGTACTAGTAGCGACTCGGCGGATGGCGGATGCCGTTGCTGAAATCAAAACCGGGCGAGAACTTGATCCGTTTTCAGCTCGTGACGCGGTATTTTCCGGCATGATTCTGTTCATGGCAGGACAGTACGACAGAGCAATCGAGGAAGAAAAAGCAGCCCTGCAACTTGATCTGCACCTGGACCGGACACACTATTGGTTGGGGTACGCCTACGAACAAAAGGGGATGTACAACGACGCGATGGCGGAATATGAAAGAGGGCTAGCGGACGATGATCACGGCATCTTCCTGGCGGCTCTCGGGCGCTCTTTTTCACTGGCAGGAGATGCCAGGAAGGCGGAAGAGGTAAAGGGCAAAATTGAGCATTTTTCAGGAAAGGACTTCGTGTGGCCCTACGATGCCGCCCTTTTTTACGCGGCATTGGGTGACCACGATCGTGCTTTCGAGTGGCTGGAAAGGGACCAGAAACAGCGGGATGGCTGGCTGCTGTTTCTAAATGTCGATCCCCGCCTCTCGGGCCTGCGCTCCGATCCGCGTTTCCAGAACCTCGCTCACCGCATTGGCCTTCCCTGAAACTGGCAGGCTACCGGCGCGCCGTCCGTGTGCAACATTCCGAGGCGGAGTGGGTTGGTTTTTGTGCGGCGGGCGATCGTTCGAATGCCGCGAGACGCGGGCCAGCCGGTTCGTGCATTTTATGCCGCCACCGACAGTGCCCGGTACTCCTCGTCGGATTGTGCGGGCAGCAACACCCAGAGGGTATAGATTCCCAGCGCCGTGCCGAGCGGAACATTGAACAGTGAAATGAAACCGATCACCAGGGCGACCATACGCGCCCAGGGCTCCCGTTGCGCCAATCCCCATCCCGCAAGGAATCCCGCGGCGCCTTTCACCATGATCACGCCAGCGATGAACGTAAGAAACGGACGCAGCCAGTTCGTGATTTCCGGGCCCGGTCCGTTGGGAAGATGGATCACGCGACCGAACAGAGTCTGCGCCACCACCACCAGCACCACGCCACCGACCACAATCAATGCCGAGTAGGCCATCCACAGCATGCCCAGCAGCCGGACGTGTTCCTGCACCCGGTTCCGCCGATACTCCGCGGGGCCCAGCACGGGCTTGCCACACTTTACGCACCGCAGTTGTCCCTGCTGCAACGGCCCGCCACATTGATCGCAATACATGGTTCCCTCTTTTCCCCGGCGCACAATTGTGCTCTCTCAGTGATACGCAAGCAAGCATGGGAGAGTTCCGGTTTTGCTGAGAACTCAGAATCGGGAACTGAGAACTCAAAAATGAAAAGGCCGCCCGGCAACAGGGCAGCCTTTTCTTTCAAGGGAGAATAGTTCCAACGGAAAGCAAATCCATCGAAACTTTCTGCCGAAATCTTATGAGCCTTAAAAGGGGGGTGTCAAGCAAATTTTAGGAATTAAATGGCTTTAGTTTCAATGCTTTACAAAACACCCGGGACCCCCTCCGCGGTGACTCAAAGTGAGACAAAACTACCCTTCCCGCCCCTTAAAAACCTTTGATTGAGTCACTTACCGCCTCCCGGAGGCCTGCTCCGCGGTCTCCTCCAGGTGCAGGGAGATGATCTCCGCGACCTCCGGCCGGTCAAAAACGGTGTCGGGAAAAAACCGCTTCATGAGGACGCGGAACCCGCCAAACGCCAGACCACCCAGCAGCGCGAAGCCCATCAGGATGCCGCAGAGCACGATCACATTGAAGAGCAGGTTCGCCAGATTATCTTTCTTGGTGGTGTAGGTGTTCTCGTTCCACGTGACCTCGGCGTCGTAGCTGATGGATCCCAGCAGCGCCTTCGCTTCTCCGAGGGAGAGTGGCCCCGCGGCAATTACTACGATCGGCCCGGTGCGCTTGTCGAAGAACGGCGCAACATCCACGATCGGGGTCCCGCCCGGCTGTGGTGTTGCGGGCTGACGCGTGGCCTCGATCTGTTTCAGCTTCTCGGCCGCGATCTGCGGCGTCGGATAGGAAATCAGCATCAGCGTCGCATCGCCCGCGCCGGCCGTGTATCGGGCAATCACAACTTCCGCTCCTGACTTGAAATCCACCAGCGGAGTGGGCAAGGGCGATCCGATGCGGTCCAGCGTCACCGGGCCCATGATGTACTTGGCCGTATTCTTCTGATACGAAGTCCTGGGCAGATACGTGGGCAGCGGCGGCAGATTGCGCGCATTGCCCTCCGGCTCCGGCAGCGCCGCGGCCAACTCTCTCAGTTGCGCGGCCGACATTGCGCTGAGCTTGTCGAACACCGCCTCCACCATCACATTCCCCTGATGGAACAGGATGCGGTTATTCAGCGAAGAACCCTGCGCCCCGATTTTCTCGTTCAGCATCTCGGGCGATTTGTAAAAAGTAAAAGCTCCGTAAGCCCCGCTGGCGTCCGCGAACACCGCCGCTTTCAGTGTGAGCTTGCGGCCGTCGTCGCGCGTGTAGGTGGCTTTCTCGACACGCTGGAAGCCGTACTCCTGCAGGACCGAAGCATTCGCCGGGTCCGCCGCCGCTGGATCGGGACTGCCGGTAACCGTGTCCATGGCCTGCCACCCCGCAAACTCCCGGGGCAGCACGGATTTCGCCTGACCAGCGCCCAGCGCTGCCGGCCCAGCGGCGAGAGCCGCGGCACACAGAAAAAGACACGACAGAATTGCGATCCATCGAGAAAGCTTCATGCGGAAAGAGACAGAACTCCTGCATGCTTAGACTACTGGGAGCCCCAGAAAGTTTCCAGCTGGGGTGACAGGCCCTGGTCTCAGGTGGCTGCCAATCCTTTGTCTCGCGGACGGCGGCAGCCTGGCCGCTAGTCCGAGGAATACAGCGGGGCCATCGCTTTCGCCAGGTTGACAACGCGGTTGAGAGAGTAGGGGTCCTTCGACTCCGCGTAAATTCCGCTTCGCAAAATTTACGCTCCGCTCAGGATGACAGCAAAAAGGCGGACGGCGAGTTGCGTCCTGAAACCCGTCCCCTGACACGCAACTTACTGCGATGTCTCGGTGAATGTCGCGACCGGATGCCCGAGTCCGTACGGGCCTTCGGCGGTGATGTGGACGGTGGCGGCGCCGTTGGGCAAGGTCAGCGTGACGGGAGCGTTGCCGTTTGCGTCGGTCGTGGCCAGGCGACTGGATAGCGTTCCGGCATCGGTTGTAAAGAAGACCGTGGCGCCGGGAGCGGTGCCGCCGGATTGTCCTGGCTGGAGGGTTACGGAGAGATTCAGCTTGGTGCCGCGCGTGCCGGACTGGCCGTCTCCCTGCTTGGCGAAGGTGGCGGCGGGATTGCCGACGAGGATCCATCCGGATTGCTGCTGGGCTGTGCCCGCGCTGTCGGTTGAGGGGACAGTGAAGTGATAGAAGCCGGACTTGGAGCCGGCGGTTACGGTGATCGCGCCGCTTTGATTCGTCGTGACGGTGCCCTGCGTGACGGCCAGCGTGATGCCGGCGTCAAACTGCGGAGTGCCCAGGGTGACGGTGCCGGAACCGGCTACGATTTTCGGGGAGAGCGTAGCTGTGCCGCCGGCGGGAACTTGCGTGGTATCGGGATTGAGGTCCCATTCCGCGGCAGGAATCTGCGGCGTGGTGCCGCTGATGACCAGAAGAGTCGCCGAGTAAGCGGGAAGCGTCTGAGTCGAAGACCAGGCCTGGATCGATGACGCGACAATCGTCTTGGGATTCTTCTTGGCGAGGGTGTAGCTGGTGACCTGCTGAGGGGTGAATCCGTTGATGGCGATCTGCGCGTTGACAGCTGCGCCGGGCTTCTTGTTGATCACTATCAGGGTAAGTGTCTTGCCGGTGGAATCCACCGCGGCGTAACTGCTAAACAAGTTGGCATTGGCGTCGTGCGTCGCGGAGACCGAGGTTGGGGCGAAGGCGTGATGCTGTCCGTCGTAATTGCGGTAGAGCTTGATGGCCTGGTAGTTCGGGTTGGCGGGGTCGGGCGCAACCCAGCGCGAGGCCAGATAGAGGCGTTCGCGGCCCAGGATGCCGTAGGCGTCAGCGTCGCCGAGGGCGGTGGAGAAGTCGGACTCGCCGGCGATGGCGGCGCTCCACTCGGTGAAGGCTAGCGGCGTGCCGGGGTAAGTGGAATTGGCAATTGCACGCATACGCAGAATGCGGAACGGGATCGTCTTTTTGGGCTGGATCTGCGTGGCCCAGGGTTGATTGATGCCGCCGGATTCGCTGACGTACTTGGGATCCCAGTAATCGCGGTAGATGCGGGTGGCCAGGGCACGCTTCTTGGCCGGAGTCCATCCGGAGGTGTCGGGCGTGTCGGGATAAGCATGGATGTCAAAGACGTCAACCGAGCGCGTGCCGGCGATTTTATCCTGCCAGTAAACTTCGTTGAGCCACCACGGGAGAAGATCGTTGCCGGCGTGAGCGGCCTTGTCGTTATTGTTGGCGCCATTCCAGTAGAACCACCAGCAGCAACTGACCGGACCGAGGCGGATGGCGGCGGGATCCCAGGACTTCAGCGCGCGGGCTTCGGCGATGAACTTGTCGCGCATCTCGTTGTAGGCGGCGGGCTGCGGATGGACGTCGCGATGGGTGCCGCTCCAGATGTCGATTTCGTTATCCATGTCGTAGAAGTGGGGAGCACTGCCGAAAGCGGTGGCGAGCGCGGCGGCCCACTGGCTGCGGTAGAGAGTGTTGGCCGGGTCTCCGTTCTGGGGAGAATCGCGCAGCGGGAAGTTGGCGTCGTTAGGGTCGTTGCCGGTGATGGGCGTGCTGCAATCGGGCTTCAGGCCGTTGCCATCATCGGAGTTGTAGGGGTTGATGCCGCATTGCGCACCGTATTTGGCGATCCCGAAACTGTAGGCGCTGCCGTCGGTGACGTTCTTGGCGACCCAGTCGAGCATCACCATGGTCATGAGCGGATTGCTGGCGGCGGATTTGACGTCCTGGATGAACTTAGCGGAGTCGGCGTCGCCGATCTCGGTGTATCCGAAGTCGGCGTAATACCAGTCGTTGGCGGCGTTGTAGGTGCCGGCTTTCCAGTTATAGCGGGAAGTGGCGTTGCCTCCCCAGCGAACGACGGTGATGCCGCTGTCAGTGATGGTGGGAGCATCTTTAGGATAAGCGCCGCCGTACACGTAGGGACTGATGGCGTGGCGGGTGCTCAGAACGTCGACGGCGACGTGGACAGTCGTGGCGGCGGGCTGGGCCGCAGGGGCCACCGCGGCCGAACTGGCGCTGGACGCGGCTTCTACGGCGGACTGGTCTTCGCGAGGGGACAGGGGTTGCGGTCCGTTGCCGGAGAGGCTGGCGGTGAAGATGAGCGCGCAGATCGTGGCGGCGAGTCCGTGGAGAAAGGGGTGACGCATGGGGAGGGCCTCCGTGGGAACTATCTTACTGGTTGAGGGAAGGATTGGAGGGACGCGGAGGTACACGGGAGGCGAAGCGGATGTTCGCGCGCAGAGGTGGCCGGAAGGACGATGTGGGTCGCAGGAAAATTCGCGCGCGGGCCCTCGCTTCGCGCAGGATGACGAGGCCCTTTTTTGACTTCCGCGTTTTGAGCGCTGATGATGAGATAGAAGTTCTCGTCGTAGTGAGCTTGATGGGTGCAGCTTCCAAGATTTCTACCGAGGTCCACTGTGAAATTTGCTCGACTCTCAATCGTTGCTTTTTCTGTGCTCGCGGCGTTTGCTGGATTTGCCGTGGCTCAGGGCGCACCGTTGGATGGCACGAAGTATTCAGCCACTCTGACCAACAATCCGGTTTATCAGAAGAATTGCGCCAAGTGCCACGGCAAGACTGCCGAGGGACGGCATCCGTTTGGCGGGCCGGCGCTGGTTTCCGAGAAAGTTGGCAACGCGTCGGCCGACGACCTGCTCGGGATCATCACCAACGGCAAAGGGCACATGCCGAAGTACGGTGGGAAGCTGGCCGCAGATCAGATCGAAACTCTCGTGGAACAGATCAAGGCGGCAGTGCCGAAAAAGTAGACGGCGGGTTTGTGGATGGTGGAAGGCTGCGAAGTTACTTCTTCATCAGGCTGCTATGGCTGGCGACGCAGAGCCACTTGCCATCCTGAAAGACCCAGGTGTCGGTGAAGCGTCCGAAGTGCTCGTAGGGTTTGCCGCCGTAGAGACCCTTGGTGTGGTAGTTGCCGGTCACGATAGCGGTACTCGGGTACATGGCGACTTCGATGTTCTGGATGTTCATCAGGCTGGGCTTGAACTTGGGATCGGCGAAATCGGCGAGAAACCTGCCGCGGTTGCTGACTTCTCCGTCGTACTCGGTGTTGATGAACTTGTCGCCGATCATGCCGGCGATAGCGGTGGCGTCGCGGCTGACCTGGGCTTCATTCCACATGCGCTCCAGCGCAATCAGGCTGGTGGTTCCTTTATAGGAAGCCGACTGAGGGTTTTGCGCGAACGCGCATGCTGTAACCAACAGGCAGCAGAAAATTGACTTGATCATGGCGCCTTGCATTGGGCGCGGAACGCCCACCTTTCAGGGAAAGCCTTCGCCACGATAGCAAAGAGCCGTTCTTCGGTGCCATGGGAAACACAATCAAAACATTACCAACGTCACCAACCGGCAATTAGCATTATTGCCCCGCGGACTTGTCGATCTTACTGGCAACCTTCACGCCGCTCAGGCCGCTTACGTATTTGGAGACGCCGCGGTAGAGAGATTCGGCGATGCGTTGCCGATGGTCGGCGGTTTGCAGTTTGCGTTCGTCAGCCGGGTTCGAAACGAAGGAGATCTCAGCCAGGATGGAGGGCATGTTGGCGCCGATCAGCACGACGAAAGGAGCTTTCTTCACGCCGCGGTTGCGGACGCCGGAACCGCGCAGGGAGAGCCCGCTGTAGAGAGAGTCCTGCACGTTGCTGGCGAACTCGTGCGACTCTTCGATCTTTTCCTTCAGCGCGATTTTCTTCACCAGGTCCTGCAGTTCATGGATGGACTTTTCTGAAACCGCGTTTTCGCGGGCGGCGACTTCCAGCGCTTCCGGAGACGACGTGAAATTCAGGTAGTAGGTTTCGACGCCGCGGGCGTCGGAGTCGCGGCTGGAGTTGGCGTGGATCGAGATGAAGAGATCGGCACGCTCGCGGTTCGCAATGGCCGTGCGGGTTTCGAGGGGAATGAAAGTGTCGTCCTGGCGCGTGTAGATGACTTCGGCGCCCAGCCGGGTCTCAAGCGCGTGTCCGAGCCGCTTGGCGACGTCAAGCACCAGATCCTTTTCCAGCAGGCCGTTGGGACCGATGGTGCCGGTATCGTGGCCACCGTGTCCGGCGTCAATCACGATCTTGCCGATTTTGAGGCCGAGAGCGCGGATCAGCGAGCGGTCGCCGGCGGCGTTGGGTCGAGCTTCGCGAATCTCGAGATCCGCAGTATCGGGCGCGGCGGCCGGGCGCGATTTTTTCTTGCGCGCGGATTTCTGCGACTTCGTTTCCATTCCCGGCGAGATGGCGGAGCGCTGCGCGGGCGTCACCTCGGGCCGGAGCTTGTCGGGCTCCAGGGTTGCAACCGCGGTGGGAGCGGGAGCATGTTCGTCGGCTTCAACGATGGTTTTCGGGATCTTGCGGTTCGATCCGCCGACAGCAACGGTGGTCTTTACAACGCTACCCGCAGCTGGCTTCGACGGTTCGGCGGCTGCAGCCGACGCGTCTGTGTCGTCGCGGCCTGATTCCTGGTCCGCGGTTTTCGGCTTGGCAAACTGAACCGGATTGTGCGCCGGCTTTTTTGGCGGCGTCAGTTCGGCCGGTTTTAGATCTTCACTAGCGTCCGATGCCTGCGCGCCAGGGTCATCATCCACCGAGGCTTCGGTATCGGAACCAGCCGGTGCGTCCGGCGGATGGGCTTTCGCCATGAGCGTGGCCCGGCTCTGCTTGCCGTGTATGTCGATGATCAGGCGGTACGGGTTGGGGAGCTGGAAAACGTCGTACCGGGCAAGGTCATCCACTTCGAGGACCACACGGGTGCGGCCTGGCTGGAATTCGGCAACACGAATCTTCTTAAGGAAGCCGTCATCCACGTCGAAGGTCTTGCCCACCAGGGTGGAAGCGAGCTTGGTATCGCGCAGGTCGAAGAAGATGCGGTCGGGATGGGAAATGCGCTGCGATTCGTACTTGACTTCCTGCTCGATATCGATGGCCACCCGCGTGTAATCGGGCGTGGACCAGTGGCGCAGCCCGGTGACGCGGGGCAGCTTGCTGCGGCGGGCGTCGGAGGAATCGACGGTTTCGTCGTCGCCGGTGGTGCGCGGTTTACGGGCCGCCTTGCGCGAGGCCTTTTCCATTTCCTCCGCGTCCGCGTCCAGTTCTTTCATGGCAGAGCGGGCATCATCGGCGAGGCGGTTGCGCGGATACTTATGGAGGAAGGTCTCGAAAGTGGCGCGGGCCTCTTCCGGGTCGTCGAGGTCGTCTTTATAGATTTCGCCGATGGTGAAGAGCGCGTCAAAGCGGTACTTGCTGCCGGGATATTCCTTGCGCAGGAAACGATACTGCTCGATGGCGCCACGCAGGGTCTTGTTGTCGTCGAACTGGCGGCCCATTTCGACCATGAGTTCGGCGGTGGCGACTACGCTGGGGTCCGCCTTGGAAGAAGTTGGACAACCGAAGTAGACAAGGCGATAGGCGTTGACGACCCGCTGGTATTCGCGGCGGGTGCGCTCGGCGGCAGGGCGTCCATTGAGCGCTTCGCGGCTGCGCTCGGCTTTGGAGAACTGCTGGCGGGCCCAGGCATCATTGTGGTGGACGCGAGCCGAGGCAGAGAGCAACGGCAGCAGCACCATGAGCAGGGCTGCGCTGAGGCGCAGGGCGCGAGGGCCTCGAACTAGGGTCGTGGAAACCTGGGTCTTCAACTTCGTTCCATCATCGCACTCCAGCACTACCACATGCGGGAAGCGACGCTATTCCGTGTTGCTGATGAAAAGCACGCCGCGCGCGTCGCGCTGCACTCGAACCGGGTCACGCACCGGATTGCCGATGACGTAGGAGCCGGGCTCCCCGCCACCGTAGTACAAGTTCGTAATCCTGCGGACGTAGTTCCGTGTCTCCGCAAAGCGGGGAACGCCGGAGCTGCGCGCTACGGCCCGCGAGCCTGCGTTGTAGGCAGCCAGGCTGAGGCGGATGTCCCCACCGTAGCTCTCCAGCAGTCTCTTTAGATGCCGAACCCCGGCATCGACGTTCTGGTTCGGGTCGAAAGGATTGGAAACGTTGAGCGAACGGGCAGTCGAGGGCATCAACTGCATCAGCCCCATGGCCCCTTTGCGGGAAACGGCATTGGGGTTGAAGTTGGATTCCACCTTGACCACGGAACGGACCAGGTTGGGATCCACATTATGACGGGCGGCCGACTGCACGATGGCGGCGTCAATCTCCTGCTCGGTGAACACGCGGCCGCGGCTGAGATGGAGGACCGAGCCATCGAGATAAGTATTGACTTCAGAGGCAGCCGAGCGGGCGGCACGGATAGCGGCACCACTGGTCGGAACGGGCTTGAAGCGATGCTCGGTGGAGCTCCAATAGACAAGACCGGAGCGGCCAGCAGCGGGAAGCGCCGGACTGGACGCGCTCGCGGGAGCCTCGTCGTTGGTGTAAACCTTGCGCCCGGACTCGTCGGTGGTGGCGGTAATGTTGACCGGGCGAGAGCCGTTTTCGGCCCACGCCGGGGACGTGGAGAAGGAGGTCGCGACCAGAGCGGCCATCAGGACGATTTGCAGGCGCTTTCGCATACGAGTTTCAGCATCAGCCAAAGGCACACTTCCACCTATCGGCCTACCTGCCAGGAACCTGACGGAGAACAGAACCAGAGTATGGCGATTATAGGGTGCGGAGGGGGGGGCGGCAATCTATCCGAAGGGCGTAGAACCACTGGAGTAATGTGAGGCAAGTTACTGAAAGGACTTGATTTCTCCAAATTGCAGAAGTCAGAAGTCAGAATGCAGAAGTGAGCCATGATTGCAGAGGTCAGAGGTCAGACTGGGTAAACTGGCTCCGGGCCGCCAGCTCCGAGCTACGATCCCAGAAGCAACCGGTTCGCTCGAAGCTCGTAGCCCGCGGCTCGAAGCTGGTTTACTTCTGCATTCTGACTTCTGCCTTCTGCATTTCTTCTACAATCTCCCTGTGAATTCAGAAGCGTTGCGCAAGCTGTTTCAGCAGGTTCGTAAGGGCAAGCTCTCGGCGGATGAGGCGGTCGACCGGCTGCGTCACTTTCCATTTGAGGATCTGGGATTCGCCAAGGTGGACCATCACCGGGCGCTGCGGCAGGGAATGCCGGAGGTGATCTTCGGCCAGGGGAAGACTCCCCGGCAGATGGCGGAGATTTTCAGCCGGCTGGCGCAGCATGGCGGGAACGTGCTGGCGACCCGGGCCAACGAGGAGCAATACGCGGCGGTAGCGGCCAAGGTGAAGGCTGCGGAGTACCGTCCGATGGCGCGGGCGATTGTGCTGAAGCGCGACCGCAAGCGCCATGGCAAAGGCGTGATCGTGGTGGTATCAGCGGGCACAAGCGATATCCCGGTAGCCGAGGAGGCGGTGGTCACGGCGGAGATGATGGGGAACACGGTCCAACACATTTATGACGTGGGAGTGGCGGGGATTCACCGGCTGCTGGCGCATCGCGGGGCGCTGGGCAAGGCCCGGGTCATTATTGTGTGCGCCGGGATGGAAGGGGCGTTGCCGAGCGTGGTCGGCGGACTAGTGGGGGTTCCGGTGATTGCCGTGCCAACCAGCGTCGGATATGGAGCGGCGTTTGGCGGGCTGGCGGCGTTGCTGGGGATGATGAACTCGTGCGCGTCGAACGTGAGCGTGGTGAATATTGACAATGGGTTTGGGGCGGGGTACGTGGCGGCGCTGATTAACCGAAAGTGAGGAACGCCGCTGCGAATTTTCCTGATTGCGGGCTGCCCCAGGTTCCGCTTGACCAGGGAGGCAACTCCGAAGCGAACCCAAATTGCGTATCTGTCAGTTTCCGGAGCAGCCCGTCACCCGGGTGCCACTCCTCGTCTTGGTCGCCCCAATTCCCACACCAAATGCTGAAAGTCGGGGGGCAGTTTGCAACTAATCGAGACGCTCTCTCCCGAGCGCGGATGGACAAACTGAAGATACGCGGCATGAAGAGCAACGCGAGCAATGAGGGGCTCCGACGATTCCGCGGGGTGGTATTTTCTGTCGCCGATCACCGGGTGGCCCATCGCCGCAAATTGCGCTCGGATCTGGTTCTGCAATCCCGTCACCAGCTCAACCCGGACGAGGGAAGCATCCGCAAAAAGGCGTTCGACGGTATATCGAAGCTCGGCGCGGGCGGCTTTGGGGTCTCTCGCGGTGCGCATCTGTTGAAACATTCCTTCCCGTCGAAAATAGTGCACCAGTGTCCCTGTCTGAGCGTCGAGGCGGCCGCGCACTACCGCGAGATAGCGCCTTACGGGAGTATGGGCGAGAAACTGCCGCACCAGCGCATGTCGATCCGAGCCGGTTTTCGCAAACACCAGGGCCCCAGAGGAAAAACGATCGATACGATGCACGACCATGGCGCGTTGTTTCTTGCGCTCGAGTCTCGCGACCAGCAGAGACAAAGCGGACGGAGTGTCAGAACCCTTAATGGGCACGGCCAGGAGTCCGGCCGGCTTGTCGAGAACGACCATGGCATCGTCTTCGTAAAGCACAGAAAGCTCCCGGGAGAAACGAGGCCGGCGCCGGTCTTCTCCGGTTGCCCCCCGTTGGCCCGAAACGTGGTCCGGCTTACCGGTGCGGCCGCCGGCCTTTCGCGGACGTTTCTTCAGCGGACGTTTCTTCATTGGTTAAGTGCCTGCCGATCAGGTCATTATCGAGCCATTCCGCTGACATCGCAAACTCGGGGGTCGCGTCCGGGTGGCCCGTGATCCGGCGGGAGGCTTCCCTGCTGATAGACTTTCCAGTTTGCCACTCTCTGGAGCCGCGGCGAGCCGCGTCTCTGCATTGAAGGTGTTTTATGCCGGAAACTTTGCCGCTTCCCAATCCCACTCCCCTGACCACGCTCACCGAGGATGAAATTCTGTTCCGTGACAACATCCGGCAGTTTGCCGAGGACAAGATTCGTCCGCGGGTGAAGGAGATGGACGAGAAGGCGGTGTTCGATCACGCACTGCTCGAGCAGTTTTTCCAGCTGGGGCTGATGGGGATTGAGATTCCGGAGCAATACGGCGGCGGCGGGGGCAGGTTCTTCGAGGCGATCCTGGCGGTGGAAGAATTTTCACGGGTGGACGCGTCCGCGGGCGTGATTGTGGACGTGCAGAACACGCTGGTGGCAAATGCTCTGCTGAAGTGGGCGAATGACGACCAGAAGAAACGGTATTTGCCGAAACTGGCGTCGGACACGGTAGGCGCCTATGCACTGAGCGAGGCGGGATCGGGATCGGATGCGTTTGGACTGCAGACCAAGGCGGAACTGCGCGGAGATAACTTCATTCTCAACGGGCGGAAGCTCTGGATCACGAATGGCAAAGAGGCGGGCCTGTTCATCCTGTTTGCGACCGTGGATGCGTCGAAGGGCTACAAGGGGATCACGGCGTTCCTGGTCGAACGGAATTTTCCGGGATTTGCCGTGGGCAAGAAAGAAGACAAGCTGGGGATTCGCGCGTCGTCGACATGCGAACTGATTCTGGAGGACTGCCGCGTACCCAAGGAGAACGTCCTGGGCGAAGTCGGCAAGGGATACAAGATCGCGATTGAGACGCTGAATGAAGGGCGCATTGGGATTGGCGCGCAGATGCTGGGCGTGGCGCGCGGGGCCTGGGAATGCGCCGCGAAATACGCGCAGGAACGGAAACAGTTCGGGAAGGCGATTGCGGAGTTTCAGGGAATCCAGTTTCAGATTGCGCAGATGGCCACCGAGATCGAGGCGGTGCGGCTGATGGTCTACAACGCGGCGCGCATGAAAGATGCGGGCATGGACTTTGTGAAGGAAGCCGCGATGACCAAGCTGTTTGCGTCGCAGGTGGCGGAGCGGGTCACTTCGCTGGCGATCGAAATCTACGGCGGGTATGGATTCACGAAGGACTATCCGGTGGAGAAGTACTGGCGCGATTCGAAGATTGGGAAGATCTACGAAGGAACTTCGAACATGCAGCTGGCGACGATCGCGAAATTGGTGATGGGCGGAAAGTGAACCCTAACCACCGGGGGCACAGAGGAGCGCGGGGAAAGCGTCGATTGCGGAAGTTGGAAGTCAGATTGAAGAACTAGAATCTCTCTCGGATCCTAGTTGTTAAGTGATATGCCGGTCACCGGAACCATGGCCACGTTCTCCCTAGACGCGTTGCGCGAGCAGGTCGCGGATTTGAATGTGGCGGGCGGCGTCTCGCGCGAGACCGCATGCCTGCTGTTGCGGAGCGGGGATCAGGTGCTGCCGGAACTGCTTGAATCGGCGCAGCGCCTGCGAACGCGGCTTAAGCCCGGAGTCGTAACCTATTCGCGCAAGGTCTTCCTTCCTCTGACGAATCTTTGCCGGGACTACTGCGGCTACTGCACCTTCCGGCGCGATCCCGGCGAACCCGGCGCGCATACCATGACCCCCGACGAGATCATGGAAGTGGTGCGCGCGGGAGAGCGCATGGGGTGCACGGAAGCGCTCTTCAGCCTGGGCGACAAGCCGGAGTTGCTGTTTCCCGAAATGCGCGAAACGCTGCGGCGGCTCGGCTACAAATCGACGCTGCACTATCTGGAAGCCACGTGCGCCATGGTGCTGAAGGAGTCGAGCCTGCTTCCGCATCCGAATCCGGGATTGATGAGCGCGGAGTGGATCGAGAGGCTGGGGAGGGTCGCTCCCAGCATGGGGCTGATGCTCGAAACGACCAGCGCGCGACTGCTCGAAAAGGGCGCCGCGCATGACAACGCTCCCGACAAAGTGCCGTCGAAGCGGCTGCGCGTCATTGAAGATGCCGGGCGGCGGGGGATTCCGTTCACCACGGGAATCCTGATCGGGATTGGCGAGACAGTGGAGGAGCGCGTCGATTCCCTGCTGGCGATCCGCGGTCTTCACGAAAAGTATGGTCACATCCAGGAAGTGATTGTCCAGAATTTTCGGGCCAAGCCGGGAACGCCGATGGCGCACTGGCCAGAACCGGATCGCGGCGATATGCTGCGGACGCTGGCAGTGGC
>PMCH01000183.1:0-2337 GCA_003154055.1 Acidobacteriaceae bacterium
GGCGGGCAACCGCAGGACTTCCAAAGGTTTCTAGAATAGCGTAGCGCGCTCCGTATTGTCAATGAACACGTTCAGCACCAACACTTTAGTCGAGGTTGCCGGTAGCAGAACCCCTTCCTCGTTTGCATCCCGCCCGCCATCCTCTGGGATGTGCCTATTCGCCGGATGTCCGCGTTCTCCGCTCTAGAGACGCGGATCGAAGCGTCTGGCCGGTGCTGGAAATCAGGTGGGAGCCTTAATAGCCGCCCCAGCCGCGAAGCGGCAACCACAAGAAAGCCCGGCATGTGAGTGCCGGGTAGTCGTAAACATCGGAGGGAGTCCCGTAGGGACGGCACCCCGCCCTATTTCCCGCCGACCGCCTTCAAACACTTCCCGTACAACTCCAACAAGTGGTCGGCGTAGTCTTCCGGCTTCGCCGCCGCCCCTCCGCCCTGGAACCCGACACCGGTCCCGCTGGTCTTGCCATAGCCGGTGGTCATGGCGACGAACTTCATCAGATCGAGCGCAATATCCTCATTCCGCCGCGCGCCCACCGGCAAACCCGTTACTTCCATATGAATGACTCCTGAAATTGTTGGAAACGGAAATCAGGCCGTCTCTTTTTCGCGATGATAGCAGCGAGCACTACGAAACCAGAAACCACGAAACCAGAAACTGCCCTACCCTTTGGCCTTCTTCACTTCCTCAATGAGCGGTGGCACGATGTCGAACAGATTCCCGACCACGGCATAGTCGGCAATCTCAAAAATCGGCGCCTCGGAATCCTTATTAATGGCCACGATGCTCTTCGCTCCCTTCATTCCGACAATATGCTGGATCGCGCCCGAAATCCCCAGCGCCAGGTACAGCTTGGGCGCCACCGTCTGTCCCGACGATCCAATCTGCCGGTCCATGGGCAACCACCCGTTGTCGCAAATCGGGCGCGACGCCGCCAGTTCCCCGCCCAGCGCGTCGGCCAGTTGCTTGGCCAGTTCGATATTCTTCTGTTCTTTAATCCCGCGACCCACGGAAACAATAATGTCCGCCTGCGTCAGGTCCACTGCCTGCTTGGCTTCTTTGAAGACTTCCTGCGGTCTATTGCGCACCGCACCCTCGGGAACCTCGACGTTCACCGTCTCGAGCGGTGCCGCCGACGCACCCGCCTCCGCCTTGTCCGCGCGGAACGACCCGTTCTGGAAAGTCACGAAGCACGGCCCCGAGCCCGCAAAGCTCACATCGGCCACGAATTTTCCCTGAAACATCTGCCGCGTGAACAGCAGCTTGCCAGCTTCGTGCTTGTATCCGATCACGTCGCTGATGGCCGTCGTTCCGAGCGCGGTAGCCAGCTTCGGGACGAAATCGCGCACCTGGTAGGTATGGGGCATCAGCACGAGCTTCGCGGGATGCTTCCCCAGAAATTCCTTCAGCGCCAGCCCGAAGGCGTCCGGAGTGTAAGGCTCGAGCATTGCCGACTCCACGTCATACACCTTAGCCAGCTTTTTCGCAGCAACCTCGGCGGCGATCGTGCTCACTCCCGAGCCGACGACCGCCCCTTCAAGTACCCATCCCGTGTCGGCCGCAATCGCCTGCCCGGCCGCGACGGTCTCCCACGAAACGCGATTCAGCTTTCCTTCGCGCTGTTCTACCACTACAAGAATGCTGTCAGCCATATGAAGTTCTCAGTTCCCGGTTCTCAGTAGAGGCGCTTCTTCCCGCCGCTGTCACGCCCTTTGTCATCCCGAGCGAAGCCTGAGCGAACGCGAAGGCAAGTCGAGGGATCCCTGCTCCACCCCGCAGGCGTCGTCCGCCACGGCTCTACCCGCCCTGCCGCATCTTCCACCCGCGCCCCATCAGTACCGCTCCCAGCGCTCCGAGGACGATGACGATCCCCTCGAACATCCGCTGGTGTCCCGTTCGGATGCCCGCCGGCATGTAAAACAGAACCAGCAGCCCGGCCACCCACAAGGCCAGCCCCACAAACATCAGGCTGCCACCTTTTTCCTGTTTCTCTTCTGTATCCGCCATACCGGCCTCCTGAAGCCCCTTGCCGATACCAATTCTGCTCCGTTGCCCCAACTCTGTGCAGTGACAAACGCCTTACTGACCCCCAATGACCGCCCGCAGCTTGTCCACCAGCTTCTTTGCCACTTCCGCCGGCGATCCCTCCAGAAACTCCGTATTCTTCGCCTTCTGCGGAACATACAGCTTCTCGATTTTTTGCAGATTGTTGCCCACCGCCGATTGCACCTCTGCCATCGCCACCTTGCGCAGCGGCTTGTTCTTCGCCTGCTTGATTCCAATCAGCGTTGCATAGCGCAGCTTGTTAATGCCCGACTGAATCGTGAGCACCGCCGGCAG
>PMCH01000183.1:2383-3696 GCA_003154055.1 Acidobacteriaceae bacterium
GCGTCGAGTCCGACAAAGCCATCGCCCTCAAGATGAATCGCCCGGTCCGCTCCCTTGGCCAGCGCTTCCCGCAACACTTGCGACGCCCGCGCCGGGCCGGCCGTGACCACCACCACCTCGCCGGTATGTTTCTCTTTCTGGCGCAGCGCTTCTTCCAGCGCAAAAGCGTCGGGCTCGTTCACCTCGTAGGAAACATCCTCGCGGATCCACGTTCCCGCCTCATTCAGCTTCAGCGGAGCGTCTTTCTGCGGAACCTGCTTCATGCACACCAGAATCTTCACGAGAGGACTCCCAGCCCTGCGCGCTCAGCGGTCACAGGGCAAACTGGAAAGTATAAACCAGTGTGGGGCGGACACTCCTGTCCGCCACCGTTGGTTTTGGTCTTGATTTTGTTCTTGATTTTGATTCTGATCTTGGCGTGCGCAGCCCTAAGCTCCAGTTCGACACAGTACCGAGGGTGCAAACTTCCTCTCGGTCCCCTCTTCTCCGTGGTGAGAACGTTTTTCGCACCGCCGAGAGTAGGCAGCAACTAATCCAAGAAAGCCACGCTCTGCACGCTGGTGATCTCGAACCGCTTCCGGCAGCGTATGTTTTTGCAGACCATCATGTCGTCACGGCGCAGCATGTAGGACTGGGCCTTGGCAAACTTGGCCCGGTCGCGGTCATCGGCACGCGGAGGCAGGTTCTTCTTCTTGGTGCGCACCAGCCACTGGATCTCATATTCCCCGGCCTGATGGCAATGCGGACAATTCAGGTTCGATATCTTCTTGTCCTGCCGCTCGTCGAAAAACTCGCGCTCATCCATGATGAGGTGATTATTGCACTTTTGCCGGCCCGATGCGAAGATGCGAGATCAAGAGCCAGACATGCCCCGCAAGAAAAAGAAGAAGATCTTCAGCGCCGCCACGGTTGTCCGGGAGATGGCTCGCGAGAGAGTGGGGAGCCCCAAAGCGTCCCGCCTGGTACCGGCCAAGCCGACCAAGCCGGAGAAGTACAAGCCCACGCTGGGGAAGCTGCTGGAAGAGGAGTAACAGCCGAGTGCCTTTGCTTTGCTTCTGCCTTCAATAGACTCCCAGATCCTTCGCCGCAACGAACTTTCCTGAATACGCTTTTTTCATCTGCTCCACCAGGTCCTCTTCCGTAGTTTCGCCCATCACCAGGTGATACAGCACGAGCAGCTTGGGACGCGCCCGCACGGCTATTTCCCCCAACTCTTCCGGTGACGTGTGAAACGCCTTGAAATAAGCCTGTTTCTGCCTGCTCTCCACGATCTTCTTGCGTTTCGGGTTAAATACCTCGTGCACCAGCACGTC
>PMCH01000255.1:0-1569 GCA_003154055.1 Acidobacteriaceae bacterium
TTCGGACGCGCCCCGACGATGTGAACGACCTTCACAAATTCTCCAATCAGGTAACAGCTCAGACTAAATGAAACGACGATGGGCGTGGAAATTGGCCGCGGCTCGCGAGGCCATATTCTCAGAATCCGATAAGACCACTTTTTTAGACCATGGTCTACTCTTATGGTTCAGGATTGATTTATGGAAGAAGTTGCCATCTCCGAGTTCAAAGCCAAGTGCCTGGCCATGCTCGAACGGGTGCGCCGGACCCAGAAGCCGCTTCGCGTCACGCGCTTCGGTAAACCGGTGGCCGAAATCGTACCGCCCTCGCCCGACACCGGGCAAAAGCAATGGATCGGGTCGATGAAGGACACCATGGAAATCATGGGAGACATCGTGTCTCCCATCATCGACGAGAAAGACATCGAGGCTTTGCGCGATTGAAGCTGCTTCTCGACACGCACATCTGGCTGTGGGCCCTGCATGAGCCGTCTCGTCTCAGCCGCCGGGTCCGCGAAGAGATCAAGAATCCGGCAAACGAGCTGTGGCTCTCTCCGGTCTCGACCTGGGAGGCGCTGCTGCTGAACGCCCGCGGCAGGATTCGCCTTCCCGCGGACCTGGCTGAATGGTTGGCCGAAGCCACGGCGCCCCTGAGAGAAGCGCCTTTCACACACGAAATCGTACTGCGTGCGCAGCAGATGCCTCTACCCCACCGTGATCCCGCCGGCCGGTTCCTGGCCGCGACGGCTGAATTCATGGATCTGACCATGGTCACCAGCGACGATCATCTGCTCGCACTGGGCGTCATCCGGACCATGAAGAACTAGTGGAGTTGCGCGCAGCCGCCGTCACGCGGGCGCGCTCCGATCCAGCTCACGGTATAACCAGGCCCGTGCAGTGATCCAGTCACGTTTGACCGTGGAAGAAGAAACCCCCAGGACCTCCGAAGTGTCTTCGATGGAAAGACCGGCAAAGAATTTCAGTTCCACGACGCGGCTCTGTTGTTCATCCATCTTGGCGAGGGTTGTGAGTGCTTCGTCCAGGGCCACCACATCCACATCCAACGGCTGCGGTACGTCCCCGGCTTCGTCCAGTGTCAGCCGGCAAACGGTGCCGCCGCGCTTGGCGGCGCGATGGCTGCGCGCGTAGTCCACCAGGATTTGCCGCATCAGTTGCGCCGCCACGGCAAAGAAATGAGCGCGGTTTTGCCACTGCGGGAAATCCTGGCCGGTCAAGCGAACGTAGGCTTCGTGAACCAGGGCTGTGCTCTGCAGGGTATGTCCGGGACGTTCGTTCTGAAGGTAGTGATGAGCGATGCGGCGCAGTTCGTTGTAAACCAGGGGCATCAATGCGTCGAGGGCCTCGCGGTCTCCACCTCGCCAGCGGCCTAACAGTTCCGTAACCTGACTCGAAGAGTCCCGCTGCATCACCCGAGCGCCCCCTCGCGCCGGGGGAGCGCGTTTCGTGCGGTAAGCATAGACCGCTTTATTTACTGTGTCAAGATAATGAAACAAATAGACTTACGCTTGCTACAGCAAGAGCCTACTCTGCTGGATGAACCAAACTCGCGTGAATTTTTCGCCTCTTCTA
>PMCH01000255.1:1691-3073 GCA_003154055.1 Acidobacteriaceae bacterium
GCTCTGGCCACGCTCGGAATCTCTGGCGCTCACGCCCAAACCTACACCGACATTCACGACTTCGATACACCCACCTTAGCTTCTCCTCAGTACTCGGGAATCCTGGCCCAGGGCCGGGATGGAAATCTTTACGGCACGGCGCCTTTAGGCGGAGACTTTGGCCGCGGCGGCGTTTTTCAGATCACGCCTTCTGGCGCGTACACCGTAATTCACAGCTTCGATAGCACCCGGGCGAATCCGTATAGCGGACTGACGCTGGGTGCCGACGGCAATTTTTACGGAGGAACTTATAACGGCGGCGATTTCGGCTTTGGCACTGTTTTCCAGATCACACCCGGCGGGACCGTGACGGTACTGCATAGTTTCGCCCTCATCGAGGGAGCGGGCCCCTACGCGCCACCCATTCAAGGGACCGACGGCAACTTCTACGGGACCACGACGATTGGTGGTCAGGGGTTTGGAGCGGTGTACAAAGTCACTCCCGCGGGCGGCTTCACCACGCTCTATGCGTTCGACAGCACACACGGGGCGAGCCCGTTTGCTCCGCTCATCCAGGGGAAAGACGGCAACTTTTACGGGACCACCGTTGGGGGCGGGACTACCGACTTTGGCACGGCGTTCAAAATTACTCCCTCGGGCGCATTGACCGTGCTCTACAACTTCGATTCGACGCATGGGTCAGGGCCCTATTCTCCGTTGCTACAGGGCAGCGATGGGAATTTCTACGGAACGGCCCGGACTGGCGGAAGCAAGAACAACGGCGGAGTGGTCTTCAAACTCACGGCAGCAAAGAAACCGAAGTTGACCGTGCTCTACAATTTCGACGCAACCGGCGCTACGAAGGATGGCGTTCGTCCCTATGCCGGGCTTGTCCAGGCCAACGACGGAAATTTCTATAGCGTCGCTTCCGCGGGCGGGACGAACTCAGCGGGGACCCTCTACAGAATTTCNNGGTCACGGTGCGCTCTTCAGTTTCGATGCGGGGCTGGGACCTTTCATCACGATCAGTCCGACCTCTGGGCAAGTGGGCCAGCCGGTTGACATCCTGGGTCAGAGCCTCTCACAGGCTACCAGCGTCCGGTTCACTCCAAATGTTGCTGCCAGCGCGAACGTCTTTGGCGATACCTACATGACCACAGCGGTACCAAACAATGCCACCACGGGTGTCGTGAAAGTACTTCTCACCCATGGTCACCTGACCAGCAACCAGAAATTCCTCGTGACACCTGTGGTCCTCAGCTTCAACCCGCCCAGCGGCCCCGTAGGCACCCAGGTAGTGATCACAGGCAACAGCTTGAAGGGAGCCACGAAAGTGACCTTCGGCAGCAAGAAAGCGATCTTCTCGGTGGATTCCTACACGCAAATTACAGCCACGGTTCCGG
>PMCH01000004.1:0-1400 GCA_003154055.1 Acidobacteriaceae bacterium
AAGATAGAAGGGACCAGCCTGCTGTGAGTTGGCTGATCCCAGGGCGGCGCACACGGTGAGTACGGCAATGACCGTCGATCGGATTAAAGGGCACATTTCGGGTCAAAGGACGGCATGGAGCCTCAAAAGTTTATCTTCGCCGCGAATTGCATTACGCGCGGATTACCAGCCGTACCCGTGACTTTGCCGAAATCTTTACCGGAGAAATCGGAGTTGGGGTTCCCAAACTGGGGAGTATTGGTGACGTTGAACAACTCAACTCTTAGCTGAAGCTGCGTGCGCTCCGTGACCTGAACATTCTTGAAGAATGAGAAATCCATATTGAAGAAGCCGGGGCCGCGCAGGAAGTTTCGGCTCAAGTTCCCAGCTTCAGTTTCGCCCAGAGGCGGCGTGCAGAGGGCCTTGATACAGAAGGCCAAGGGATCGAAGTACTGTCCGTTCCGTCCAACGGTCGGGTGTGCCAGGATGGGATCGTGTACGAGGTTCGGGCGGAGACCAGAATTGTTTTGCAGGTTCCCGTTTTGAATGACGTTCACGGGAAGACCGCTGTGGATTTCCGTAATTCCATTTACCTGCCAGCCGCCCAAAATCGCATCTCCCACCCGGCTCAGATGAGACAAAAACATGCGGTTCCTGCCCAAGGGAAACTCGTAGGTGAAGCTGCCGATCAGGTTGTGAGCGATGTCGTTCCCAGAGACGGCCCGTTCCGCCGCTAGGTTGAAGGGATCCTGGGGTTCCTGGTGGTTTCGCCCCAGATTAAAAGGGGCTGGACCATTGTCGATGCTCTTTCCGTAGGTATAGGCAACGAGGAAGCTGAGATGGTCCGAGTATCGCTTCGTAGCCTTCACCTGAAGCGAATTGTAGTTGCCGTCGCCAACCGAAAAGAGGCCATGAATGTGCCCCAGCAAAGGGAATGGGTTGTTTCGGTTGATGTCGCCGATGGCGTAAGGCAGCTTACGGCTTTGCGATCCGACAAAGCCGACCTCCAAGCTCAAGTTCGACGCGATTTCGCGCTGGAGCGTGAAGTTATAAAGTTGCGAATATCCAGTGCGAAGCGCGGGATTTACATAGTAAACCTGTTGAGCCTTCGAGTTGGGAATGTCAGCCGGGGCGATGCTCGAAACTCCGCTGGGTATTTTGACAGTGGTGTTTCGCAGCACCCCCGCGTCTAAAATGTAATGATAAGGAGGAGGAGGAGCGTCGAAAGGGCCGTTGTAATAGCTGTTGTCATAAGCGCGTTGATCGTTGAACGGATAGTTCTTGGTGAGAATATCCTCGCGAGCGTCATTCTCGGGTGTGTAGTACACGCCGTAACCGCCACGCAGCACGGTGCGTGTGCCGAACTGGTAGGCGAATCCGACGCGCGGTCCAAAATTATTCTTGTCCGCGTTGATGAGAGC
>PMCH01000004.1:1411-3951 GCA_003154055.1 Acidobacteriaceae bacterium
TTCCCAGCTCTTGGTTAACGGGTTGGTAAGCTGCAGCCCGATATCAACATAGGTTGGTACGCCGAGGAGCAAATCTGCGACGTCCGACCCTCCATACGTGTAGTAGGCGCTATAGTCAACGAACACCAGCGAATACGGGTCGCTCGTGGCGCTGACCTGATAGGGGCCACCGGAATAGTACTGGTAGCCGGTGGGGAACAAGGAAAATCCTGGTCTGGAACTTACATTTCGGTATTCTCCCCCGAACTTGAGCTGATGAGAGCCCAGGTTCAGAGAGATGTTGTCGAGGAATTGGTAGTTTCGGTCCAGAAAGGTGAGCGGTTTGTACGTGGAGCCGCCAAAATATTCATAAAAACCGGCCAGGTACATGGTCGGGAAACCCGAAGACTGGGGGAATCCGGGCACGTTCACGTTCCCGACCCCATACCGATCAGCCAGGTTTCTTCCGTTCAGCAGGCTCAACTGTTCGAGCGCAAAATTATTGAACCCAAAGCGAAATTCATTGACGATCCGCGGAGAGAAAGTGTGCGTTTCGTTCAGGGAGATTGCCTGATTGCGGGTGTGCGTATTGTCACCCGTGTCGGCGCCGCCCCCGCCCTGCACGGGGATCTGGCCAGCGTACTGATCGCCAACGAAACTGGCGAACCTGGCAAGGTGGTATTCGCCAGAGAGGCGGTCGTTGGCATTAATGTAGTGGTCAATACGAGTGTCCACCGTATCGGAATTGAAACTTGTCTTGAAGAGCGACGTGGCGTTCAGGTACCAGCCGTTTTGCTCGCCCGGCAGGGTGGGAACGGGAAGGAAATTCTGCAGAGTTGCCAAGCCGGCCGGGCTCACCCGATCCGCTGGAATGATGTTCCCGTCAAACTGCTGTACGGATTCGCCGTAGCTCGCCGCCGTGATCTGCGGGTCAAAAATGGGGATTTGGTTTCCAGTGTTCGGATCGATCAAGCCTGACAGATCGATGTCGCCATTGGGAAGAATTTTGATCTGGTTGGTTGGAGGTACGCTGGTGAAGTCGGAGCTGCCATCGTGATTTCGCAGACCTTCATAGGACGCGAAAAAGAAAGTGTGGTCTTTCCGGATCGGCCCACCCAGGGTTCCGCCGAAATTGTTCTGATTCAGTTGCGACCCACTCTGGGAAAAATAGTCCCGGGCTGCCGTGACATTGGGACGGTAGAAATCGTAGAGACTGCCGTGAAACGCGTTGCCGCCGGGCTTGGTTTCCAGCAGGACCACCGCTCCGGAGGCCCTGCCAAACTCCGCAGCATATGCGGACGTAACCACCTTAAATTCCTGCACCGCGTCGACGCTGGGCGTGATGCTGGCATCGTTGTTGCGATTCCCTGTCACCTCAATTCCGCCCAGGACGACCGAATTCGCAAATTCCCGCTGGCCGTTGACGGACAGGTTGTCGCTATTTCCTCCGCCTCCGTTGGATACGCCTGTTGTAAGCCGGGTGAGGTCGAGGACATTGCGGCCGAGGAGCGGCAAGTTCAAGATTTCCCGAGTTTCGATGACTTGGCCGGTATCCACGCTTTGGGTCTGCAAGACAGGCGTCGCCGCCGTGACCGTAACCGACTCCGAAACTGAGCCTACCGTCAGGCTGAGATCCAGGCTGATCTGCTGGTCGACATGCAAGTCGACACTGCGGGAGAGCGACTTAAATCCCTGCATGGTTACCGTTACCGTGTAGGTCCCTGGAACCAGGTGCGCGAGACGATAGTTGCCAGTGTCTTCGCTTACGGCTTCTTGAGCGACCCCGGTCGCCTGATTCTTGGCGGTGATCACCGCAGCAGGGACCACCGCTCCCGTCGAGTCAGTCACCCGGCCTTGAATGGACCCGGAGGTCGCCTGGGTAAACGCAGCGGGCGCCACAGCCAATGCAAATACCACCAGAGCTATCGCCGACAGAATGACTTTCCTCATATTGCCTCCTGGATCATCTTCATAACTCGCCATCGTGACACGCCGCCGGGTTTTGTCTGGCCGCTGTCAGGAATTGCATAAACGTTTGCCCGAGGCTCCCACACCTGTCACTCCAAGAGCGTCACCACCGAAACCGCCAGACCCGGCAGGGTCAGACGATCCGAAGTCATCTCGCTGGAAGCAGGAGCGTTGAACCCGGTGTTTTGATCGACGATTTCCATGCGCGCATGCACAACTCCAGCCAGTGAAAGCTGAAATGTGCGATCCCGTTTGTTCACAATCAAAAGCTTCTTCGTCCCCTGCGGGGTCACGAACGCCTGAGCGAACACATACGGTGTGCCGAGTTTTGTCTCCACGAGTTTGTCGCCCGGCCCGAAGTTGTCCCGCAAAAGCTTCAGGACCCAGTAGCGCGCATTCGGCTGGCCTGAATTCCAATCGACCATGGAGACGCTCGGAAACTGCGATGGGTATCCAACCAGCTGGGACTCGCCGACCACTTCGATCCCGAGCTGCGCCAATTGCCCATACAGGTACGCATAGACTGCGGCACTTAAATTCCAATAGGAAGCGGGGATCGGTGGGGGGCCAGCCGAGGCATCGACCTGTCCGAT
>PMCH01000372.1:0-28490 GCA_003154055.1 Acidobacteriaceae bacterium
CTAGTGTTTCGTAACAGACTGCAACGCGGGCCTTTTTCTTTTGCCGGTATCCAGAGATAGAATATTTCTGTGGTGCCGGATTCTCCAAGTCGTTCCGGACTGGGCTTTTTCAGGGGGTCGGCGGGCCTGGTCGTCGCCCTGGCGGTGGTGGTGGTCCTTTTGGTGGCACTGCCTGCCTACCGCTGGTTTTTCCTGATCAGCGTGGTCATCGGCCTGGTCATCTGGCGCGGGCTCGCACTGTGGTACAGGTTGCGGCCCATCAAGGATGCTGAAGTCGAAAACAAGCGCCCGCTTGGACTCTAAAACCAGTTCTCGGTTCTCAGTTCTCACCCTTCAGTCTCAGAGGGCCCCCAAATCCAGTATGCTCATGACTTGCCAGTTCCCCAAAGGAAACTGGAACCTGAAAACTGAGAACTCCCTTTGATACGGATCCTCTCCAAGTTTCTGCTGTCGGCGTCCGACGAACTGCACTTCCCCGCTCCATCGCTGCCGGAAATCGCCTTCCTGGGCCGCTCGAATGTCGGCAAGTCGAGCGTGATCAACACGCTGGTGGGCACGAAACTGGCGCGCACCAGTTCCACCCCCGGCCGCACACGGATGATTAATTTCTTTGAAATTCGCCGGGCTGGCCAGCCCCGGCCCGAGATGATCTTCACCGACCTGCCCGGCTACGGCTATGCCAAGCTGTCCCGCGAGGTCTCCGAGGGGTGGGCCGGGTTTGTCGATCCCTATCTCCAGCGGCGCCCCACCCTGGCTCTGTGCCTGGCGCTGGTGGATTCCAACGTTCCTCCCCAGGCCAGCGACCGCCAGTTACTGGAGTTCCTGGTGGCCGCGGGGCGGCGCCACGCGATCGTTGCCACCAAATGTGACCGGCTCTCGGGCAACGACTTGCGGCGCTCACTCAAGACCCTGGGCGAGGAGTATCCGGGGACGACCATCGTGCCATTTTCGGCCAAAACCGGGGCCGGCAAAGACGAAGTGTGGAGTTTGATCCGCCGCGCCATGGGGAATGTCCAACCCGTCTAAAGTTCTCTCGTGAGCTTCCGATAGTAGGAACGAGAGGTTTTTGGAGGGCGCATTCCCGTGGATCATCGAGCGCACACCGACCAACCAGGCCCCGATCAGGATTTTTCCAAAGCTGGGGAAGGCTCCAGCTACCTGCGCCAGATGAAGGGCAGCATGGCGGAAACTGGAACCAACACCGTTTCTCACCCGGGAGTGGCCCTTCCTTCTTCGCACGAGGGAGCACCTGCCGGGAAAGAACGCAGGCGCAGTGTGCGATATCGGTGCTCTGGGAGCGTGGAATTCCGGTCCGAGGGCAGCGATGCGCGTTTGTGGGGCACCCTGACCGATCTCAGCCTGCATGGGTGTTATGTGGAGATGAGCACTACTTTTCCGGTCGAGACGCGAGTGGACCTTACCCTGGAATCCATGGGTATCCGGATGCGGGTGCAGGGGACCGTGCGCGTCTCTTATCCGTTCCTGGGAATGGGGATCATGTTTACGAACACGGATCCGGAACAGCAAATCCAACTCGGGCAAGTGCTTTCCGCGCTGGCTGGACAAAGTTCGCTGGCTGCGGCCGATCCCGCCGCGGCGGGGGCAAACACCGTGGAGAGCACGCTCAGCGCAGCTGTAATGGGTGCGGATCCGAGCGCTGTCCTTGACCAGGTCCGCCAGTTCTTCGCCGCCAACCGGCTACTCTCCCGGGAAGAGTTCCTTCTGATTGCAAAGCGGGTTCCCCGCCCCTGAGGTCCACACCGTTACCGCGGTGAGACCGGCCCCGCCTGTGCGGACTGAACATCCGCTATCATGGGGTATGGCTAAATATCTCGTCACTGGGGCGGCGGGGTTCATTGGGTCCTCGTTGGTACGGGCGCTTCTGGACCGCGGCGAACAGGTTCGCGGCATCGATAACTTTGCCACCGGCAAGCGTTCCAACCTGACCGAAGTTCTGGACCGAATCGATTTCCACGAGGCTGACCTTCTCGACCTGGATGCTACGCACAGAGCCTGCGCGGGAGTGGATTACGTCCTGCACCAGGCGGCGATCCCTTCCGTGCCGAAATCGGTGCTCGACCCCTTGGGCAGTAACCGGGCCAACGTCGATGCCACGGTGAACGTTCTGGTGGCGGCACGCGATGCCAAAGTGAAGCGCGTTGTGTATGCAGCATCCTCTTCCGCCTACGGAGACACGCCCACGCTTCCCAAGTACGAAGCGATGAATCCCAGCCCGATTTCCCCCTATGCCGTTGCCAAGCTGGCCAGCGAGTACTACATGGTGTCGTTTTACCGCTGCTACGGGCTGGAGACGGTCAGCCTGCGCTACTTCAATATTTTCGGCCCGCGACAGGACCCCTCTTCCCCTTACTCGGGCGTGCTCGCGAAGTTCAGCATGCTCATGTTGCGCGGCGAACAGCCCACGATTTTTGGCGACGGAGAACAGAGCCGCGACTTTAACTACATTGACAACGCGGTCTCGGCAAACCTGCTGGCATGTACGACCCCCGCTTCGGAGTGTGCGGGGCGCGTGTTCAATGTCGCAACCGGGCGGCGTATCACGCTGAATGAGACCTTCGAGGCCCTGAAGAAGCTGACCGGCTACACGGGATCGCTGAAGTACGGGCCGGAGCGTGGCGGCGATATCAAGCACTCGCTGGCGGACATCACGCTGGCACAAAAGCATCTTGGATATAAACCACTGGTGAATTTCGAGGAAGGCCTGCAGCGCACGGTAGAGTGGTACCAGAGCGAGGCGCGCGCAGTGGAAGTTTGACCCGCACCGCTCAGACTCTCAGGATGCCGGCCGTTGTACCTGAGCGTCCGGCAGAGATTGCGGACTACGGGACTTTCGCCAGACGACCAAGTCCGCCAGTTCATAGCTGAACGGACCATAGGAACGGAAGCGCTTTTCGTCGAAGAGCCGCTTTACCCCGCAGCCCAGGCACACCTGATAGGAGACCCCCTGCATCCGGACGGGCCAACTCATCTTGCGGTGCCAGCAGCCCCGGAGTAACAGCAAGGCAGCCCCGGCGAGACCGGTCGCGGCCACTCCAGCAGGCCATAACCAGTTGGATTTCCTGGCACTTTGCGGCGCTTCGTTTTCCCTTGAATCGGCCATCACATCTCCTGGGGAGTCCTTATGAAAAGAATAGGCCGAATACCGCGGTGAGGCAAATCGGTACGTTGCCTGTACGCAGTGCCCAGTCGCGAGAAGTTATCTCATAGATCGCCGGTTGGGAGAGTTGGTGTCATCGTGATTGCGTCGAGAATCCACTTTCTTTTCCGACCAGGCCTGTCTTTCGTCCCGGGGAAGGATCCCATTGACGCACGCGCACACTAGGCCTACGATTTGCCTCAGAGGGTGAGGGGAAAGGGCTTCTTTCCCCATGGCAAGCCACACAGTCGGCCAGGATACGCTTGCTGGCCAAACCTTGGGCCACTACCGTATCGTCGAAAAAATCGGCGCTGGCGGTATGGGAGAAGTCTATCGCGCCCACGATGAGCACCTCGCCCGTGATGTGGCCATCAAAGTCCTTCCGCCCGGGACGCTCATCGACGAATCGGCTCGCAAGCATTTCCGCAAAGAAGCTCTGATTCTTTCGCAGCTCAATCATCCCAACGTTGCCACCGTTCACGACTTCGATACACAGCAGGGCGTGGACTTCCTGGTGATGGAGCACATCCCCGGAATCACACTCAGCGAGAAGGTAGCTGCCGGGCCGTTGCAAGAGAAGGAAGTCATCCGTCTGGGAGTGCAGCTCGCGGAAGGCTTGGCCGCAGCCCATGAACACGGGGTGGTTCACCGTGACCTCAAGCCCGGCAACTTACGGGTTACGAGTGACGGACGGCTGAAGATTCTGGACTTCGGGCTGGCTAAGCTGCGGCTTCCGGTCACGGCCAGTGCGGTGACGGAGAGTCTGAACGAGACGGAAGCAATAGCCGGGACTCTGCCCTACATGGCGCCGGAGCAGTTGCTCGGAGAAGAGATCGACGCTCGCACCGACCTTCATGCCGCCGGGTCGGTGCTGTACGAGATGGCCACAGGGCAACGTCCGTTCGCTGAGGTGGAACCCGCACAACTGATTGGTGCCATTCTGCGCAGGCCGCCACTGTCACCTACCGCTCTCCATTCCGGGTTGTCCTTAGAGCTGGATAGGATCATCGGGAAGTGCCTGGAGAAGGAACCAGAGAACCGTTACCAGTCGGCGATGGAGCTGGCGGTGGATCTGCGGCGGCTCGGCATGCCCAGTATCGCAACCCAAGCCTCGGCCCAGAGCCAGGCGCGCAAATACCAGAAAATCCTCGTCGTCCTCAGTATTACCGTCGCCGTGCTTCTGGGGGCCAGGGTACAACTGCTCCGGCCGCGTCGCGCGCATGCCCTCACGGAGCGTGACACCGTCGTTCTCGCCGATTTTGCCAACAGCACGGGCGATCCGGTGTTTGACGACACGCTGAAGACAGGGCTCAGTGTTGCCCTGGGACAATCGCCGTTCCTGAATATGCTCTCCGACGGCAAAGTCGCGGCGATCTTGCATCTGATGACCCGTCCAACGGACACGAAACTGACGCCTGACGTGGCTCGCGAGCTCTGCCAGCGTGCGGGCAGCAAAGCCTACCTTGCCGGATCGATTGGTAGTCTGGGCAAGGAATATGTGCTGGGGTTGAAAGCGGTGAATTGCCAGAACGGAGACACGCTGGCGCAAGAGCAGGTCACCGCGGCGTCCAAGGAGAAGGTGCTGGACGCGCTGGGCAAAGCGGCAGCCAAGCTGCGCGGCGAACTGGGCGAATCGTTGGCGACGGTGGAGAAGTTCGATGTTCGGCTCGAAAACGCCACCACGTCTTCGCTCGAAGCTCTGAAGGCTTACAGCCTTGGCGCCAAAGCTGACCGCGAGAAAGGCACTGCCGCATCCTTGCCTTACTATCAACACGCCATCCAACTCGATCCGAATTTCGCCCTCGGGTACCTGGCGGCGGGCGACGACTACTTCACTCTCGGCGAACTAGGGCGGGCCAGGGAGTACTATACCCGGGCATTCCAGTTGCGGGAGCGTGCCGACAAGTGGGAAAAGATGATGATCACCGCCGACTACTATTGGAATGTTACCGGGGAACTGGACAAAGTGGCCCAAACCTATCAGGAGGTGATTGAGAACTACCCCCGGGGCTTTGCAGCGCACAACAATTTGGGCTCAGTGCTCGCAGAACAGGGGCAGTTGGAGAAAGCCGCGGAGATCACGAGGCAAGCCGTGCCCATGGCACCGGACCTTGTAGATGCGTACGAGAATCTCGCCAGTCTCACCCTTGCCTTGCAGCGCTTCGACGAAGCGCGGCAGATCATTCACGAGGCGCAGGCGCGGAAACTGGATGATTTGCTGATGCACACCACTTCTTACGCTCTCGCCTTTCTTACGGCGGACCCTCGCGCTATGGCCGAACAGCGGCAGTGGTATGCGGGCAAGCCCGAATATGAGAACTATGGGCTTGCGCTCGCCTCTGACACCGAGGCGTACGTGGGTCATCTTGGCAAAGCGCGGGAACTGACGAAACGGGCTGTGAACTCCGCCGTACGAGCGGACAATAAAGAAAATGGAGCCATCTGGCAGGCCATTGCCGCTCAGCGGGAAGCGGCTTATGGCAATCCTGCGGAAGCCCGACGGTCAGCGGCAGAGGCCTTGAAGCTTGCTCCCGCGAGTCCGGGTGCCGAAGCCGAAGCGGCACTTGCATTTGCCATGGCGGGCGATACGGCGCGGGCCGAGTCCTTGGCCCAGGACTTAGGGAAACGCTTCCCGCTGGACACACAGATGCAGTCGCTTTGGCTGCCAGCGATTCAGGCCCGGTTGGCACTGGATAGGAAGAACACAACGGCCGCGTTGAATGCTCTTGCTCTGCAATCGGCTTCACCCATCGAGCTAGCGCTAATTCCGTTTGGCGACAATGTTTCCTGCCTCTATCCGGTGTATGTACGCGGACAGGCACACTTGGCAGCCGGACAGGGCAATGCCGCCGTCGCCGAGTTTCAGAAGATTCTCGACCACAGCGGCATTGTCTGGAACTGCTGGACGGGAGCGTTGGCGCATCTGGGAGTGGCTCGTGCGAACGCCTTGGAGGCGAGAGCCTCGCAGGGCGCGGGTGCCGATGCCGCCCGCGTCCGGGCGCTCGCCGCTTACAAGGATTTCCTTACACTCTGGACAGACGCCGACGCCAACATCCCCATCCTGAAGCAGGCCAAGACCGAGTACGCGAAGTTGCAGTAGCCCGATCAGGATGTGGGGACCCACTGACCGCACCAGCTTTAACGAGTCGACCGGTTACTCCTGCAAAATCGCCGATTCACCAGTAACGCTCAGTCGCCTGTTTATGAGACGAGTTTTAGTATCCAGTCTCCCCCATCAGTCCAATACGCAGAGGCCAAGATATCGACCTGGGTCGCGGCGAGTGCCCTCGCCGCCCAGCCGGGGTACCGTCAAATCGGTACCGCTTTTACCCTAAAGTCCAGTCCACCTCTGTACCAACGGACATTGCGAGACGGGCCGAAGATGGTTACCTTAAGAACTGAATTCGTGTGCGCTGGCGGCTTTGAACCAAAGGACCTGATTGACAGCCGGCAGGTCGCGCATGAAGTCTAGACGTTCGCGGTCTCTTTGCCGTCCAGCATGAGTGCCAATCCAAATCGAATTGCCGGTCCGGAGCCGGGCCTCGCGGCGGACCCCGGGTTTCCGCTGCAAGAAGGCAATCGCGTGCTCGAGTCGCTGGCCCAGCAGGAGGCGCTCCGCGCCCTGCTGGCCTTCTCCGCGCTGCACGAGCAGATTCGGAACCGTCAAACGCTGGCCACCGAACCCGGCTCCGACCAGGATTTGTTTCAGACGGAGCGCTTCGTTCTAGACGAGATCCTGCAACTGATCTGCGAACGGGCGCTGACCATCACCCATGCCGAGGGGATCATTGTTGCAATCGCGGAAGGACAGGCGATGGTGTGCCGCGCCGCTTCGGGGCCGCTCGTGGCCGCGCGCGGTGACCGCCTTGCCGCCTCCGAGTTTCTGAACGACTGCCTGGATTCCGGACGCATTCTTCGCTGTGACGACTGCGATGTGGACGGGCGGGTAGATCTCGACCTTTCCTGCGAGTTGGGATCACGTTCCACCGTTGTGGTCCCGCTACGGGGACGGCGCTCGCGGCTCGGCGTCGTGCAGGCATTTTCGAAGACTCCGTTCGCTTTCAGCGATGATGACATTCGCTGCCTCGATCTGTTTGCGGAGCTGATTCTCTCGGCGCTCCAGCCTGAAGATCAGGACCGGCGCCTGAATTGGCTGGAGGAAGTGGCTGACGAAATCCTGAACCCGAAGCTGGCGGCTGCCGGGGTCGCAGAGTCGGCGGAAACAACGGTTACTGCAGAGATCGCAGAAACGGTGCCAGTGCCGGTGGTGTCGCCGGAAGTCGTGATGCCCGTTTCGGCGGAGTATCCCGCCCAGGTCGCCGACCCAGTCGACGAAATTCCCACCCAACTTCTTGCTGCCGAAGAAGCGGCCGGCGATTTCGGCGAAGTCCCGCTTCCCTTCCTCGCCAGCCTGAATGTTCCCGCCAGTCCTCGCCCCGGACTGAACTTCGTGCTCATTCTGATCGCGGTGGCCGCGCTGTTTGCGACCGGCGTGTGGTGGGGAATGCGCGATCAGCGGGCTGCGGTCGCCAAGAGTGCGGTTTCGCCGACCCAGATTCCGCCCGCTGCAGAAGTTCCGAAGCCGCCCGTCGCCACTGACAACCTGCTCGATCCGGCCAAGCTGGACTCCGATCCGCTTCAAGCCGTTCCTGCGAGCCCCAGCAAGTTGGCTGCGATGCCAAAAATTACCGGGCTCCGCCACTGGTCGTCACAGGTGGGAAGCACGGTCGTGATCGATATGCAGGACCAGGTACCGTACGAGGTACACCGCTTGGCGTCTCCCGAGCGCATTTACTTCGACCTGCATGACACTGGCCTGGCGTCGGAACTGGAAGGAAAAACCATCGAAATCGGCGATCCTTCGCTCAAACGCGTGCGCGTGGCGCAGCCCGTCGCAGGCGTGACTCGAATCGTGCTGGATACCAAAGATGGCTCCAACTTTTCGGTAAGCATGGAATCCAGCCCCTACCGCCTGGTGGTGCAGTTGCGCGGGAGCGAAAGGGCCGATGCGTCGCCCCGGACGGATTTCACCGCTTCTGCGGCCCGTTCCCAGGCGAGTAATGCTGCCCTGTCACCACTGCCTTTGAAGTCCGAAGACGATCAACTGCGTGCGAAAACCGGCCGGTTCCGGATCGTGCTGGACGCTGGGCACGGCGGATGGGACTTGGGCACCGTAGGCCGCCAGGGATTGCTCGAGAAGGATCTGGTTCTGGATGTCACCCAGCGCCTGGGGAAGTTACTGCAAAATCGCCTTGGCGCCGAAGTTGCCTTTACGAGAACCAATGACGCCTACCTGCCCCTGGATCAGCGCGCTGAGTTTGCGAACCAGGCGCAGGCCGACCTGTTTGTTTCTGTTCATGCCAACTACAGCAACCTGGCATCGGCGCGTGGAGTGGAGACCTACTACACCAATCGCTTCGCGGCACCCGGCTCGCGGGAAATCGAGAAACAGGATAACGTCACTTCGCCACGCCCGGCACTCGTCAAGCTGGCGGCTGGGGAACTGCACGAGAAGATCGAGGAATCACGGCGGCTGGCGGCCAGCGTCCAGAGGTCTCTCTACGCGAAGCTGGCCTCGAACAGCCCTGGGATTCGCGACCGCGGCATCAAGGACTCGGCCTTCGTCGTCCTGACCGGCACGACCATGCCGTCCATCCTCACGGAGATCTCGTTCGTCAGCAGTCCCGCGGACGAGCGCAATCTGCAGAGCGCTAGCTACCGCCAGCAGATTGCCGAGGCCCTCTACAAGGGCATCGCACACTATGAAGAGGGATCCCACCGCGTGAAGATGGCGCAGCTGCGGCAGAGCGCCGCACGCCAGTAACAAGTCCCCGACTATCAGATGATTTCTACAGCATCCCCCACGCGAATCACGCCGGGGGTAAGCACGGAACAATCCAGCGCCATTGTGCCTTCAAATTCCGCGACGATTCGTTTGAGAACGTTTAGGTCTTGCACTTGCGTATCGGGGTCATACGTGGTCATCACACAGCGTTGCCGAAGTTGCACTGCCTTGATCAGGGCCGGGCCGACTTGGATTCGTCTCCCCGGCCAGGCGCGCTCCTCCAACCCCGGTACTCCGCCGACGACGATATTCGGCCGAAGGCGGCGCCCGTCAACACCGAGCGATGTGATGGCGCCATCAGTGGCCACGAGCAGCGGGAGTATGTCGAAGCGCTCGGGACCGGCGGCCTGAACCAAGCGCACCGACCCACCGACAGCCTCTTCGGCGAGGGCTTGCGCCTCCGAACTATCCCAGCGATGACCGTTGACGGTAGGAACCTCCTCCGCGTCGAGCGCTCCACGGAGTCCCAGGAGTTTTGGATAGCGCCGGGCAGTCACCACGCGATCGCCGTGGACGATGACGATCTCGCGGTCATGGATCACGCCGAGGCGCGACAATTCGGCGGCCGCGAGAAGATTGCCGGCCAGGCTTTTGACCGGATAACGCCAAATCTCAGCGATGTGCATAGCGTCGATTCCAAAAGGATGAGGAAATCGCCTGAAAGTTACAGAAAAAAAACAATAAATCTTCGTTGGGTCGGGAATGCCTCTGCCATCGACTTTGCCAACGCCCAGACTGTTTAAGGCGATATGAGGAAAACAAGATTGCTGCAGCAGGTTGGTCGAACATCTGCGGCCGCAAAATGAGAATTTCGCCTTCCGGAAACACCAGAGGGGTGGCTAGTACGACATGCCAGATCACACCAACACCCGTGCCCTCATTTACCAGATGGGTCAGTAAGGGCCGAACGAACAAAATGCACTAGTTCGTTCCACCCACCCCACCATATTTCGAAAGCCACTTCAGCTCTTCCCGCACCTTGATCTTTCCATGCCAGGGATTCTTGCTGAGTGAGTGGCCCTCGCCGGGAAAGATCAGCAGATCACTGGGAATGTTCAGTTCGTGCAGAGCGCGGTCGAGCAGATAATCCTCCAGCACCGCCACCCGGATGTCGTCGGCTCCACCGACCATGTGGGTGGGCGTCCGCACCTTGTTGATCTGAAAAATTGCGCCCTCGCTACGATACCGGTCCGGAACCTCCCAGGGGTGTCCGCCGAGAAAATAGACATCGTCGAAACCCGTATCGTCGTTGCCCCAGTTCGCAATGTGCTCGACGGCACCGGCGCCGGTTACGGCGGCTTTGAAGCGCGTCGTCTGCGTGATCAGCCAGTTCGTCATATAACCGCCGTAGCTGTATCCGCCGATGGCAAGCTGGTCGGGATTCGCAATGCCGTCTTTCACCAGCGCATCCACGCCGGTCAGGATGTCTTTTCCCGGCAACGATACGATCTGCGGAACGATCTGTAGCGCGAACTTGTCACCGTAGCCGGTGGAGCCACGGTAGTTCGGTTCGAACACCAGCCAGCCCTGGGTTGCGGCCAGACGGTCCCACTGGTACCAGTCCGCCTCGAAGTGGTTGCCGTCGGCATCCTGCGGGCCGCCGTGGATCAGCACAAACATGGGCAGGTTCTTCGCCTCAAACTTCCCCGGCGGATACACCAGCCAGCCTTCCACCGGGGTGCCATCCTCGGACGTCCAGCGATACGGCTTCCCCTTCGGCAGATCGCGATCCACAAAAAGTTTGTTGAAAGACGTAATCGGGCGCCCCTGCGCGAGCTTGTCGGGACCGTCGGCGATGTAAACCTCGGTCGGACGCTCAAATGCCGAGTAGGCAAACGCCAGCCGGCTGGATTTCAATGCCGAGGCAGGACGCTCATAGGCTCCAGCCCATCCCTCGCGTTTCACGATGGGAGCTTTCGGATTTGCCTGCGAAGAGTACTGCACTTCCGTCCCCAGGCGGCAGGCGCACAACACCGAACCATCCGGCAACGGCGTGTAGTGCACGACTTCGCCTTTGTACTCGGCAAACCAGCGTTGCAGTGCGCCCGTGTTGGTGTCGATCCAGTAAAGGCGCGGCTGCAGGTCTTCGTACTTCCCGTCCACCGATCCGAGGCTGGTCCGGAAAAACAGATGAAGGTTGTCACTCGCCCACGCCACGCTCACCTCCTCGGCCTCGTTGCGGGTCAGGCGACTCGGGGCTGTCTCAGGCGAAGGGTTGGCAAGGCTGACCGTGTACAGTTCGTACTCTTCCACCTTCTCGTTGCGCTCGGAAGGAGAGGTACTCACAAACGCCAGCCGGCTGCCGTCGTGCGAGATGGCGATCTGCTCGACGTGGAGCGGAGTGTGCGCAACGGNNTCGTGCCGAGGGCGGCGTAGCGGGCGAGGGCCTCGTCCAGGTTGATCTTGAAAACCACATCGCCGCGTTCATCGCCACGGAACTGGACCACATCCTTCCAGTCTTTCTTGTGATCGTCGTTCTGCTGTTTGGTCCAGGGCTGGCGCGTCGCGAAATAGATCGCCTTCGAGTCCGAAGACCACGCGAAGGCGTGCACCTCTTGTTCACCGGAGGTAACGGGAAACGCTTCTCCGCCATTCGGAGAAATCAGAAACAGCTGCGAGACATCCTTTTCCTTGTCGTCCGCGTCCCCGTCTTTTCCACCGGCCGCCTTGCGCTCTGAGAAAAAAGCAATCCACTGCCCGTCGGGCGACCATTGGGGACCGCTGTCATGTCCCGATTGGGTCAACTGCACCAGAGTCCCGCCGTTCCCCGCAATGCGGTACAGCCACAATTCCTTGCGAAAGATCTGCTGCTCCCAATCGGCACGTTCGGCGCCCACCACGACCGAGTTGCCGTCGGGAGAGACAGCTACGCTTGTGAAGCCGACCGAGTTGAAAAATTCGTCGAACGCGATTTTCGGCTTGGGTGTTTGGGCAGACAGCGAACCAGAGATTACGAAGCAGCCGAGAGCGAGAACAAGAATTTTCCTGCGCATAGTTTTTTCCAGAATGAGGTATACACCTCGCGCGCCGTTCGTGGCAACGGTGTTCGGGAGTGGCTGCTGGTCATTGTTGAGGGTTGATTCTTGAGTGTCGATTCGAAGAACCGCAGGGGCCTCGGGTCCATCAACAATCACAGATCAACAATGTCGAAGCGCCGCGCAGCGGCTGCGTTTGCGAACGACCAACGACCATCGGCCAGCGACGGATCTCTCAGGGTTCGAGACCCGCTTTCATTCCTCCGAGTGCCTCCAGGTCATCTTTCAATCCCAAATATTCCCAGCGCTGCAAGGCGATCGGCACATTGCCGTTCAACCACAGAAAATCGTGGAACGATTGAAGATCGAACTTGTCACCCTTTTGCCGGCGCGCCTCCGCCAGGAAGCGCAGGATTTGCGTCTTGCCGATCTGGTAGGAAATGGCCTGCCCGGGAGTGGACGCGAAGGAAGCCGCTTCGGCGTGGGCCGTGCGCGAGTCCATCGGGACGGTCTTGTGCAGGTAGTCTGCAGCTTGCGCGATGGTGAAGTCGCCCAGGGCCAGCTTCACGTCCACTTCCACCCGCAATGCCCGCAAGCGCACCATGTTGTAGATCATCTCGCGCGAGCGCGGGCTGTTGTCGAAGAGCCCCGCTTCCAGAAGCATCTCTTCCGTGTAGAAGCCGATGCCTTCGTTGGCCCCCGAATCGTAATAGTGACGGCGGATCGGGTCCGGGTGAGCCCAGGAGAGCGCGAGTTGAAAGTAGTGACCGGGCACGCCCTCGTGCACGATTCCCGTGCGCGGATCTTTCGCGTTGAACATCGCAAAGTATCCGAGGTTCGGATTCGGCGGGCCCATATAGCGGACACTGTCTTCTTTCAGCCGACCTGGCGACGTGAAATCATCTGCCTCCCCGGTTCCCTCCAGGGGCTTCATATACGCTGGCATCGGCTGCCACGTGTAATGTTGCACCCAGTCCGGAACCGACAAGATGCGTTTCTCCTGCAAGTATTTTCGAACCGATTCTTCGTCCCGGCGCTCCTGCGCAATTTCCTTTTCGATGGAGGATGGAATCTTCAGTTCAGCCAGTCCCAGGTTGCGGTGTTCTTCGTAAGTTTGGAAAGCGACCGAGCGAGCCCACTCGTTCTGGCCGATCTCAAGCAACTGCTGGGGCATATACGGCAGCAGCGCAACATTCTTCAGGAAGTACACGTAGTCCTGGGTGCCGATCGCAGTTTGCGTCGACATTGAGGGAAGCTTCTCCGCAAGCCAGCCACGGTAACCTTCCAGCGCGCTGACGGCGGCTTCGGCGGCAGGGTCGATGCGCTGCTGCGAGTTCTTATCGAGCAACGGCCTCAATTCNNTCGGTGAGATTCTTGCGGGCGTCTTCCAGAATCTTCGGGACTCCGGCGAGGGTGGCGACGATGTCCGCCCCGCGCTCTGGAGCAAAAGGAGGAGATTGAAGTAGTAGATAAAAATATGCCCCTAAAGTCTGATCCAAATAGAAATTAGGGTTTCGCTGCCAACTGCGCAAGGAATCCAGCTCCCAACGCGCCCGCGCAATTGCTGACCCGACCAGGCGATAGTCCACCTGCCGCGGAACCGGCCACTTCGATGCATCCACTGCGTTCCAGCGCTGCTCGAATTCGGCGACCTGCTTGCGATAAGACTGCGTTCTTGCCGGAGACCAGTCCGGCACCCAGTTGGCCGGGCGGTCGAGCCGCGGGATGTCGTCGGCGGAAACCGGCATTTCAGCGGCGCGCCACTCCCAGAAGTCCCGCGCCAGGTCATCGAACACGTCTGCCCGCAGGGCAGGCGCCGTGAGCATCATCAGGAGCGGAACACAAAGCCAGGGGAAGCTCTTCATCTTCGGTTGGTTCCTCTTGTCTCAGGGTGCGGTTTGCGCGTTACGCAGCGCATCGTCGAGCGGCTGGTTGCTCCGAATGGGCTCCGTCAGGACGCGCCAGCCATCGTCATAGCTGCGAAACGTAGCGGTCGAGCGGTAACGAACGCCGCTGTCGTACAACGCCGTGCCGACCTCATTCATGGCGATCCAGTGCCAGGTGAAATCGACGTCGGCCAGGTTGCCGGCCTTGCTGATGCCGGTGATTTCGAGCAGTTCCCGCCGGGCGACGCGCACCGAAACCAGTCCGGAGGTGCGCATCGAATTCGGGATCAGCGGGCGGAATGTTTCCACTCCGATGGGCGAAAGAACCACGTCCCAGCAGGGTGAGGGCTCCACGCCCGGTGAGCAAGTGGCGGGGTTGCCGATGATCCATCCCCGGCGTTGCAGAACCAGCGACTCGGGCGAGTTGAAGTCCTTGTTCGAAACGGTACCTGTCTTGAGCCAGAAAACCTGTGCTGTCTTGAAACCTTCTGCCCCGGAGATAAGGTCGGCAGCCAGGCGGCGAGTGAGGAAATCACGCGGAGAACACGCGCTGGCCACACACAGCAAGAGTCCGAGCCCAAGTGTCTTTGCAGTCCGCATGAACGGTGGTTACTGTCGCGTGAGGATTTTAACCAATTGCGCGCGCCGGCGCGGAAGAAAAGGAGAGGCCGCGATCTGCCCATCGAATTGCCGCGACCAGCGTCCCGGAATCGCGGCATGGCAGGCCGGACAACAGCCCTCCGCCGTGAGCCGGTACTCCTCGATGAAGTACCCGTGCCGCCGGATGAGCGTCTCACCGCAATGATGGCAGCGCGTATCTTCCAGATCGCCGGTTTCTCCCGGACGGTTCCCGGTGTAGACGTAGCGCAATCCGGCTGCGCGTCCAATGGCCGCCGCGCGCAGCAGATCCTCGGGACGCGTGTCTTCCGGCGAGGTCATCTTGTAATCCTGGTGAAATGCGGTCACATGCCAGGGGATATCCGGCGAGACACTACAAACAAACTCCGTCAGCCGCCGCAGTTCACCATCGCTGTCGTTGAAGCCGGGGATGAGCAGGGTGACAATTTCCAGCCAGGTTCCCATTTCGTGCAGTCGACGGATCGTATCGAGAATCGGTTGCAGGCGGCCGCCGAGTTGCCGGTAGTGGTGGTCATCGAAGCTCTTCAGGTCCACCTTGTAGAGATCGATCCAGGGACGCAGATATTCAAGCACCTGCGGAGTGCCGTTGCCGTTGGAAACGAAGCCGGTGAGCAGTCCCGCCTGACGGGCCTCGCGGAAGACGGCGACCGCCCATTCGCTGGTGATGAGTGGCTCGTTGTAAGTGCTGACGAGGACCTTCGCACCCTGGGCGACGGCATCACGAACCATTAGTTCCGGCGTCACCTCCAGCGGTGGCGAAACGGCATTCGGGTCGCGCAGCGCTTGCGACGTCACCCAGTTCTGGCAATAGGCACAGTGCAGGTCGCATCCCAGCATGCCGAAGCTGTAGGCCAGGGCCCCCGGATAAGCATGGAAGAACGGCTTCTTCTCAATTGGATCGCACTGCATTCCCGCGACGTAGCCCCAGGGGACGAACAGTGTCCCGCCGCGATTGAAGCGCACCTTGCAGACGCCGGGCTGTCCTTCGGGAATCGGGCAACAATGTCCGCAGGAGTAGCAGCGCACTCGATTGCGATCCAGTTTGTCGTACAGGTGAGAATCGGCCTCGCGAACGCGGTCGTTCAGGATGTCGCGCATGGTGCCCACAGGCCTATCTTACTCCGGGGCAAACAGGCGGAAAGACGGGAATTGCGGAATCACTTCGAGCTCTAGCGGGAACTCGCTGAGTGCTCGTGCAACCACATGTCAGCTTCCTGCTGGATGGCATGGGCTTGGGCCCGCGTCATGTTTGACGCCAGCGAGGCGACACGGTACTTGCTCGCCTCGTCCCCGCCCGCGCGGGCCAGGATCGACCANNTAGCCGAGCATGGCTTGGGACACGACGTGTCCCTGTTCGGCGGCGCGGGTGAACCACTTGACGGCTTCCGGATCACTCTGCGGGACGCCGTCTCCGTTGTGATAGCGGGCTCCAAGTTCGTATTGCGCTCCAGGATCTCCGGACTCTGCCAGCGTGCGCACTTCCGCGAGCGTGTTGCCCTTAACCGAGACGGTTGATTTCCCCCGCGGGGAAGCTCCGGAAGCGGAAACCACCGGGGAACTTCCCTCCGCCTGACCCAGCCAGTGTCTCTCGATGGTCGGAGCGAGCACATATCCCAGCACCAGGGCCACGAGTCCGGCGGTCAGACCGAGCAGGACGAGGTGAACCCACCGAATCCCCACTCCGGTCAGAGACTCTTGCACTTCCGTCTCAGGCTCCGGCAGGGCGGCGGCGATCGGGCTCGCGGCCGAGACTGTCTCCGCCTTCGGGGGCACGACCTCAACCGCTACGGGGGCCTGCGATGGCTCTTTGGGGACGATTTCCGCCAGCCGGTCCAGAACAGTTTCGTGAGTTTTTGTGAAGGCCCGGGGACGAGGCGAGAAAACCTCGATCAGCCCGGCCACCCGGAAGTCCGCCAGGATGGGAGCCGCCAGGATTGAGCCGATTCCCAGTTCCCGGCAGACTTCATGGTCCACGCGCGGGTCGGTCTCCGTGTCTTCGCACAAGATCAGGCGCCCGCTTCGAACGCACTCCCCGGTGAGCCCCCGCCGGGCATCTACCCGGGCTCCCAGCGGAAGGGCCGGTTCTCCCGCTCGCGCCCGGCAGATCAATTCCCCTTCGGTCGCGAATGCCAAAGCAACGCCGCTGGCTCCGGTCAAACTCAGGGCACGTTCTGCAACCAGTTGAAGCACCGCATCGAAGTTGCCGCCCAGAGCCCGGCTTTCGCGGCGCACAGCGTCGACCGCGGAAAGCAGCCCACTCAGATCTGGAACCGGGCTGAGAGCTTCGGACGTCCAGACCGGCTGTGGCCCAGGCGGAGTCTCTTCCACTCTCTGCGCCAGCTGGCGGGCGCGCGCAGCCTGATGCGTACAAGCCACCAGCACGTTGACAAGGAGCCACTCCTTCAACTGCCGTCGGGACTCCTCGGGAAGAGCGGAGAAACGGATTCCACCCCGGCCGGCTCCGTCACTCCAAATCACGTGACCACTGGCATGGATAAAGGATTTTGTTTCAGGTAAATCCAGGCAAATACTGAGAGGTCGGTTCAATTCCAGGCGTTCGCTGGTCTGGACCGCAAACCCATCTTCGTGGACGTCGAGAAGCTCACTGAGGTCAAGCACCATCCCAGTATGCGGGCCACTAAAGCTGGCATACACGGGGGTGTAAAGCTTGTGGCGAANNGCCCTATCTACATGTTGGCGGTGAGAAGCTGAGGAACGGATTGGTCCGAGGTTGAAAGTAGATCGGGGACGGCCAGCACCCGATCCAGCGCGTCGGCAAGAGCGACCGGGAACCCCAATGTGATGAGGTTGATGTCCAACTGAAGGGTGCGCCGGCTGTACAGACGATGAACGACGAGCGACCCGCGATGGCGGTTTGACGTGGTAACCAAATCCAGGCTCAGCTTCCACGACGGAAGGCTCACCAGGGATATCGCGTGGGGGAACTTGCTCCAATGGAAGGCATGGCCGGAGTCAGCCAGAACAGCCTTATCTTCGGGCAGAGCCTTGAGATGCAATTCGAAAGAATCGAAATCGTTGTTCTCGAAAGCCGCCTTCAGGATGCTCCGGATCTGTTCGAAATCGTCGGCCACGTTGAGTTCCTGGACGGCGCGCCGCACGGCGAGATTGTTGATTACGATCTGCCGCTGATCGATGGTTCGCTGCGCCACCCGGCGCAACTCGCCGAACTCGAGGTAGTTCAGGTGCTGGACACCAAGCCAGATTCCGGTGCCGACTACCGCCAGCACCAACCCCAACGTGCTCCCGGTTGGCCACAGCAGGAACAGGCTCAGCATGGCAAACAGAGCAGAGACGGCATACAGCACAATCACAACCTGGCGGTGCGACATTCCGAGTTGTAAGAGCTTGTGATGAATGTGCTCGCGATCGGCGGTGAAGATCGGGCGTCCGCTGATCAGCCGCCGCAGAATGGAGAGTGTCGTTTCCAGGATCGGCAATCCGAACGACACCACGGGAATCGCAACCGCGACAAACGTAGGCGCCTTTTGCGCGCCGGCCAGCGCCAAAGCGCTCAGCAGGAATCCGATAAACAGGCTGCCGGAATCGCCCAGAAAAATGGTGGCAGGATTGAAGTTGAAGCGGAGAAACCCCAGGATTGCGCCCGCCAACGCCAGGCTCATCAGCGAACCCAGCCAGGAGTGGTACACCAGCGAGACGACAAAAACCACCATGGTCGAGAACAGCGCGGAACCGGCAGCCAAGCCATCCAAGCCGTCAATCAGGTTAAAGGCATTCGTGATCGCCACCACCCACAGCACGGTGAGNNCCGCGGACATCATCGTAAATACCGAGACAGAAGATCAGGCAAGCCGGAATGTAAATGCGGAGAAGCGTTGCCGCAGACAGCCCTTCCAGCAATCTTGGGAAGAAAAACCCGAGGCCCAGCCAGAGACCGAGGGTGATGGAGAATGCCAGGAAAATCGCGACACCCCCCAGTCGAGGGAGGGGACTTTCATGGACTTGGCGCTCGTCTCGCGGAAAAGCAACCCAACCCCGGCGCGTCGCCAGATCCCGCACTTCGCGCGTGGCGACAAATGACAACACCAGAGAGATCGCGAAAACCGCCAAGAACAGAAGTGTCAAAATCCGGCATCCCTTCTGGACGCAAGGTCGCACAACCTCGTGGCGCGGACGCTCAAATCCCGGAAGCGGGGAATGGAAGTTATGATTCCATGACTATACAACTCACGAAAGGTCGTATTCAATGTGCAAGCCTGCTTGCCCTGTGGAAAACTTGAGACCATCGCACCCGCCCAGTAAACGGGCTGCAGGGCCCCGAAGTCCGCAACTGCGCTGTGTTAGACTCGGTTCACGTTGCCAATTCAGGAGTCGGACATGTATCGGCGGAGCCGCCTTTTCCCTTTGCGGAATCTGCAATTGCTGATCCTCAGCATGCTAAGTTTGCCTTTGTTCGCGCAAACGGCAGTCTCCGTGGCTCCAGCCCAGGAACCGGCCAGGACGGCGAATGCGCCCGCATCTTCCGGCCTTCCCGTGAGTTCCAGCACCAAACTTGGACCGGGCGATCTGATCGAGGTCACTGTGTTCGGCGTGCCCGACCTCAGCACCAAGGCGCGGATCAGCAACTCCGGTGATGTTTATCTACCCCTGATTGACTACGTCCACCTCGCCGACCTGACCGCCGACGAAGCGCAGGAGTTGATCGAAAAGCGACTGGACCAGGGCGGCTTTGTCCGCAATCCCCACGTAACTCTTTTTGTGGATGAGTCTGCTTCGCAGGCCATCACCATGCTCGGAGAGATCAACCGCCCCGGCGCATACCCGTCTGTCGGGGAACGCCGCCTGTTCGACTTGATCTCCGCAGCGGGAGGGCTCACGGACCGGTCGGGCCGGATCGTCACCATCGTCCATCGAAACACTCCCGGCCAAAAATCCGAGGTCCATTTGGCTTCGAACCTGGCGGAGGACACCGAGCACAACGTGGATGTTCAGCCGGGCGACACCATCATTGTCTCGCGGGCGGGCATCGTTTACGTTGTGGGGGATGTCAATCGTCCCAGTGGGTTCGCGATCGAGGACGACACGCTTACCGTCCTGAAGGCGCTGGCGCTGGCCGGCGGCCAGACTCGTACGTCCTCGCTGAATGGCACCAAGATTCTGCGCCAAACACCGAATGGTATCCAGGAGATTCCGGTTCGGCTCAAGAAAGTGATGCAAGCCAAAGCGCCGGATGTTCTCCTGGTCAAAGGGGACGTTCTCTTCGTGCCAGGGAGTGCAGCCAAGGCATTTGCTTACCGCGGTGCGGACGCAGCAGTGTCGATGACCACATCCCTCGCTGTTCTCGCCGTTCGCCCCTGATCAATTCTCTGTTGGGCTCAGACCCTGAAGCACTGCGATGTAGTCCTTCGCCGTTCGTGCGCGGGAGAGACGCGCAACAATGTACTTGCGTCCGCTCACTCCCAGCGATGCCCTACGCTGCGGGTCCGCCGACAAGCCGATAATGGCTTCGACCAGAGCACGGCTGTCCTCTGGCTCGACGAAGACTCCAGCCCCGGCTTCTTCCACCAGTTGGCGCGCCTGCCCGTCCACTGCCACGATGACCGGACGCTCGCAGGACATGTATTCCAGAAGTTTGGTTGGGATCACCGTCTTGAACAGATCCGTCTTCTTCAGCATGACCAGGCAGGCGTCGGACGCTGAGATGTAGCCCGGAATGCGGTCCCGCGACTGCTGGCCCAGGAAGCGGACGTTGGTCAGCCCGCGAGTCGCTGCCAGTTCTGCGATGCGTTCCTTCTCTGCGCCCTCGCCAATCAGAAGAAACATGGCTTGGGGCAACATCTGCTGGAGTTGCTCCGCGGACGCGATGAGTGTTTCAAGTCCGTGCGCCATACCCATAGTGCCGATGTAGCAGATCAGGAAACGACCTTCGATGTCCAAGGTCTTTCGAACCTCTCCCGTCGGGTCAGGGCGGAAAAGATCCGTCTCCACACCGTTCTCGACGATGGAGATCTTCTGTTCGGGTACCTGCCAATACCGAATGAGGTGGTCCTTGAACGCTGGAGTTACAACCACGATCCGGTCGGCCCGGCGATAGAGGAATCCGGCAATCGCGCCGAGGATGCGATGTAACGCGCTCCCTTCGCCGCCCGCCCCAACCGCCGTCAGCGACTCCGGCCACAGGTCCCGCACCTCGAACACGAACGGCACGCGCTTCCACCAGGCTACCCACCATGCGGAAAGAGCAACCAACAACTGCGGCGAGCTTCCGATCACGACGTCCGGTTTTTCCAGACCTAGCCCGCTGACGGACGAAGACAGGCAGAACGAAACGTAGTTGCGGATTCGCTCGTGCGCCTTTCGATTCGGTAGCGGCCAGAGCCACGTCCGAACCACCCGTACGCCGTCCACTGTTTCTTTGTAGAGAAGCCCGCGCAGCCTGGAACGCCATTCCGGTGGCACTACTCCGGTCGGATGGTTGGGAAATCCGGTGAGGACAGTCACATCGTGCCCCATCCGCGCCCAGTGGTGGGACAACTCGGCGGCCCGCGCCGCCGGCGCGCCCATCTCGGGTGAATAGTATTGCGAAACGTAGAGAATCTTCACGATCAGTAATAGAACAACTTGAAAGCGCTCTTTTCGATCAGGGCGCGTGTGCGATTCGCGCGCCGATTCGCATACCCTTCCCAACGGCCGGCAACTTCTGCGAATGAGCTTTGGCCCGTAAGCATCGCCATGATTCGCAATTGCACAATATGCAGCCGGTGATAGAACGGACTTGCCAGCATCTTCATCCGTGTCCCTGACTGCTCGTAGAGCGACCAGTATCCAGTATCGAAGCGCGGCAGGTTGTGTACCAGAGTTCGGACACCGCAATCGAAGATTTCCTTCGCCGGGCGATCCGTGCGGGCCAGCCAGAAATCAAACACTCCCCACAGCGCCCACATGAAGCCGTTCAGGATGTGAGTCGGAGGATTCACCAGATACTCTTCGATCCACAGATTCTTCTCTTCGTCTTCAATGAGTACGCCGCCCTCCGCGACACGCCGCGTCAGTGGAACGAAGGCGCGCCCGGCTGCTTCCATGTATCTTTCTTCTCTGGTTTGAGCATGCGCGCGCAAAAGGAGTGAAACACCTTGCCCCTGGGCCAATCCCGAGTACCACGGCGCCTTGAGCGTGTCGCGATACTCCCAGTCAAAGTGGTGATTCCATACCCAGAGCCCATGAGAATTTTGCTCCAGGTTCGCGCAGAGCCAGTCAGCGGCCTTCAGAGTCCTCCGCCGCCGACCTTGGTCCCCGCTTGCACAGAACAGGTTGTAGTTTGCGAGCCCCCATTGCGCAATTGCAATCGGGTTGTACTGGAGGCCGATGACGCCGCGGTAATCGAGCATCGGAATGTCCGCGGAGTCGCGAGCGCCAGCGTAGTCCGCTTTCTCACGAAACAGCATGTAGTACTCGCCAAGCTGATCGTTGCGGGCACGCGGATTGCTCTCCGGAACTTCATGCCAGAAGGTAAGCTGGCTTCGTCCGGAACCAAGATAGGCGCTGAAAATGCGCCGGTAATATTGCGAGCGGCTGGCCAGGCTCATGCGGGATGACTCGCACTATAGCACGCGCCGCTCGATACCAAGCGGCGCTACTCGATCTGCCACAGCGTGGTGGTGAGATCGTCAGTCTCGACGGCGATGGTAGTGAGCGCAAGGACTTGCGTCGCGTTGTCGCCATCGGGCAGAAAAGCGTTCCCATATTGAAAGTTACGCATTGAGAACCCGTCTTTCCGCCAGCGAAGCAGCGTCTGCCAATCGGATCCACTCTTCCAAGCGGCGATTTGAACCTCGCGACTAGTATTCACCGCGCTCGGTTCGACCATCGTTGAAAAGAAAAGCGCATCGCCCACGCGGCATCCGTAGATCGAAGAACTATCCAGATCGCCAACGCGTTCCGCATTACCCGCCCTGTCCAGGCGATACACGTGGTTCTTCTCGAAAGGAGTATCGGTGGAGAGATAAAGCGCGTCCTCGGTTGGCATCGCAGCCACTGCTCTGGCCTGCTGGTTCCCCGCCAGTACAACCTCCACCGACCGAAGATCGCAGGACGCGCGCAGGATCTGGCATTCCGGGCCTTCGTCTCCGGTCAGAATCCAAAGGCAATCTCCCCATGGGTCGTAGACGATGTTGTGCATGTGCCGGATGTTGCCTGGCGGGAATGTGTGCGCGATCTTCCACGTCGCTCCTCGATCTTCCGACGCGTAGATGTGGACTTCTGCGCGTTCCCGGTTATCGAAGTATTCACCCCAATAGATCCGCCCGGATGGCGTCGCGGTGATGTGCAACGGACGGGTGCCGCGCAGCACGCGATGCGTAATCTTGAACTCAGCGCTACCGGCAGTTCGCGTGACAATCGCTCCGGGAACAGCGCCGACGATCGCTCCGTCCTGGAGGACGGCCAAGGCGTGAAAGCCGTCGCGCACCAGGCGGTAGCTCAGGGCGCTGCGCGAGGTCAGACGGCGCCACCACACTGGGTGAAAACGGGCGACCATTTGCCAGTCGGACGCGCTTGCTCCCACACCCAACCGAACGATCTCGTACCCGCGGCAGGCATAGAGAACGTCCTTGTCCCACGTCAGGACACGAATTCCACGATAGGCAGCGACCCGCCGCAGTCTGATTGCGGTAGAAGCGGCCGCCTCGGTGGAGCTTCGATCCATGATGGGGGCTCAGTTCCCGGTTTTTCGGGCGAAGAACGGCCCGATGGCCAGGACATCCATTTTCGTTCGCTGAAAGCAATCGATTGCCTCTTTGGGCGTGCAGACAATCGGCTCATTTTCATTGAAGCTGGTGTTGAGAATTACCGGGATCCCCGTCTTCTTCCCGAACGCTTGAATCAGGTCGTAATAGAGCGGGTTTTCCTCGCGCGTCACCGTCTGCAGCCGTCCGGTATCGTCGGCGTGATTCACCGCGCACAGATCCTTGCGCTTGTCGGCGCGAATCTTGTACACGTGCATCATGTAGGGAGACGGATGGTCATACTCGAAGTATTCGTGTTGCGCCTCCGCCAGAATCGCGGGCGCAAAGGGCCGGAACCACTCCCGATGCTTGATGCGTGCGTTGAGCACGTCTTTCATGTTGGGCAGGCCGGGATGGGTCACGATGGAGCGGTTCCCCAGCGCACGCGGTCCCCATTCCATGCGTCCCTGAAACCAACCTACGACGTTGCCTCGGACCATTTCATCGGAGACTGCATCGAGCAGCGGCAAACGCTCAAGCCGCTGATACTTCACTCCGGCGCCTTTCAAAGCGGATTCAATCTGTGCCTCAGAGAACTCCGGCCCGAGGTAGGCGTGGTTCATCTGCTCGCGACGCGGCTGCTTGAGGACGGAATGGTAGGTGTGCAGGGCGGCGCCAATCGCCAGGCCTTCATCACCGGCCGCCGGCTGAATCCACGTGCGTCGGAAAGGGGTTTGCGCAAACAGTTTCCCATTCGCCACGCTGTTGAGCGCGCAACCGCCCGCCATGGCAAGATTCTCGTCGGGGACGTGTCTATGCAGTTCATTGAGGAGATGGAAAAACACTTCCTCGAAGCAATGCTGCATGGCATAGGCAAGATCCATATCGCGCTGCGTGATCTCGGCGTGAGGCTCACGCGGCGCGCCAAAGAGCTTTTCCATCTTGTCGGAGAAATGCCTTGCCAGGCGCACCGTGCCGTCGGGCAGCACCTGCATTCCCTGATTGCTCCCCAGCGGCTTGAAGTAGCTCAGATTGAGCTGAAAGTTGCCGTTCTTGAGTGCCAGTATCTTGCGAATCTGCTCGACGTACGTGTCCTTTCCGTACGGCGCCAGTCCCATGACCTTGCCTTCATCGCCGTACTTCTTGTAGCCGATAAACTCGCAGATCATGGTGTAGAAGCTGCCGAGGGAATGCGGCAGGTAGACGCGATCAAGCACCTGGATGTCATTCCCCTCGCAACGCGCCATCATGGTGGAGACGAAGTCGCCCGACCCGTCGTAACTGAAACCCGCGGCTTTCTCCCATGGCGAGCAGTAGTAGGAGCTCGCGATGTGGGCAATATGGTGTTCGAGATGGTGTTCCTGGAACTTCAGAATCTGCGCGTCGACGTCGAGCGCCTCGGCAAGCAACGAGCGCACATCGCGCATCGCCTCTTTGCGTTGACGCAGTTTGATGAAGTTCAGTATCTTCGCCGGATTCGTCAGCGCATACTGCACTTTCTTGGCGAGGTTGGCGTCGCTGTCCTGCCCAACCGCAACGTGGGCAACATCGGTGATCTTCGCTCCCACCGCGTCGAGGCATGCCTTCACCGCCAGGGAAGGAAATCCTCCGTAGTGTTTGTGGCGGTTGAGCCGCTCCTCGGCGATCGCGAAGAGAATTTTCCCATCCTCGACGATCGCCGCTGACGCGTCGGCGTGGAACATATTCAGGCCCAAAATCAACATTTACTCGTGGTTCCCTTCTCTTGGTGAATGGGGAGTCTGCCGGAGGGCTGTGGCAACGAACTCACGCACGTGAACAGGCTGGGGTCCGCCCGTCTGACAGGAATTCTGAAGCCGGATTGTGGCGAGGGTGGATCCTGCGATCTGCTCGAACGGCATCGGATTGGCGATCTTGCCGCGTACCGCATCAACAAACGCCTGCATCTCCCCCTTGTGTCCCTTGTCCTGCCCCCAACGGGCTCGGGTGACTTGTTTCCGCCCGTGGCGCACAAACTCGAGATGCCGGAAGTCTTCGAGGACCGCGACCGACCCGCCGCCGAAGACTTCCACGCGTTCCTTGGACGCTGCCTTGTCTCCGTTCGCCAGATAGCTGATCGCCCCAACGGTTCCATTCGCGAATTTCAAAGTGGCGATCACGTTGTCCGCGCTGTACTGTCCGGGATTGCCCACCCTCGTCCCCTGCACTTCAACAGGAGAGTCGCCGGCAAGGAAGCACAAGAAGTCCACAAAGTGACAAACCTCGCCCAGAATGCGTCCTCCGCCCTGTTCGGGATCGTTCACNNAGGTAGCCTGCATTGACGCGATAGTGGATGGCGAGAGGTTCGCTGATCTCCGACAAGAACTGCTCCAACTGGACAGCCATGGGCGCGAAACGGCGATTGAAACCGACCATCACAAGCGGTCCGTTCCCTTGCACGGGGCGGGCACGCACAATGGCCGCCAGTTCGTCTTCGGTCAGGCAGAGCGGCTTCTCGCAGAAAACCGCCTTTCCCGCGGCCAGCGCTGCCAGCACCTGGCCCGCATGCAAGTGATGACGGGTGGCGATCACCACGGCATGAATTCTTGGATCCTGCAAAATCTCCTGCTCGGAATTTGTGCAGTGCTGGAATCCGAATTTCTCGGCGGCGTTCCGACTGCGCGGCCCGGTTGCATTGCAGACACCGACTAGAGCAACTCCGGGGATCGCCTTCAGTGCCGGCAGCAATGTGCTCTGCGCGAAGTTCCCTGCCCCGAGCATCCCCAATCCAATCGAACCAGTCGCTGCCGCCACCGCAGTCACCGGGATTTTCTCAACGACTTCGCCTCCGGCACCCGTTGCGGCTTCCGGATACGTGATCAGTACTCCCAGAAACGGCTCGGCGGTTCTGCCCGTGATCAGGTCGTAGGCTCGTGGCGCCTCATTCATCGAAAAGCGGTGGGTGATGAGTGATGCAAGGTTCAGTTTTCGCTCCGCGATCAATTGCAGGAACGCCGCCATGTTGCGCGTTTCCGTCCAACGCACGTGACCGATCGGATAGTCGCGCCCTTTCTGCTCATACGCTGCGTCATACCGCCCGGGACCATAGGAGCGCGAGACGCGGAAATCCAGCTCTTTCTCGTAATAAAGCTTCCGCTGAATCTCCATGCCGACGGTTCCCACCGCGACCACAATGGCACGGTCGCGCGCCAGTTCCGCGGCAAGATTGACGGGCTCACTGCTCGAAGTCTCCGCGGTAATCAATACGGAATCCACGCCCGTTCCACCCGTTCTCTGAAAACAGAGGTCGCGGAATTCTTCGCCGTCGGTGCACGCGGCTTCCGCCCCGCATTGAACCGCAAGATCCGCCCGCGACTGCACAAGGTCCGTGCCAAAGACCCGGCATCCGGCGGCTTTCAGCAACTGAACGGTGATTTGGCCCAACAGTCCCAGGCCGATGACAGCGACCGCTTCTCCCAGCGAGACTTCCGCCGTTCTGATGCCGTGCAGGCAAATCGCGCCGACGGTTCCGAACGCGGCTTGCTCGATCGAAACATCGCAACCCTCCGGAACTTTCGCTACCAGCAATCGGAGTACACAAGCCAGTTCGGCATGCACTGCGTGTCCAGCGCCCGCACAGGCCACGCGATCTCCGACGCTGATGTCGGCAACACCGTCGCCGACCGCAATCACCACCCCGGCACTGCTGTAGCCGACAGACTGTGGCTGATCAAGACGCGAGCGTACAGCCTGCACGGTCGAGGGCACTCCATCGCGCCGCAGCTTGGCCAGAACATCGCGCACCAGGTCCGGACGCGCCTTCGCCTTCGCCAGAAGACTCTTGCTGGCGAATTCGGCCGAAGCCCGCTCCGTCCCGGCCGAAACCAAAGACGCCGCCACCCGCACCAGCACGCACCCCGGCAGTAACTGCGGCGCTGGAACTTCGGCGATCGCCACTTCGCCGGTGCGGGCGTCCTGTAAAAGTTGCTTCATGCAGTCGTCAAAGCTCCGATTTTCGATTGTGCGAATGACCGCGCTCCGCCGTCGAGAAAGAGCTGCATCCAGATTTCCAGGGTCAGCAGTTGCCAGATTTGCATGGACCAGTCTTCCGCGCCCCGGCGATGCGCGTCCACGTAACGGCGCACTACTTCGGGACGAAACAGTCCGCGCTTGCGAACCTGATTTTCCGAAAGCAGGTCATCCACCATGGGTCGCAGATCGTGCGCCAGCCAGTAGTCAACCGGCGCAGCGAACCCCGCCTTGGGCTGCTGCAAGACCTCTTCCGGCAGCATACTACGCATGGCTTCCCGGAAAATGTACTTCGTCACCGGCCGCCATTTCCCTTTTAGCTTCCAGCGCGGAGGCACATTCCACGCCACGAACTCCGCCAGCCCGCGATCCAGGAACGGCACCCGCACCTCGACGGACGACGCCATGCTCATCTTGTCGTTGTAGGTCAGGTTCAGTGTGGTCATGAAAATCTTGGTGTCGAGGTAGAGCATCTGGTTGAGAAAGGCGGCATGCGAAACTTTGCCGAAGGCGGCGCGGTGTTGCGCGCCGGGATCGCCTGTCGCCGCTTGAAATCCTGGCGCGTAGAGGTCGGCTCGCTGCTGCCCTTCCAGATACGTTCCGTTCCTGATGAATGCCTCGGCTGGACTAAGTGACGCACTGCGCGCCATTTTCTTCGCCAGACGCACGGGACCTTTCATGCGCGACCCGCGGAAGCCGGGTAATGCAGCCAGAGCCCTCTCCGCACCCGATCGAGCAAACGCCGGGATCCGGCGATACTCCTGTGCCCAGCCATGAGCCGCGTGCTTGCGGTATCCAGCAAACAACTCATCGCCGCCCACCCCCGAAAGCATCACGGTCGCCTGCTTGCGCGCCTCACGGCACACCAGATACGCGGTGATGATCGCTGGATCGGCGGTCGGCTCATCCATGTGCCAGATCAAACCCGGCAACAGACCGACCACATCGGGTTCAACCACGATCTCGTGGTGCTCGCAGCCCAGTTTCTGAGCCAGCCGCCGCGGTACCGCCGGATCGTCAATGGTCGTCTCCCCAACGCGGTATTTCTCCGGAAAGGTGATCGTGTACGTGCGCACCGGCTGCTTGCGCGCCATGGCTGCCACGATGCTCGATGAGTCCAGTCCCGCGCTCAGGAACGCCCCAATCGGGACGTCNNCGTTTTTCGAAGCGATTTCCTTCCGGAGGAAATGTCAGATCCCAGTACTGCTTGACGCTGAGTTCGCCGCTCTGCCACACCGCGTAGTGCCCTGCCGGGAGCTTGCGAATCCCCTCGAACATGGTCAGCGGATCGGGCACCCA
>PMCH01000372.1:28504-28684 GCA_003154055.1 Acidobacteriaceae bacterium
CGCCGCGCTCGCAGTAGTAGAGCGGCTTGATTCCAAAATGATCGCGCGCCAGAAACAGTTTCGGCGACGCCGCGCGCAGATCGCAGATGGCAAATGCGAACATGCCATTCAGCCGATTCAGGCACTCCACACCGTACTCTTCGTAAAGATGAATCACTGTTTCCGTGTCGGTATGCGAGC
>PMCH01000248.1:0-12289 GCA_003154055.1 Acidobacteriaceae bacterium
GGCACATCAGCAACAACCAGACGGCACAACAGAACAGACGTAGATTGGCTTTCATAAGTCTCCTGGGTCGTCCGCCTTACGTGCGAAAGCGGGAATCGAGGTGCACGGTTTCATGCGAGCTTCTCGAACTACGAGCACGTTGTGGGGAGTGGGTTACCGCTGGCGTTTGTACATCAGAGTGGGGCGTTAATGCAAGCAGTAAGGCAGGTGACAGGTGGCAGGGGGCAGGTGGCAGGAAGATCCCCCGCTGCAGATCGCAGGGAACTAGCCTCCCGGCTGGCGAAGGGCGACCAGGCCTGCGCGTTGCTTTTGCTCCAGGGTTTCTTTAGTGTCTCGATATGAGCACTGAGCAGTACAACGGACATTCCATGACTGGGGATCTGCTGCGGGTGATGGTGTGTCCGCCGCGCCATTCGGGGTGGGAGTCTCCGGCTACGGCCGGGGCGTGGAAAGACCTCGGGTTCCTGCATCCGCCCAAGTTCGAGGTGGCCCAGACCCAACACGATGTGCTGTGTCGTCTGCTGAAGGAGGCGGGCGCAGAAGTCGTCTGCTTGCCGCCGCGAGATTCCCTGTCACTCGATGCGGTGTACACCCACGACCCTTCACTCGCCACCGATCACGGGTTAGTCCTGATGAATCCGGGCAAGAAAAACCGGGTGGCGGAGGCGCGCGCGCATGGAGATTTTTGTGCGCAGATTGGGATTCCGCTTGCCGGAGAGATTTCCGCGCCGGGAAGCACCGAAGCGGGAGACATGGTGTGGCTTGATTCCCACACTTTACTGATCGGCCACGCTTATCGCACGAACGCGGCCGGAATCGGACAGATGCGCTCGCTGCTTGGGCCAAAGGGAGTCGAGGTGCTTTCGGCACCCTTGCCCTATGGTCCCGGTCCCGCGGCCTGCCTGCATCTGATGTCGCTGATGAGCATGCTGGATGAGCGGACGATCCTGGTGGATCTGCCCTGGATCGCCGTCGAAACAGTGGAACTGCTGAAAGCACGCGGCTTCCGTTTGATCGAGATCGATTATGCGGAACGCGACTCACTCGCTTGCAACGTGCTTTCGCTGGGCGGAAAACGGCTGATCGCTCTGGAAGAAAATTCACGAACCAACCAAACGATGCGGGAGGCTGGGTTCGATGTGCGGACGTTTCCCGGTTCCGAGCTCTGCATCAACGGATCGGGTGGCCCGACCTGCCTGACTCGGCCGCTGCTGCGCGGATAGTCTGAAAAGCGCGGTGCCGCTAAACGACACCTCCCTCCCGGCTTGATAGAATCAAAAGGCAATGCTTCTTCCCTTCGTCCGCGAACTTTTTGCGGATGTGGAACAACTGCCAGCCTTCACGCGTGCCGCCTCCCATCTGCGCGAGAGCACGGGGCGGATACGTGTCACTGGATTGTCCCCCGCTGCCAAGGCCCTGATCGCTGTTCTGCTGCGCCGCGCCGGTGAACGCCCTTTCGTACTTGTAGTGGCTGATAACCGCGTGGCCGAAGAGCTACTTCCGGTGGTGCGTGCCTTTTGCGAATTAACCGGCGCGACTGATCCCGATGCCGTCGTGAGCCTTCCAGCCCGCGACGTACTTCCATTTCAGAATCTATCCCCGCATCCGGAGATCCAGGAAGAACGCGCCACGGCGCTGTGGAAGATCGCAACCGGACGCGCTTCGATCGTAATTTCTCCGGTGGCAGCGACCTCGATTCTGCTGCGCTCTGCTGAGTACTACGCCGACCTGGCGCGCGTTCTGCGCCGCGGCGAGACCTTCGACCAGGAGCAACTGCTCCAGCACCTGAACACGGTGGGCTACACGCCCACGGATGTCGTCGAGATGCCGGGGCAGTACGCAGCCCGGGGCGGCATTCTCGATGTTTATTCGCCGGAGGCCGACCGGCCGGTGCGCGTCGAGTTCTTTGGCGACGAAGTGGAATCCATGAAGAAGTTCGATCCGGCCAGCCAGCGCTCGTCCAACCCGGTGGACGAAGCCATGCTGCTTCCCCTGACCGAAACACCGGTCAACCAGGAACTGCTGGGCTCGATCAATGCGCGGCTCTCCGGCAAGCGCATCGCCGGATCACCCGAAATCGTCGAACAGGCCATGCGCGACTCCGGCGCCGGTGTGTTTCCCGGCTGGGAGTTCTATGCGCCGGTCGCTGGGGCCGATCGGACGGTGTTTGATCTGCTTCCGGAAGCGTGCGTCATCCTCGATGAACCGGAAGCGCTGGCGCAGGAGTTCGACCGCTTCTGGACGCGTGTCGCCGAGGCACACGAGCGCAGTGGCGTCGGGAACCTGGTGCGTCCGGAGGACCTCTATATTTCGCCAGAGGCGTGGCGGGAAAAAACCTCGGCTCTTCGCGGGGCGGACTTGGAATATTTGGCCATTGCGGGGGATGACAAGCCGGAAGCCTCGTTCCTTTCGCAGCCAGCGACGCGTTTCCACGGCGCCGTTCCCATCATGATCGAAGAGGTCCAGAAAATGGTCGGCGCGGGGACGCAGGTCGTCCTGGCCGTGCCCAACACTGGAGAGGTCGAGCGGCTTGCCGACATGTTCACCGAGTACAACGCTTCGTACCGGCTTGGAAGCCGGACGCGTGGCGGTGAGAGCTATGCGGATGAGACGTCATATTTTTCTGGGGAAGTGCTCACCGCAACTCTGCTGAAGGCATACCTGCCAGAGGGATTCGTCCTGCCGGAAGCCCACCTGGCGGTGTTCGGGGCGCGCGATCTGTTCGACGAGTCGGACCTGGTGGCGGCGCGTCCGCAACGGCAGAAATCGAAGGTGTCGGCATTTCTCTCCGACTTCCGCGATCTGGCGGTGGGAGATTACGTCGTCCACGTGGAGCATGGCATCGGGCAGTACCAGGGATTGAAGGAAATCAACCAAGGCGATGGCACCGCGGAATTCATGCTGCTTGAGTACGCCGAGGCTGCCCGCCTTTACGTTCCGCTGACGCGCCTTGATCTGGTGCAGAAGTATCGTTCGTCGGAGGGCGCTAAGCCTGTCCTGCATCACCTCGGTACCGCCTCATGGGCCAAGACTAAGGCTCGTGTGCGCAAGGCGATGAAGGACATGACCGACGAACTGCTGAAGCTCTATGCGCAGCGTCAGACCGCACAGGGCCACAAGTTCCCGCCCGATACCGAGTGGGTGAAGGAGTTTGAGGACGCCTTCGAATTCAGCGAGACCGAGGACCAGGCTGAGGCCATCATCGACGTGAAGCGTGACATGGAATCGCAGCTGCCCATGGACCGGCTGTTGTGCGGCGATGTCGGCTACGGCAAGACGGAAGTCGCGATGCGCGCCGCGTTCAAGGCGATCAGTGATAACAAGCAGGCGGCTGTGCTCGCGCCGACCACCGTACTCGCCTTCCAGCACTACGAAACCTTCAAGCAGCGGTTTGCGCCGTTCCCAGTAACGGTTGAGATGATCAGCCGCTTCCGCTCGGCAAAGCAGATCAAGGAAATCCTGCTGAAGGTCGAAGCGGGGAAGGTGGACATCCTGATCGGCACGCATCGGCTGCTCTCCAAGGACGTGAAGTTCTCCGATCTCGGTCTGCTGGTGGTGGACGAGGAGCAGCGCTTCGGAGTGCGCCACAAGGAACGAATCAAGCAGATGCGGACGCAGGTGGACGTGCTCACCATGTCGGCGACGCCGATTCCGCGGACGCTGCACATGTCGCTGGTCGGGCTGCGCGACATGAGCGTGATCGAGACGCCGCCAAAAGACCGCATGGCGATTCAGACCGTGGTCGCGAACTGGGATTTCAAGTTGATTCAGTCGGCGATCGAGCAGGAACTGGAGCGCGGCGGCCAGGTCTATTTCGTGCACAACCGGGTGGATACGATCTGGGAAATTGCCGCCAAACTTCAGGAACTGGTTCCGGGCGCCCGCATCACAGTGGGCCACGGACAGATGGGCGAGGGCGAACTGGAGAAAGTGATGCTGAAGTTTATGCATCACGAGGCCGACATTCTGGTTTCGACCACCATCATCGAGAACGGACTGGATATCCCGCTCTGCAACACGATCATCATTAATCGCGCGGATCGTCTGGGACTGTCGGAGCTTTATCAACTGCGCGGACGAGTCGGACGTTCGAATCGCCGGGCCTACGCATATCTGTTGCTGCCGGCGGAAATTGAGTTGACGCCGATCGCACGCCGGCGACTGGCAGCGCTCAAGGAGTTCTCGGACCTGGGAGCGGGATTCAAGATTGCCGCTCTCGACCTGGAACTTCGGGGCGCGGGCAACCTGCTGGGCGGCGAGCAGAGCGGGCACATCGAGGCCATCGGATTCGAACTCTATACCCAGATGCTGGAGCGCGCGGTTCGCGAGATGAAGGGCGAGAAAGGCGCGGAGGAAGCGGACATCCAGCTCAGCCTGGGCCTGAACATCCGCATTCCGACCGAATACATTGCCGAGGAAAATCAACGCCTGCGGATGTACAAACGGGTGGCTGGGGTCGAGACCGAGTCGCAATTGCAGGACGTGCGTTCGGAACTGATGGACCGCTACGGGGAGCCGCCGCTTTCCGTGCGGAATCTGCTCGATTACGCCACGCTCAAACTGGCAGCGATGCGGGTGGGCGTCACCGCGATCGAGCGTAAACGCGACCAGGCGAACATCAAGTTCCGGGCGAATGCGTCGATCGATCCGGAAAAACTGGCTCGATTTGTGGCTTCACAGCGTGGTTCGCAATTCTCTCCGGATGGGACGTTGAAGTTTGCCATGAGAGCCAAGAGTGCGGATGGAATCCTGCAAACGCTGCGCGACCTGCTGGAGGAACTGGCGGCCCGGGAAACGTCCGCACAGACCACCTAGGGTCCAGCCGTTACAATTGTCCGGTCACCGAGGCCGAAGCGCGAACGATCCACGAACACTGACGAGCGACCGCTTATGACCATGAGAGTCCGCAAAGCCATTTTTCCCGCAGCCGGATTGGGCACTCGCTTCCTTCCCGCCACCAAGGCGCAACCCAAGGAGATGCTGCCGCTGGTCGATAAGCCGATCATCCAGTACGGCGTCGAAGAGGCTCTGGCGGCTGGGTGCGACCAGATCATCATCATCACCGGACGCGGCAAGAGCGCCATCGAGGACCATTTCGACGTCAGCTACGAACTGGAAAAAATGCTCGAGGAAAAGGGCAAGTACGACCTGCTCAAGATCGTGCGCCAGATCTCGGACATGATCCACGTTGCTTATGTGCGGCAGAAGGAAGCGCTGGGCCTGGGACATGCGGTGCTCACCGCGCGCGAACTGATTGGGGATGAGCCGTTCGCCACCCTGCTCGCCGACGACGTGATCGATTCGAAAGTTCCCTGCCTCAAGCAGTTGATGGACGTGTTCGACGAGAAGCAGTGCTCCGTGATTGCGACCCAGGTCATCGAGGGACCGGCGATTTCGTCTTATGGCGTGCTGAAGGCGAAGGAAGTCCCGGGTTCCGGGGGAAGGCTCTACGAAGTCCTCGANNCTCTCCGAGATTACGCCCGGCGCAGGCGGGGAGTTGCAACTCACCGATGGACTGCGGGGGCTGCTGAAGCGCGAAAAAATGTACGCCTACGTGTATGAGGGCCGCCGCCACGACACGGGCGACAAGCTCGGATTTCTCAAAGCCACCGTTGAGTTCGCGCTTAAGCGGGACGACCTAGGCGGCGCGTTCCGGGAGTACTTGAAAGGCCTGAAGCTTTAGGAGCCCTCCCTCTCGGTGGCCAATTCCCTGGCAAAGTAGGGGTCCCTCGCTTCGCTGGGGATGACAATGAGCGCAGGCTACTGGCAAATGTCAGTTGCGTATTGACGCTTGCAGTTTTCTTGATTTCTCTTCGACGCCGCGCGCCAGCTTCTCTTTGTGAGCTTCGAGCTTCCTGGCGATGGATGCATCGGCGAGGGCAATCATTTGCGCCGCCAGGATCCCGGCATTGGTTGCGCCCGGCTTGCCGATGGCAACCGTCGCGACCGGAATACCCGCCGGCATCTGAACAATTGCGAGCAGCGAATCCATTCCCTGCAGTGAAGTCGAAGGAATCGGAACGCCGATGACCGGCAACGTGGTGTGCGCGGCAATCACTCCTGCCAGGTGCGCCGCGCCTCCCGCTCCGGCGATGATGACGCGAATTCCGCGGCTGGCCGCTTTGCGCGCGTAGTCCGCGGTGCGGTCCGGCGAGCGGTGCGCCGATGTCACGTCCATCTCATACGCGATGCCGAATTCTTCCAGAGCCTTGCCGGCCTCCCGCATGATCTCCAGATCGGAATCACTGCCCATGACAATCGAAACCAGTGGCTTGCTCATAGTGTGCGAACCATCTCCGCCTGATTGGATTTCATTACCGCTGCGATCGCGCGCTTAGAAGGTACTTCAGATTCGCCAGCGCGACGCCCAGCCCCACTCCAGCCGCAATCAAGGACACGATCTGCACCGTTCTTACGGCCTCTGCGCCGTCGGTGCGCAAAAATGCTGAGAAACCCAGGATGGAAGCGAACAACGGAAGGAAGAACAGGCGCATTTTCATTAGTGCTCTCCTTGCCCAGACAGCTTACCGTTTCAACGCCCTGGCCGCGATGTCCTTGCGATATTGCATCCCCTCAAATCCGATCTTGGCGGTTGCGTCGTAGGCCTGCTTCACCGCGGTCTCCAGTTCCGGTGCCCGCGCCGTCACGCCCAGAACCCGGCCCCCGGAGGTATAGAAACTTCCGTCGCGCCGGGTGGTTCCCGCGTGGAAGACTTTCACACCATCCAATTTCGCGGCGTCTTCCAGGCCCATGATTTTCTTGCCAGCCTCGAAGGTGCCGGGATATCCGCCGGAAGCGACGACCACGCAGACGGCGGCGGCATCCGACCACTTGAAGTCTCCATCGCTGGTGCGCCCATCAATCGAAGCCTCGATCGCCTCGACCAGATCGCTTTCCAGTCTCATCAGGATCGGTTGCGTCTCGGGATCTCCAAAGCGGCAGTTGAACTCGAGAACCATCGGGCCACGCGCCGTCATCATCAGCCCGCAGTAGAGGACGCCCTTATACTCCGCGCCCTCGGCCTTCATCCCGGCCACCACCGGGCGAGCGACATGATGCAACAGCCAATCGCGCATCTGGTCATCCACGATGGTGCGGGTCGTGTACGCTCCCATGCCGCCGGTGTTCGGGCCGGTGTCGCCGTCGCCCACGCGTTTGTGGTCCTGCGCTGCAACCAAAGGCGCAACTCTTTCACCGTCACTCACCACCAGAAACGAAAGTTCGTCGCCCTCCAGGAATTCTTCGAGCACCACGCGAACCCCGGCCTCGCCCAGCATTTTGCCGCTGAGCATCTCATTGGCGACCATGGAAGCTTCGTCTTTGGTATGCGCGATGACTACACCTTTGCCCCCGGCGAGTCCATCGGCCTTGACAACGATCGGAGCGTGGAAATGCGGGAGGGCCGAGCGGACATCTTCCGCGGAATTGCAGATCGCGTAATGCGCAGTGGGAATGTGGTGGCGCTGCAGGAATTCCTTGGCGAAGCTCTTACTGGTTTCAAGCTGGGCGGCAGCCCGGGTCGGGCCGAACGTTCGCCAGCCGCGCTTGTTGAATTCGTCCACTACCCCGAGCATCAGCGGCAGTTCCGGTCCAACGACTGTGAGATCGGGCTGAATCTGGTTGGCCACGGCGAGCAGCGAGTCCAGGCTCTTGATGTCGGCTGGAACGCACTCCGCCTCTTCTGCGATCCCGCCATTTCCCGGAGCGCAGTAGATCTTCGTGACGCGCGGAGACTGCCGGAGTTTCCAGACCAACGCGTGCTCGCGTCCGCCGCTGCCGATGACAAGGACTTTCATACAGGACACTCAAGGGTAGGGGTGGGAGAATGAGGATGTCAAACCGGATTGCAGAAGCCAGAAGTCAGATTGCAGAAGCGGCCCCCTTTGCAATGATGAGACTGGACCTTTTGACCTCTGCAATCTGACTCCTCACCTCTGTAATCTTTCAATGGACCATGCTGAATCCCACCGTATAATCGGCTCACCTTTTGGAAGCATCCAAGATGAGCAAGGCAGAAGGACCGACAGACAGGGACGCACCGGCCGGCTCCGGCATGCCACCCTCCGACGCTCCGCGCGGCGGCCACGTGTCCCTGGAAGGCGTGCACGGTTCCGTCGAGGTGCCGCACCATCACGCGGGGTTTTGGGAGCAGTGGCGGGCATTCGTTGGGCCGGCAATTCTGGTCAGCGTGGGCTACATGGATCCCGGCAACTGGGGGACGGACCTGCAAGCCGGCGCGAGATACAAGTACGCGCTTTTGTGGGTCGTGGCTCTCGCCAGCCTGATGGCGATCTTCATGCAGGTAATTTCCGCGCGCCTGGGCGTGGTGACCGGCAAAGACCTCGCCCAGTGCTGCCGCGACTGGTACCCCAGCTGGACTCGCTGGCCCAACTGGCTGATGAGCGAAGTGGCCATCGGCGCTTGTGACCTGGCGGAGGTGCTGGGGAGCGCGGTCGCCCTCAACTTGCTGTTCCATATTCCGCTGTTCTGGGCGGTCATCATCACCGGACTGGACGTGCTCCTGCTCCTGGCCCTGCAGTCGTTCGGGATGCGCACCATTGAAGCGGTCGTCCTGCTGCTGATCGTGACCATCGGCGTGTGCTATTTCATCGAGATTTTCGTTCTTCCCCAGACCCGGCCCAGCTTTCTGGAAATGGGGAGGGCGCTGGCTGCGCCGCACTTTGGGCAAGTGGGAATGCTATACGTCGCGATTGGAATCATTGGCGCGACCGTGATGCCTCACAACCTGTATCTGCACTCGGCGCTGGTGCAGAGCCGCAAGCTCCAGAAGGACGAGCCCTCCATTCGAAGCGCGATACGCTTTAACACCATTGACTCCATTGCGGCACTGACCATCGCGTTCTTCGTCAACGCGGCGATTCTGGTGCTCGCGGCGATGGTGTTCTTTGGCAAGGAAAGCCTGACCGTCTCGGGCGAACAGCTGGTCAAGTTCAGCGGCGAAAGTGATTGGATTCGCGTTGCTTACCTGACGCTGGCACCGCTGTTAGGGACGGCGGCTGCGAGCACGCTGTTCGCAGTGGCGCTGCTGGCAAGCGGCCAGAGCAGCACCATCACGGGAACTCTGGCCGGCCAAGTCGTGATGGAAGGCTTCATGCATTGGCGCATCAAACCGTGGGTGCGGCGGCTCATCACCCGCACGCTGGCCATCCTGCCGGCGGTGTTCATCATCGGCCTGCGGGGCGATGGCAGCGTTACCGATCTGCTGACGTTGAGCCAGGTGGTATTGGCCCTGCAGCTTCCATTCGCGATGTTTCCGCTGCTGCACTTTACGAGTTCCCGCAAGCGCATGGGGACTTGGAAGAACGGTTGGTTCCTGCTGGCGGCTGGTTGGGCCAGTGCTATCCTGATCACCGCCATGGATGTCTACGGCCTGCCGGATTCGCTCAGGGCCGCATGGCAGATCATCGGCGGCGGATAAGTTCGGATGCACGGAAGCGAAGCAACCATGTACAACACCATTCTCGTGACCTTGGATGGCACGCCGAGTGACCGGGCAATCATTGAACACGTGAAACAGCTTGCCAAGCTCGCGCACAGCAGCGTGGTCCTGCTGCATGTGGCCGACGGATGGGCCGCCAGAACGTACGGCCCAGATGCGGTCAGTCCGGAAATCGCAGAAGACACCGCCTATTTGGAAAAAGTGCGGGCCGAGTTCCAATCCATAGACGTTCCTGCCCAAGCCGAACTGGCGTACGGGGAACCGGCAAATGAGATCATCAAATGGGTCAAGCAGAAGGGCTGCGACCTGGTGGCCATGAGCACCCACGGACATCGCTTCCTCGCCGATGTGTTTCTAGGCGCAACGGCAACGCGAGTGCGGCACAGTATTGACGTGCCGGTGCTGCTGCTCAAGGCGAAATGAGACCTTGATCGGCGATCCGGTTGGGCCTCGCTCAGCCGGGCTTTGTGGGATCATCTCCTTCCACAATCTCACTCACAAGTAATAAACTGAAGTATTCCGACTCGGTCCCAACTGCATTCTGAGGCCGTGAATCCCGGTCCCGCATCCAGATATCAGGAAGGCATTCATGTCATTGAACAGTTTCGACTCGCGCTCCACCTTCAAAGTCGGCAAAAAGGAATACGAGCTTTACCGGATTGATGCTCTCGACAAGCAGGGCATCTCCACCAAGCACCTGCCGTTCTCTCTGCGCATTCTTCTGGAAAACCTGCTTCGCACCGAAGACGGCCGCAACGTGACCCAGGGCGAAGTGCGCGCGCTGGCGGCATGGAACAGGAATTCGAAGCCCGAGAAGGAGATTGCGTTCACCCCCAGCCGGGTCTTGTTGCAGGATTTCACCGGAGTACCTGCTGTCGTGGACCTGGCAGCCATGCGCGATGCCATGAAGCGCCTCGGCGGCGACGCGAGGCTCATCAATCCATTGCAACCCGCCGAACTGGTGATTGACCACTCCGTCCAGGTGGACGAATTCGGCACAACCAACGCTTTCGACATGAACGCGCTGCTGGAGTTCCAGCGCAACAAGGAGCGTTACGCCTTTCTGCGCTGGGGACAGACCGCGTTCCGCAATCTCGCCATTGTGCCGCCCGATACCGGAATCGTCCACCAGGTGAATCTCGAATACCTGGCGCGTGTCGTGTTCGTGCATGAAGAGGGCGGCAAGCGGACAGCCTATCCCGACACGTTGGTAGGAACTGATTCCCATACGACGATGATCAATGGACTTGGCGTGCTGGGCTGGGGCGTCGGCGGCATTGAAGCCGAGGCCGCCATGCTGGGGCAGCCGGTCTCCATGCTGATTCCGCTGGTGGTCGGCGTGAAGCTCACGGGCCGCCTACGCGAAGGAGCTACCGCCACCGATTTCGTTCTGACCATCACGGAAATGTTGCGGAAACATGGAGTGGTGGGAAAGTTCGTCGAGTACTTCGGTCCCGGGCTGCAGGATCTTCCGCTGGCCGACCGCGCCACGATTGCGAACATGGCTCCGGAGTATGGCGCAACCTGCGGTATTTTCCCGATCGACAAAGAAACGCTGCGCTATCTGAAACTCACCGGCCGCAGTGAGGAACAAATCGCGTTGGTCGAAGCCTACGGTCGCGAGCAGGGGCTCTTCCACGACGCGCGCACGCCGGAGGCCGAGTACTCCGAGTTGCTGAGTCTCGATCTGGCCACGGTCGAGCCGAGTCTTGCCGGGCCGAAGCGTCCGCAGGATCGGGTCGTGCTCTCAAAAGCGGGCGAGTCGTTCGAGAAGGCGCTGCCCAGCTTGATCAAGGCCGCGAAGGGTGAGCCGAAAGCCCCGGCCAACGGCCAACTGCATCATGGCAGCGTGGTCATCGCTGCGATTACGAGCTGTACCAATACGTCGAATCCCTCGGTGCTGATTGCCGCCGGATTACTGGCAAGAAAGGCGGTCGAGAAGGGGTTGTCCACACCGCCATGGGTGAAGACTTCTCTCGCGCCGGGTTCGAAAGTCGTGACCGACTACCTGGAAAACGCTGGTCTGATGCCGTATCTGCAAAAGCTGAAGTTTCACCTGGTGGGCTACGGATGCACGACCTGTATCGGAAACTCCGGGCCACTGCCACCCGAGGTCTCGAAGGAAATCGAGGACAAGAATCTGGTGGTCGCGTCGGTGCTTTCCGGGAACCGCAATTTCGAGGGCCGCATCAACTCGGAAGTCCGCGCCAACTACCTGATGTCGCCGCCGCTGGTGGTGGCCTTCGCGCTCGCTGGCCGCATTGATATCGACCTGCGCAAAGACGCCATCGGCACGGGCAAGGACGGCGAGCCGGTCTATCTGGCCGATCTCTGGCCGTCCCAGGCCGAGGTCGAACGGACGATGCAGGAATCCATCACGTCGGAGATGTTCCGCAAGAGTTATGCCGAGGTCTACTCCGGCGACGAGCGCTGGCGCTCACTGCCCGTGCCAAAGGGCGAAACTTATGTCTGGGAAAAGGATTCCACCTACATCCGGCAGGCCCCGTATTTTGATGGCATGAAGCTGAAGCCCCCGGCAATCGAAGACATTCGTGGAGCACGGGTGCTCGCCGTTCTCGGTGACAGCGTGACAACCGACCATATTTCACCGGCGGGATCGATCAAGAAAGACGGGCCGGCGGGAAAATACCTGATCGCGAACGGCGTGCAGCCGGCAGATTTCAATTCTTACGGATCCCGGCGCGGCAACCACGAAGTGATGGTTCGTGGAACGTTTGCGAATGTCCGCCTGCGCAACAAGATGGTGAATACCGAAGGCGGATTCACTCGTCATCTGCCCGACGGCGCCGAGATGACCATCTTCGAAGC
>PMCH01000248.1:12302-19503 GCA_003154055.1 Acidobacteriaceae bacterium
CTTCCGCTCCAGTTCCTGCCGGGACAGAACGCCGAATCGCTGCAGTTCACCGGCGAAGAATTGTTTGAGATCACCGGCGTCGGCGAGCTGGTCGAGAAGTTTTCCGCCGGCCGGCAGATCACCGTGGTAGTGAAGGGCGGGAAGGCAAAGGAATTCAAGGCGGCGGTCCGCATCGACACTCCTCAAGAAGCGCTCTACTACGCGAACGGCGGAATTCTGCAGTACGTACTGCGGCAACTGCTGGCGGGAAAGACACAGCCTGCCGCTGTGTCGGTCTAGATGCAACGGTGAGGTCCAAGAAAGAGGCCGGGCTCTCATCTCGGCCCTCATTTCCTGTTCAATTTCTGGACAGTTCGTCCAGAATTCTTTCCCCGGTTTATCTCCGGACGATTTATCACTCGAGTCGGTGATTCAGGTCACAGATTCCCTGTGAGCCGGGCGTGCATCCTTGCAGAAATTCCGCAATCGGGTGAAACGCCACTCCCGATTGTTTCTTGCACACGCTACGCCACCTCTTGACGAAATAGAACTGCTCACGCGTTAGGAGAAACTCAAAATGAAGCGCATATTCCTGTTGACCCTGGTGGCGATCGCCCTGGTGTTCTTCTGTGGCGGTGGTCCCACGCGTCTGGTTGCCGACTCGGCGTTGCCTCCTCCTGCCGGCAATTCAGATCCCCTGGTGGCATCGACCCCTTACACCCTGATCGCCTGGAGCGAACTGGGCATGCACTGCCTGGACGGGAAGGACTACTCGATCTTCTCCGTGCTCCCACCTTATAACGTGATCCACGCACAACTGCTCAAGAAGGGCGATCCGCCGGTGGCCATCACCAGCGGCGTAACCATCACCTATCAGGCGGTGGCTGACGCCAAGAAGTCCATCAACACCATCAGCTCCACCAAGAGCAACTTCTGGAGCTACGTTCAGGTCCTGTTCCACACCAACCCGCCGCCCGACACCGGGATTGCCGGCTACAAGGTTCAGAGCAAGAAGCCGGCGCAGATGAGCTTCAACGCAAAGGAAAGTTTCTGGGAGGCGGTTGGAGTTCCCACCTTTGGCTACGACGATAAGGGGAACTTCAATCCTTATCCTATGGCCAAACTAGTTGCGAAAGACTCCACCGGCAAGGTGCTGGCCACGGCGAAGATCGTGCTCTCGGTCAGCGACGAAATGAGCTGCACCACTTGTCACAAGTCCGGCTCAGATCCAGCCGCCCAGCCCACATCGGGATGGGTCAACAATTCCGACCCGGCCAAGGACATCAAGCTCAACATCCTCAAGAAGCACGACGACCGTTGGAATATCGCGCCGTACCTGGCCCAACTCAAGGCCAACGGATACACCTACCAGTCCAGTTTGTACCAGACAGCAAGTGGCGGGACTCCGGTGTTGTGCGCCGCCTGTCATAGCGACAATGCCCTGGGTGCGCCCGGCTTAGCCGGCATCAACCCAGAGTCGAGCGACATGCACAAGCTCCACGGTCCGCAGATTCTTCAATCCAACGGCCAGACTCTGGACCAGAACAGCCAGGTCGACGACATGAAGTCGTGCTATCTCTGCCATCCGGGTCCGGTTACGCAATGCAAGCGCGGAGCGATGAACAAGTCGTTGTGTTCCAGTTGCCACGGCACGCTCACCTACGCGTCCAATCCGGCGCGCAATCCGTGGCTGGTGGAGCCCTCTTGCCAGCTTTGCCACCAGAACAGCCAGCGCTACAGCTCAACATTCGACAACAACGGGAACTGGCGCGCGGTCACCGACCAGACGTTCGCCACCAATCCGAACGTGCCGATCAATGGATCGGATCTCTATCGCTTCAGTTCCGGCCACGGTGGCGTGTTTTGCTCGGGCTGCCATGGATCTCCGCACGCGGAGTATCCGACCTTGCAAGCCAATGACAGCGTGTATCCGAAGTATCTGCAGGGGTACGTAGCGAAAGTTACGGAATGCAAGGTGTGCCATACCAACGTCCCAGTCACTCCCACGGGCGGGCCGCACGGAGTTCATACCATCGGCCAGTCCTGGGTCGGTGCTCATCCCGACTATGCCGAGAACAATCACCAGGCCTGCGCGTACTGCCACGGCGCCGACTACCGGGGCTCGCCCCTTTCAGTCGCTAAAGTTGCTCGGAAGTTCTCGGTCGAGGGCGGCAGCAAGAGCTTTGCCGCCGGACACCAGTTCAGCTGCTACGACTGCCACAACGGTCCGAACGGCGGAGGCTAGAAACTACCGCCCAAACACCAACCATGGAAGCCGGGCGTTCGCGCCCGGCTTTTTTCTAGTGTAGAGACGCGGCTTGCCGAGTCTCGCTTGCGACTTCCAGTATTTCCGTTCCCGCGTGCTAATCTCGTTCCCCATGGTGCTGCCCGCGCAATCTCTGCCCGCAGTCTTCAGCCTGGCTGCCATGGGCATCTGGGGCGCCAGCGATTTCTCGGGCGGAGTGGGAGCGCGCCGCGCGAATGCGTACTTATTCACCGCCTTCGTACATCTGAGCGGCGTGATCCTCATGGGTGCGGTGCTGTGGCTGACGCATGCGTCCATTCCCGGGCGAGCGAGTTTACTCTGGTCGATTGCGGCAGGCTCGATCGGGGGCATTTCGCTCGCGATGTTCTATCGCGCACTGGCCAGCGGGAAGATGGGACTCACTGCGCCGGTGGCCGCCGTGCTCGGCGCCGGTATTCCCACCATCGTGACGGCTTTCGCGCAAGGCTTCCCTGGGTATCGCCACGTTGCGGGCTTCATTCTCGCCGGCATTGGAGTCTGGCTCATCTCGCGCACGGAAGGGGACGCCGGTCATCCCGAGGGCCTAGGCCTCGCTGTGCTGGCCGGGATCGGCTTTGCCGGTTTCTACCTTTGCGTCCACCAGGCGGGTAACACCTCCGCCCTGTGGGTCGCATGGAGTTCCCGCTGTGCGTCGCTGGTGGTGACGAGCGCGTTTGTCGTGCTCGGAAGACAGGTACGCCCACTTGCCGCGCCCGTGCTCGGGATTGCCGTGTTCACCGGATGCCTGGACGTCACTGGCAGTGCCTTGTTTATTCGCGCTGCCCAATCTGGACGCCTCGACACAGCCGTCGTTCTCAGTTCTCTCTATCCTGCCGTAACCGTGGTGCTGGCGCGGATCTTCCTGCACGAACACTTCAGCCGGGGACGCACCATCGGAATGCTGGCGGCGNNAGAAACGATCTGAGCCTGTCTTCCTGAGCGGAGCGAGGCTTACCGAGTGCAGTCGAAGGCCCCCTGCACACTCCCATGCACAACTCAGAGGCTCGCGAAGATCGAAGAAGGTTGCGCGCATCGAAGCAGGCAATCTGCATTGGCCGGGTCTAGCGCGAGTGTTATCCCTGGAGGAACGATTCGGAAGCAGGTAGGGGCGCTTCGACTCCGCAAAACGATCCGCTTCGCGAATCGTCCTGCTCCACTCAGCATGACAAGAAACCAGAAAAAGCAGCGATCCACTATTCACTATCTGCCGTTCACTGGTACTCTGTGCCGTGGGCCTGCTTGAAATCCGAAACCTGACCAAGGTTTTCAATCTGAGCGAATCGGCATTTGGTGCGCGTCCGCGCGGCGAGGTCCGGGCCGTGGACAATGTCTCCCTTGAAATCCAGCAGGGCGAAACGCTCGGACTGGTCGGCGAATCGGGTTCGGGCAAAAGCACGCTTGGCCGCCTGATTCTTCGCCTCATCGAGCCGACTTCCGGCGGCGTTCAATTCGCAGGGAAGAATCTCCTCTCGGCATCGGGCTCCGAACTGCGCAGATTCCGCCGTGACATGCAGATCATTTTTCAGGATCCCTTCGGATCGCTCGATCCACGTTATCGCATGGAAGATGTGATCGCCGAGCCTTTGATCCTGCATGAACCGATGAGCCGCGAAGCCCGCCGCCAGCGAGTGTCGGAACTGCTGCGCGCGGTGGGGCTGGACGATTCTGCTCTGCGCCGCTATCCACACGAATTCAGCGGCGGCCAGCGCCAGCGCATTGGGATCGCCCGCGCCCTGGCGTTGCGGCCCAAGTTCATCGTGGCCGACGAACCGGTCTCGGCACTCGATGTCAGTGTCGGCGCCCAGATCGTCAACCTGCTTCGCAATCTCCAGCGCGAGTTCGGGCTTACCTACCTCTTTATTTCACATTCCATGCCGCTGGTGCGCTTCCTCTCGACCCGAATTGCGGTGATGTATCGGGGCCAGATTGTGGAGATCGGCCCGACCGAGAAGATCACCTCTCACCCGCAGCATGCCTACACCAGCAGCCTGCTCGAAGCCACACCGGAGATCGCCGCGCTGTAGCCATTCGCCGGCGGAGATTCGCCATTCGCCGACACTGTCGTCATTCGCCGACTTTGTGTTGCTGTTTGATAGGAGGAAAACTACAATTCCGCTGATTCAAGGAGAGAATATGGCCACTGCTTCCGCTATTCCGCCACAAGAAACAGCTCCCCTGTCCGAAGTGGAGCGTGTAATCGACACTTTTATCGCGCCCAGCAAGACTTTCACTGACCTCAGGCGAAGTGCCAGTTGGTGGCTTCCGTTTTTGATCAGCGCCATTGTCTCCGTGGCGTTTGTGTATGTCGTCGATCAGAAGGTTGGATTCCGCAAGGCGATGGAGAATCAGATTCGAATTCAGCCGAAACAGGCCGAGCGCATGGAACAAATGCCGGCCGATCAACGCGAGAAAGTCATGCAACAGCAGACCGGGTTCTGGAAAATCTTTTCGTACGCTTCTCCTGCGGTCGGCCTGCTTTTCTACCTGATCATCGCTACCGTCCTGTTCGCCACGTTCAAGTTTGCGGTGAGCGCGGATTTCCAATTCAAGACCATGTTCGCGCTGGTGATTTACGCCTGGTTGCCTGCAGTCTTCGTGTCGTTGCTGGCGATTGTTTCGCTCCTCGCCGGTGTGAGCAGCGACGGGTTCTTGATTCAGAATCCGGCAGCGACCAACCTGGGTGCTCTTCTGGACCCGACCGGCTCGCCCGTTCTGTACGCCCTGCTGAGTTCGGTGGATGTGTTCACCTTTTGGAGCCTGTTCCTGATGGCCATCGGCGTTACTTGCATCAGCAAAGTGAAGCGAGGAACGGCATTCGCGGTGGTTTTTGGCTGGTACGGCCTGTGGGTGCTGATTAAATTGGGCCTCGCTGCTGCTTCTTCCTGAGGCGTGACAAAAGTCATAGCACGCCCGTCGATCGCGCCGTATCCTTCCCGGTTCCTTGTCTTGGAGGATCCATGCGCCATTTTCTCGTTTGCACAATCGTGTTGTGTGCCCTGACCGGCACACTGCTCTCTGCCCAACCCGCCCCCAGTTCCGCTTCCTGCATTGAGTGTCACTCAAAACAGACTCCCAACATCGTCTCGGACTGGAAACTGAGCAAGCACAGCCAGCTGGAAATCGGCTGCGCCGTCTGTCACGGCGACCAGCATCAGTCGGCAGGTGATGTCGCCAAGGTGAAGATTCCTACTCCGGAAACCTGCGCCCAGTGCCATAAGACGCAGGTGGACCAGTACATGCACGGCAAGCATTCGAAAGCCTGGGCTGCGATGCTGGCCATGCCGACCATCCACTGGCAGCCGATGGCCATGATTGAAGGGGAAAAGGGCTGCGGCGGTTGCCACAAGATTGGCGTGAAATCCCCCGAGGAAATCGTCAAGCTGCGGCAGCATGGCAGCGAGTTCGGCGCTGCCTCGTGTGATTCCTGCCACACACGCCACACTTTTTCGGTCGAGGAAGCGAAGGCCCCGCAGGCCTGCGAAACCTGCCACATGGGGTTTGACCATCCGCAGTGGGAAATGTACTCGGCGTCCAAGCACGGCGTGCGCGCGGATCTGAAGCAGCGTGGAATTCTGCCCGCGGGCGCGGCCGCTCCGACCTGCCAGACCTGCCACATGCAGAACGGCGATCATGGCGTGCGCACGGCCTGGGGATTCCTTGCCGTCCGGCTGCCGCTTCCGGAAGACAAGCAGTGGGCCGCCGATCGGGCTGCCATTCTGCAGGCTCTTGGGGTGCTCGATCCTGACGGCAAGCCGACCGCGCTGGTCGCGACCGTCCAGGCGGCCGATCTTGCACGTCTCACCCAGGAAGACTGGCAGGGCGAGCGCGACAAGATGCTCAAGACCTGCAACCAGTGCCACTCCGGCAACTTCGCGAAACAACAGCTTGAGGCGGGCGATGACATGATCAAGAACGCCGACCACCTGATGGCGGAAGCGATCCACATCGTGGCCGGGCTCTACAAAGATGGCGTGCTACCGCAACCGAAGAACTACGCCTACCCGTTCCCCAACCTGCTGACCTTCCACGATGCGCCCACGGTTGTCGAACAGAAACTCTTTGTCATGTACCTTGAGCATCGCATGCGGACGTTCCAAGGAACGTTCCACGCCAGTCCCGACTACGCGCTCTGGTATGGATGGAGCGAAATGCAGCGCGACTTGACGGAGATCAGGGAACTGGCGGCCCAGATGCGTCGAGAAAAAAAGGCGGCGCCGGGTCTGAAGCCAGCTGCCGCTCTGAAACCGGCGGCAGTCAAGCACTGAGCGCATCTATATGGAGGGACTGGCTGCCTCGCCCGTCCACTCTTATCCATTTACAATTACCCGCGCCATGCACACCGCGGACGTCGTCATCATTGGCGGAGGAATTGTCGGGTCGAGCGTTGCTTATCATCTCGTCGCCGCAGGCTGTAAGAGTGTTCTCGTGATCGAGCGGGAAACCGCGCAGGGCAAGGGGTCCACCGGTAAGAGCATGGGCGGCGTGCGGGCCCAGTTTTCCACGCCCGTCAATATCCAGATGTCGCTGTATTCGATCCCGTTCTACGCCAGCTTCGAAGAGCGGCTCGGCCACCCTTGCGACTACCGCCCCCAGGGCTATCTTTTCTGCGCGACCAACGAAGAGCACATGGCCTACCTGCGCGCGAACTATGAAAAGCAGGTCGCCATGGGGTTGAAGAACGTCCGCATTGTTGCAGGCGACGAGATCCGCAGCATGTTTCCGCAACTCCGCGGTGACGACATCGTTGGTGGCAGTTTTTGTTCGACTGACGGATTCGTCGATCCTTACAGCGTGATGATCGGATTCATGACCTGGGCCGCGGACCACGGCGCGACTCTCTGGAAGAACGCGACGGTTTCGGGGATATCACGAAGCAAAGGAAGCTTCCAAGTGCTGACGTCGCGCGACACCGTTTCTACGCGCACGGTTGTGAACTGC
>PMCH01000121.1:0-2214 GCA_003154055.1 Acidobacteriaceae bacterium
AAGCCCGGCGCGTAAGTGCCGGGCAACTGCTTATGCGTTTCCGAGTCCCGTCAGGGACGGCACACTCTTACGTCAGCAGCAGCAGCTTCCCGGTGGTCTTCCGTCCCTCTAGATCCCGATGGGCCTGTTGCACCTGCGCGAGCGGATACACGTGCTCGATCCGCAGCTTGAGCTTCCCTTCACGAATCATCGTGAAGACCGCGCCCGCCCTCTGCTCCAGTTCCTGCCGGGTCATGATGTACGCTCCGAGCGACGGCCGCGTCAGGTACAACGATCCCTTCTGCGTGAGCACGATCGGATCAAACGGCGGCACAGCCCCGCTCGACCCGCCATACAGCGCCATCATGCCCCGCGGACGCAGCACGTTCAGGCCCTTTTCAAACGTTGTCTTGCCCACCGAGTCATACACCACGTCCACGCCTTTGCCGCCCGTCAGCCGCTTGGTTTCCGCCTCAAAATCGGACTCCGCATAAAGGATGATCTCGTCCGCTCCGGCTTCACGGGCGAGTTTGGCCTTCTCCTCGGTAGAAACCGTGGCGATAATCCGCGCCCCGATGTTGTGCGCCATCTGCACGAGCAATAGCCCAACGCCGCCAGCCGCAGCATGAATCAGCGCCGTCTCGCCCTTCTTCAGCGGATACGTGTCGTGGCAAAGGTAGTGCGCTGTCATCCCCTGAAGCATGGTGGCCGCGGCCTCGCGGTCCCCAACACCAGAGGGAACTTTGACCAGACGATCGGCGGGCACGGCCGCGTACTCAGCGTAGCTCCCGAGCGCCATCGTGTAAGCGACGCGGTCTCCGACCGCAACCTCGCGCACCTCGGAGCCGACCGCTGAAACCACTCCGGCCGCCTCCTGTCCCAGCACAAACGGCAGCGGCACCTTGTAGCGTCCTTCGCGGTTATAGACGTCAATAAAGTTCACGCCCGAAGCGTGGATCTTCACGACGGCTTCGTTCGGTTTCGGTTGAGGAACCGGCAAGTCCACCAGTTCCATCGCTTCCGGCCCGCCGGGCTGCTTTACCTGGATCGCTTTCATAGAGGTCCACTATATTCTCGTCTACGAAGGTCGTTGGTCGCCAGTCGTTGGCCGCTTGCGAGCATGATGGAGCGTGCCGGCTTCCGAACGACTCACGACCAGCGACCAACGACAGGTTCCCGCCTTCCTTGCCACCCCGCACCCCGCTAGGGTAATATCCGCCGCTGGTTCCCGAAGTAACCGATTTTTGGGTCCTAACGTGGAATTGACCCAACGAAATCAGGGATAGTACCATCTCACCTTCAAGGACAACTGAATACCACGGCGATTTGCGAAGTTATTGAAACTATGAGACTTCTTTCACATAGGCTTCCGGCAATAGCCATTGGCGCCCTGTTGGCGACGACCCTTGCCTGCCAAAGTGCTCAGAAGCAGACCTTCATGCCCCAAGCCCGGGCAGAGGCCCCGGCGCTGACGACAGTCAGCAGCCCGGCGAGTGCCTTCCAGCAGAAGCAATCGGCGAGCGCGCAGGAACCGCAAGCCCCGCGCCAGGTTCCGCAGGCCCTGCAAGCCGATCCGGTTGGAGAACTGATCGCACGTGTCGAAAAGGAATATCAGGCCGGGCAGGAGAACTACCGCGCCGGACACCTGGAAGCCGCCAAGCAGAATTTCGATTCCGCCTTCAACCAACTGCTGGGCAGCGGGCTCGACCTCCGCTCCGACGATCGCCTGGAAAAAGAACTGGACCGCATTCTCGATGGCGTCAATGGCCTGGAACTTCTTGCCCTTCAGCAGGGCGACGGCTTCACCGAGCAGAAATCCGAACCAGCGCCAATCGACGAAGCCAACGAACTCACCCCTGCGGTTGACGCCAGCGTTAAGGCCAAGGCCGAGGCCGAAATCAAGTCCACCGCCTCCGACCTGCCGCTCGTGATGACCGACCAGGTTGCCGGATTTATCAATTTCTATTCCAAGCGTGGCCGTGGCACCCTCGAGCGCGCCCTGGTTCGCTCCGGTAAATACGAAGACATGATTCGCCGCGTTCTGAAGGAAGAAGGCGTACCCCAGGATCTGATCTACCTGGCGCAAGCCGAATCCGGTTTTCATCCGCTGGCCGTCTCCCGCGCCGGCGCACGCGGCATGTGGCAGTTCATGGGCAGCCGGGCCAAAGGCTATGGACTCGAGCGCAGCTGGTGGGTGGACGACCGCCAGGATCCCGAAAAAGCGACCCGCGCCGC
>PMCH01000121.1:2284-4676 GCA_003154055.1 Acidobacteriaceae bacterium
CTGGAGGACGTGGACCGCGAGAAGCCGCTTACCTACGACACGATCAGGATTGACTACCCAATCGATCTGCGCCTGGTCGCCGAATGCGTGGACGCCTCCGCCGCCGACTTGCAGGAGCTGAATCCCAGCCTGCTCCGCATGACGACTCCGAAAGACCGCGATTTCGATCTGCGCCTCCCGGCCGGCACCAAAGAGAAGTTCACGACCGCCGTCGCGGCCATTCCCTCGGACAAGCGTGTGTCGTGGCGCTATCACAAGGTCCAGCCGAGTGATTCGCTGGCCTCAATTGCCAAGACCTATCACACCACCGCCAAGGCCATTGCCGAAGCGAACAACCTGGACGACCAGCCTCTGGAGTCGGAATCGAAGCTCATCATCCCGATCGCCCCGGGCAAGTACAACGAAACTGCAACCTATGCGCGCCGGATCACGCGCTACAAAGTGCACAAGGGAGACACGGTTGATCGGGTAGCCGAGAACTTCGGCGTCCCGGCAAATATGGTGCGCGTTTGGAATCACCTCAAGGGCAGCAGCGTTGCCGGACGGAAGGTTCTGTACCTTCACCTGCCCGTGAGTCCGGGAACTCCGGGTGCGCAGGTGGTCGCAACCGGATCAAGCAAGTCGCGCAAACGCGCTGCGGGTCACGCCGTTTCGAGTCAGCCCAGCGCGTCGAAAGCCGGCGTTGTCCATCACAAGGTCAAGAGCGGCGAGACCCTCTATTCAATCGCTAGTTCCTACAACACCACCGTATCCGCTCTCCAGCGCGACAACCGCAATACCGCGTCGCTGCGGCCGGGAATGGTGCTGGTCGTCCGGGACGCGCGCTAGATAGCTCATTTACTCCCTGTACGCTAACCAGTTAGTACGGTGGGGTATACCCCTCTCCCCCCTGGCCTGGCAAATAGAAGACACCGGCGATCCTGGCCTTGAAACGCGGCGACGCTCCTGCAACCCGTTCTGTAATTCCTACGGTGGTCACGGTCGTTTCTCCTCGTGCGAGGATTTGGAATCAAGGTGGATGCGACTCAGATCGGTCCACGGTAGCGGCGCAGCCGAACCGCTCCGGCGAGGCATAGCGCGGCGAACACAAGCCCAATCCACAAACCCGGACTGGTCAGGAAGTCACCCGGGGCGGGATGTGTCATGGAAGCTATCGAGGCGTGACCCGGAGTACTGGAGGCGGCCGATTCCCCGCCGCCCATGAAGCGGTAGCTCAGCATAGCGGCGAAATGCGTCGTATTGAAGGCTATCTTCTCGAACACGCCGATCGCGACCAGTGGCAGGATAGCCCATAGGAAAACCGCGCGTCGCACCCAGGCTGAGACCAGCAGCAGCCAGCCATAGATGGGCGCATACCAGAATCCATGAAGTGCCAGAAGGTGGTAGAGCAACATCAACGACATCTGAAACAACGACACCTGTCTCCATAACATCGCGACATTCAGACCGCTCGCCAGTAGCACGACGGAGCTGACCATCAGCATGACCCACTGTGTGGCAACAGTGATCGCGAAAGAGAGCAACGGGATCACCACGATCGGGATGCTCGCCTTCGAAAGCACGGTCGTGAGATCGGAAACCGGCAGCGATTTCCAGAACAGGATGCTGCGATCGCGACGTTCGCCGTGTAGCGCGTCCAGACAGTAGAAAACCGCGACGATAAAAGAGATCCCCATGATGAAAAGCGCGGCGAAGGTGTAGGGCTGCTCGATCAAATCGTGCTGCTGCATCGGGGAGAGTGCCAATGCCGCACGCATCTTGCCCGGCAGATGAAACACGCTGATCAGGAAGCCGAACAGAATCAGGCCAGCGACGGCAAGGGGCGCGATATAGATGGATCGGTTCTCCCACAACTCTCGGCGCACAAGCCAGTACAGGCGCTGAGCCTCCGAGATGACGACGGGCGCGACTGCGCGCGATTCCGAAAAAGACTCGGGTATAGCGTTTGATTGAGTATTCATCGAGCCGCTCCTTGTAGCGGGCCGGCCTGATTATCCGGCTTGTCTCCCAACACTGCGACGAACAAGTCGGCGATGCTGGGCGTACGCACGTCGCCAAGCGTTGCGAGCTGCTGACGATTGACGCGATCGAATAACAGGATGCTGCGACCGAGCGCCTGACGTTCGTGCATAGGCTTGAGCGCCCGGGCCGCGGCGACCTGCTCCGGGTGCACTGTCACTTCCAGATAGCGCGATTCGAACTCTTCCATGCTGCACCCGAACACGATTCGGCCGCGGTTGATAAACATGACGTCGGTGAGAACGTTCTGGATCTCTTCCACCTGATGGGTCGTCACCACGATGGTACGGCTGCGATCGAAGTAGTCGTTCAGCAGCGAATCGTAGAACTGCTTGCGATACAGGATGTCCAGGCCAAGCGTCGGCTCGTCCAG
>PMCH01000121.1:4700-5996 GCA_003154055.1 Acidobacteriaceae bacterium
ACCCGCACCCAGCGCGGCAGAACGGCAATATCGGCAATAAAGCAGACATCCCGCATGAGCTGATCGCGCTCGGTCCAGGGATCGCGTCCGAGCACTTTCAGTTCTCCCTGATACGGGGTAAGACCAAGCATCGCGTTGAGCGCGGTTGTCTTGCCGGCGCCGTTGGGCCCGATAAGTCCGAGAATGCGGCCCTCCTCGACCCGCAGATCGACGCCGTCGAGCGCGATCGTCGTGCCGAACGCCTTGCGGAGGCCGCGTGCTTCTATGCATGCCATGGATTTAGCGCTCCTTCTTTTCTGCCTTCGATGGCGACCGGCCCTTGGGTCCATTCTCCAGCAGTTCTTCCGTTTGCAGGCCGAGCCGCTGAATGGTTTCGCAAACCCGCGGCCACTCTTCGGCAAGAAATTTCTCGCGTTCGCCACGCAGCAGCAGACTGCGCGCGCCATCTTTGACGAACATGCCGAGACCCCGCCTCTTCTCGACCAGTTCCTCGTCCACCAGTTGCTGATAGCCCTTCAGAACCGTGAGCGGATTGACCCGATATTCGGCCGCGACGTTGCGCACGGAGGGCAGCGGATCGCCTTCCTTGAGCACGCCGTCGAGGATCATCGCAACGACGCGGTCGCGAAGCTGGCGGTAAATCGGCTGACTGTCGTTCCACTCACGATCCATCGGTTTTCCACGTAAACCTTAGCAGAGATATCGCGCGCCTCAGTTGGCCCGGTGCAGGTCGAAGTGCGCGTGGATCGGCTTGTCCTTCATCATGAACGTCCAATCCTCGGTGTGATGGTTGGCGTCGATAATAGTGAACATCGAATGGTGCATGTGGTACTCCATGCTCCCGCTGATGTCCTTGAACTCGAACTCGACCGTCTTACCATCGGGCGACATCTTGCCGGTCATGCGCGGCCGGTTCCCCGCGTCGCAATAATGGACCAGGGTGAACTGGTCTCCGTCCACGTAAAGCATCGTGACCGGATGGTCGTACTTGGTCGCATCCAAGGGTGTTCCTGCTTCCTGAAGCTCGTGCACGAGGACGTTTCCCCTCGAGGTCACGCGCATCGAGACGTGGAGCGGCTTGCCGTTTGACATCTGCGGCATCTCCGGCACGGTGACGGGGCCTTCCCATTCTCCCGCCAGGCTCTTCATGGTTGTGAACGACTTCTGCGCCTCGGACGGCGGCGCAGGAGCCGCGGAGGCTTGGTGTGGGTCAGACTGCGCAAACGCCAGCGCGGACAGCGATACTAGAACAACGGACAGCATAAAGCGGTGGGATTTCATGCTCATTCTCCTAAG
>PMCH01000353.1:0-2053 GCA_003154055.1 Acidobacteriaceae bacterium
ACTTTCCCGCCGGAGAAATTTTCTGGCGTGTTGCTCTCCGGCATGTGCGTTCCGGACCTGAAGGGCAGTCAGGGAACGTTCTGCCTTTGCACGACTCGCAGGTCCGACGACAAGTTCCGCGAAGGGGGAGTGCGAGTTCCGATCGAACGGAAGAATGGGGTTTGCCATTCCTATGTTCCAGGGCCCGACAATCCGCTGGTCGAAAAAGCCGGGGAGCTGCGGGTGGATTTTGAACTCCGTCCGGAAGTGGGCCCGCAGCAGGCGCGCATCGTGGTGGGCTCCGAGAAATTCACGTTGAAGGTGGGGGACTATTCCGACTGGCTCCCGGTCGAATTCAAGGCTGGGTTGGGCTTCACTGCACATGGAATTTGCCGGTTTTATCTGAAATCTGTCGCGCCTGAAGTTGAGGTGTACGTCACGCCCGTCAACATCGATCCCGGGCACCCTGACCTGCCCATCTCACACCCGGTTACCTATTCCATCTATCTTGCCAAACTCTTCGGTCCGTACGCGACGCTTGGGCTTGCGGAAGACACCTGGGCGCTGAACGAAGATGTTCTCGACGACGACGCCTTCCTCGCGCAATGCTATGCCAACCACGGCGACCGCGAGCGCATGCTGTTTGACGCGCTGGAAAAAACAAAGCAGGGCCTGTGCACGTGCGTTTTCGATACCACAGACCGCGTGCAGCACATGTTCTGGCGCTACCTGGAAGAGGACCATCCCGCGGCCCGCGATGTGCCGCGTGACCAGCGTCCGAGAGTGATTGACGATCTGTATCAGCGTATGGATCGCCTGATTGGCCGGGTCATGGAGCAGATCGACAAAGACACGCTGTTGATGATCATCTCCGATCATGGATTCAAGTCCTTCGCGCGCTGCATGAACCTGAATGCGTGGTTGCATCAGAACGGATACCTCACGCTGAAGGACGGCAAGAAAGAAAGCGGCGACTGGTTCGAAGACGTGGACTGGTCGCGAACGCGCGCTTACACCATGGGCCTGAACGGGCTCTATCTGAATATCAAGGGCCGCGAGAAGCAGGGAATTGTCGACCCGGCGGAAGCCGATGCGCTCAAAGAAGAAATCCAGAAGAAGTTGAACGGCCTCGCTGACCCGGTGTCGGGCACAGTCGGAATCACCGGCGTGTTTATCACTGACAACGTCTACCGCGGGCCCTATACGGAGAACGCGCCTGATCTGCTGGTCGGCTACGGCGCCGGGTATCGCGCGTCATGGGATTCGGTGATGGGCAAAGTTACGGGGCAGGTTTTCGAAGACAACACCAAAGCCTGGAGCGGCGACCATTGCATTGATCCACGTCTGGTGCCGGGAGTTCTGTTCTCCAGCCACAAGTTCGCCGCAGAAAAACCTGCCATCGTGGATGTAGCGCCGACCATCCTGCGGTTATTCGGTTTAGCCCTGCCCGCGCATTTCGACGGCAAGCCGTGGGTCCTGGCGGCGGAGCCGGTTGGCGATCAAGGATGACGTTCGGTTTTGATCCGGGCCGCAAGCCATCCCACGCACGCCAGCATTCCTCCCCAACCCACGACCCGCACCACCGTCGCGATTGCCGTGTCATATGGCAGAATGCCAAGGCTTGAAAAGATTGCATTCCAGTCATGCTCGACGAAATCGGAGTCTCCCGTCGTGACGAGGGGCAGCGCCATGGCCCGCGCATCGGCCATGTAGGTTGCGATATAGAGCCAGTTCTCGAAGAAGAAGAACGTGCAGAACACGAACGCCGCGGTATGACGTTCCCGGAAGAAGTAGCCAGCCAGGAGCAAGGGCACCAACAACTGCAATATGGTTCCGCCCCAGAGGCCGAGCGTAGGGCCAAACCATCCGAAGAGCGGGTGCCCGCCTTCGTGCACCACCAGATTGGCGAAGTCGATGAACAGGAAGCCGCCGTTCATGCGGAAGGCGTAAACAAGAAAAGAAACGTAAAAAATCAGCCAAGCTACCAAGGCCCAGCTCGGAACCGGGCGCCATTCTTCGCGAGCGCCGGACCACTCCATCACCCAGTTCAGATGCTCAGTCATCTTCGGTGATA
>PMCH01000353.1:2105-2668 GCA_003154055.1 Acidobacteriaceae bacterium
TCGCGGGTCCAGTTGATGATCTTCTTCTGCGCGCGCCAGATTACGCCCCAGACGTTCAGCATCATCATCCAACCCATCCCGCCCCCAATGCCGATGGCCAGCAGGCGATTACTCTCCCAGCCATGATCGTTCCAGCGCAGGAACAGGCACGAGGCGGCCACCACCACCACGGCATAAATCACGGCCAGCACCGGGCCTTTGTCGAGCGCGCCCTTGCCGGGAATCACGCAGGCGTACATAACGGCCCAGGCTACCGTCCAGATCAGAAAGAAAGTCCCGAGAGCGGCACCGGCCGAACCGCTGCCATTGTGCGCATCCGAGATCACAATGCTTTGCCAGTAGAAGAAGCCCATCAGCACCGTGACCACCGATGCCCAGCGAAACCACCACAGCGCACGCGACATCAGGCCGGGAACAACCTTGCCCTTGGTCGCGGGGTCGAGGTCCTTCATGAACGGCACATTGACCAGGTTGAAGAAATACAGCAGTCCGACCCAGGCGATGCCGGCCACAAAATGCACCCAACGAAACAGCATCAACAAATTGGTGTTGAAATCCGCAGG
>PMCH01000353.1:2699-8785 GCA_003154055.1 Acidobacteriaceae bacterium
AGAGAGAGCTGCGACCAATTGCCCTCCCCGGTGTGTGGTGCAGCGTCGAACGAAGAAAAGGAGATCGGCAGATGGAAGTAAAGCCGGCACAGCAAAACATACAGGATTCCTTCCTCAATACTGCTCGGAAGGAACGGCACAACATCACAATCTATCTGGTAAGCGGCGTGAAACTAACGGGCCGCATCCGCGCCTTTGACAAGTACTCGGTCGTGCTGGAAACGAGCAACCAGGAACAGCTGATTTTCAAGCATGCCATTTCAACCGTGGTCGTGGGCCGGACGGCCCAGGGCCACATGGAGCATAAACCGGCGGTGGCAGCGGCCGACGCGGAAGCCGCGGCTCCCAGTCCCGCCGCGGGTACTGGCACAGAAGGATGAAGTGAGCCTGCTTGCGCGGAGATGATTCGAGACTCGCGAGCCGGGCAAGTGCCCGCAGTGCGCCCAAGACCGTCCAGAATCCGTCGGAGCGGCAAGAGCGTGCCTTCCTGGTGGGGGTGGAGTTTCGCACCCGCCGGCGGGGCGCGGGAAAAGTGAGTGCGCTCACCTCGGGAGCGCAGGCAGCTCGAGATCAGGCAGCGGGTGCAGAGGTTTCGTCCCTGCCCGCGGATTCTCCGGACTTCAGCTCTGAGGAATCGCTGGATGAATTGCGGGCTCTGGCGGGCAGCGCGGGCGCGCAAATCGCGGGCGAGTTCATGCAGCGTCGCGATCGCCCCGATCCGGCGACTCTCATCGGCAAGGGCAAGCTCGAAGAAATCGCCGGAGCGGCCGCTTCGGTCACTGCCGATGTAATTCTGTTCGATCACGACCTCACGCCTTCGCAGCAGCGCAATATCGAGCGGGTCGTGAACACTCGGGTCATTGACCGGACCCAGCTCATTCTCGACATTTTCGCCCGCCACGCCCGCACTCGTGAAGGACAGTTGCAGGTGGAACTCGCCCAGCTCGACTACATGCTGCCCCGACTCGCCGGACGCGGCATCGAGATGTCGCAACTGGGCGGCGGCATCGGCACCCGTGGTCCGGGTGAAACGCAGTTGGAAACCGACCGCCGGAAGATCCACCGCCGCATTCGCCACGTCAAGCAGCAACTCGAAGACGTGCGCCGGGTCCGCGCCCAGCAGCGGCAGCGGCGCGAGTCGGTACCCGTGGCCACGGTCGCACTCGTCGGCTACACCAACGCGGGGAAGTCGACGCTGTTCAACGCGCTCACGCAGGCGCACGTGCTCGCTTCGCCGCGAATGTTCGCGACGCTGGATCCGACCATTCGCTCGGTGGAGTTGCCGTCGCGGCGCAAGGCACTCATGTCGGACACGGTCGGATTCATCCGCCATCTTCCGCACACGCTGGTTTCCGCCTTTCGCGCCACACTCGAGGAAGTGCAACGCGCCTCGCTCATTCTTCAGGTTTCCGACGCCAGCAGTCCGATCTCGGCCGAACAGGATGCACAAGTCGAAACCGTCCTCAAGGAACTGGAAGCCGACAAGCGGCCGCGCCTGCGCGTGATGAACAAGATTGATCTCCTGCCTCCCAAGCAGCGGGAATCGTTGCGCGACGACGGACAGACCATCCATGTTTCCGCGGCCAAAGGAATCGGCTTGGGAGCATTGCTTGACCGCGTGGATGCCATGCTCGACGAGGATCGTCCCAGCCGCGTTCGCTTGCGCATCCCGCAAAAAGAGGGCAAGACTCTAGCCTTGCTGCAAGCCCGCGCTCGCATCTATTCCCGAACCTACCAGGACGGACTGGTCGAGTTGGAAGCCGAAGCCCCGGCCTCAATCCTGCGCCGCATACGGCAGTGGGTCATCGAGTAAGAGCCTGACAGATTCGGGGACGCCCGGCCTTCGGGCCGATTCCAGGCATGGACCGACATCTGCTTTAACCACTCCGAGCAAACGAAACCCTGACGTCAGCTAATAGCCGGAGAAATTTGTACCCTCAGGACGGATTGGCGCGGAACTGCATGTTATTCAACCAGATAGCCGAGGTGTTTCCAGTCACAGCACGGCTCGGGGCCGATGTGTATGATCAGTCGCCAGATCTGTCGTGTAAAGAAATCTGTACGGTCTGGGGGGAACCCTTGCTCGAAAAACTTTACAAAGGGTCATTGTTTAGCGCGACTGACCTACCCTCATTTCAACGCCAGGAATCCGTCTTCATCATGTTGAACATCGGGTTGCTGGGCGTTTTGTTGCTGATGCACATCATTTTTGCGTCGTTCCTCGGTTATCCTCCGCGAACCCTGGTCCTGCTCCTGAGCGCCGTGCTGTTACTGAATGTTTTCGAGTTGGCCTGGGTGCAAAGGCTCACGACGGCACTGGAGCCGGGATCGCTCTTGATGCTGACATGGAGTTCCATTTGTTTGAACGTGGCGGCGGCGGGCCTGCTGACAGTGCTCGCCGATCACGAAGATAGCCCTTATTTCACCCTGGCGATGGTTCCGGTATTGATCGCCGCATTCCGTCTGTCTCTGCCCGCAGTGTTGGGAGTCGTTGGGGTAGCGTCGGTTCTTAATTTCGCCGCGGTTGAGTATTTTTTCCGCCAGCATCCGCCGGCAGATGTTGGCGAGTATTTCGAAGCGGGTATTTCCGCACTGATTCTTGCTTTTGTCGGATTGCTGGTGTGGCTGCTGATGCAGCAGATCCGGGAACATGAAAATGAGCTGGCACGAAACTTGCTTGAACTGAAGCAGACTCGCGCCCGGCTCCTGGAAGAAGAGACGCTGGCAGCAGTGGGACGGCTCTCCAGCGCCATTGCGCATGAAATTCGAAATCCGGTCGCGATGATCTCCAGTTCGCTGGCGATGGCCAAGCGTGGGCAACTCGATGCCGAGAACAACAATGAGATGTACGAGATCGCTGCCCGCGAGGCGTTCCGGCTGGAGAAACTGACGACCGACTTTCTGACCTATGCCCGCCCGCGCCAGCCCGAGCCGCGCCCGAATTCGGTGCACGACACGCTTTCGTATGTTGCCAGTGTCTGCCGCGCCCACGCCGGGGACAAGCAGGTCAGGATTGAGGTGGAGGCCCCGGAATCGCTGGAATCCGAGTTGGATCCGGCCCAGATCCAGCAGGCGTTGCTGAACCTGGTGATGAATGCGATCGATGCTTCTCCCCAGGGCGGAACCGTCCGTCTCCAGTCCGATTGGGACGGATCTTCCGAAGTGAGAATGTCGGTTACAAACCCCGGACCGGAGATACCCGAGAAAGTAATGCCTCGTATCTTTGAGCCGTTTTTTACCACCAAGGCCCGCGGAACCGGCCTAGGGTTGGCGATTGCCCGCAACATTGCGAGAGCCCACGGAGGCGAGCTATCCGTCTCCTCGAACCAGCACGACAACGTCTGTTTCTGCCTGAGGCTGCCGGCTGCGAAAGCAGGAGCGCCAGCCCGGGCTGCGAGGAACTGAACCTACATGGCAAGAATCCTGATTGTCGATGATGAACCGCACATGCGGCGCATTCTCGCCTCCAATCTACGGCAAGACAAGCACGAGATCGCTGAAGCGGCGGGCGTGGAGGAAGCCCGCGCCACCCTGGCGGGCAACGATTTCGACCTGGTTTTTACCGATCAGCGGATGCCCGATGGCGAGGGCCTGGAAGTACTGGCCGCCGTGCGCGAGAGCGATGCCGCCATCCCCGTGATCATGCTGACCGCGCTCGCCAGCATCGAACTCGCGGTGGAAAGCATGCGCCAGGGCGCTTTCGATTTTCTAACCAAACCTTTCCAGCCGGAAGTGGTCCGCGCGGCCGCGAATCGCGCTGTCCGGCATGCGCGCCTGCTGCGCGAGAACGCGCTGCTGAAGGGCACGGTCGTTCGACTCGAGGGCAAGTCGGAAATCTTTGGCACGAGCGCGGCAATCGAAGCTGTGCGCGCCATCACCAGCCGCGTCGCTCCCACCAACGCAACCGTCCTGATCACGGGTGAGACCGGCACCGGGAAGGAATTGGTCGCCCGCGCCTTGCACCACAACAGTCCGCGCGCGAACAAACCCTTTGTCGCCGTGAACTGCGCGGCGTTTACGGAAACGTTGCTGGAGAGCGAACTGTTCGGGCATGAGAAAGGCGCGTTCACCGGCGCCGATCGGGCCCGGCAGGGTTTGTTCGAAGCAGCGCACGAGGGGACGCTGTTCCTGGATGAAGCCGGTGAGATGTCCATGGCGGCCCAGGCCAAACTGCTGCGCATCCTGACCGACGGCCAGTTGCTTCGGGTGGGTTCCACCAAGCCGCGTTCGGTGGATGTGCGCGTGCTGGTCGCTACCCATCGCGACCTGCAGCAGCGCGTACAGGACGGTCAATTCCGCGAAGACCTCTACTACCGCCTGGCGGTTGTGCCCATTCACATCCCGCCGTTGCGCGAGCGCCGCGAAGATATCCCATTGCTGGCCGAACTGTTTTCCCGAAAGATTGCCGCTGAATTGAACCTGCCCTCGCGGCGACTGAGCGCGCAGGCGATCCAGAGCCTGACGCAATATGATTTTCCCGGCAACATCCGTGAGTTGAGAAATTTGATCGAGCGCGCCTACATCCTCTCCGTGCGCGAGGAAATCGGCCCGGAAAATTTTCCCATGCCCCACCCTTCCCAGTTCCCCGTGGCCGCCTCTGCCGGCAACGGGAAGGGCGCGCCAGGCGAGTCCTCGGATATGCAGCTTCCGGTCGAGCCTTTTGACTTGACGGGTTTTCTAGAGAAAACAGAAAAGGAACTGATCCTGCGCACCCTCGGCTCTACCAACGGAGCCCAGGCCGAGGCTGCCCGCCGGATGGGCCTTTCCCGCAGTGCCCTGGCCTACAAACTCAACAAATACGGCATTCGCGCCACGGCGGAGTAGGTGTGGGGCGGACACTCCTGTCCGCCAACGCTGCGATCTAGATCTAGCGGGGTGCTCATAGCCCACGGCTCGCAGCAATCACAACGGTCACCTGCGGAAGGTGATCTCAGTCACCTTGTGTTGTGTTCCCGTCACCGCTTCCCGGCCCGTTTCTTAGTACACTTCTTTAACGGGAGGGTACGAATGTCAACCGCCTGGACTTCCCGCTACGCCCAGCGCACGAAGAACATCAAAAGCTCGGCCATCCGCGAGCTCCTGAAGATTACTGAGAACCCCAAAATCATTTCTTTTGCCGGCGGCCTGCCCGCCCCGGAGGTTTTCCCGACTGAGCGCTTTCGTGAAGCTTGTAACAAGGTCCTGGACAAGCAGGCGCGCCTGGCCCTCCAGTACGGCGCGACCGAAGGCTACGAGCCGTTGCGGGAAATGATCGCGCGCCACACGGCCCGGTACGGCGTGAAGGCGAAGCCCGAGAACGTGATGATCACCTCCGGCTCGCAGCAGGCGCTGGATCTGATCGGCAAGCTGTTGATCAACTCCGGTGACCGCGTGCTGGTCGAAGCGCCCACCTATCTTGGAGCTTTGCAGGCCTTCAATGTGTATGGCGCGGAGTACGTGTGCGTGCCGAGTGACAATGACGGCCTTCGCACCGAGCAACTGGAATCGTCGCTGCGACTGGGGCCAAAGTTCATGTACGTGTTGCCGAACTTCCAGAACCCGGGCGGGACGACGCTCGCTGAAGGCCGCCGCCACGAACTGGTTTTGTTGGCCGACCGCTATGGAATCCCAATCATCGAGGACGATCCGTATGGCCAGCTCCGCTATGAGGGCGAGCACCTTGCGCCGCTGATCATGCTCGATCGGCAGAACCTGCGCCGCGACGACGGATACAACATCGGCAACGTGATTTACCTGAGCACGTTTTCGAAAACCCTGGCGCCGGGACTGCGTTTGGGATGGATTGTGGCGCCGCCAGACGTGATCTCCAAACTTGTGCAGCTCAAGCAGGGCGCCGACCTGCACACCTCGACGTTTGTCCAGATGGTGGCCTACGAAGTGGCGCGCGATAACTTCCTCGACGAGCACATCAAGCTGATTCGCCGCGTCTATCGCGAGCGGCGCGACGTGATGATGGAATCGCTCGCCCAGCACTGTCCACCGGAAGTTACCTGGACGCGTCCACAAGGCGGCTTATTCCTGTGGGTGACCTTGCCCGAGGGGATGGATTGCCACCAGGTATTTGAGGCGGCTATCAAAGAGAATGT
>PMCH01000353.1:8868-13513 GCA_003154055.1 Acidobacteriaceae bacterium
AACTCCGCGCCGCCTTCCGTGATGTGCATGTCATCTTCCAGGCGGACACCGAACTCCCCGCGGATGTAGATTCCCGGCTCGTTGCTGGTCGTCATGCCTGGTTCAAGCTTCTTGGTGTTTCCCCGCACCAGATAGGGCCACTCGTGGCCGTCCATGCCCATGCCGTGTCCCAGACGATGGGTGAAGTATTTGTAGTCTGGCCCATAGCCCCCGTCGGTGACAATCTTGCGCGCGGCGTCGTCCACCGAACCGCACTCCGCTCCCGGCTTTGCGGCCGCCAGCGCGGCACTCTGCGCGCGGTGCACGATGTCGAAAACCTGTTTCATTTTGTCGCTGGCTTTGCCGAGCACGAAGGTGCGCGTGATGTCGGAAGCGTAGCCCTCCACGGTGCAGCCGCCATCGATGAGCACGATCGTGCCCTCGCGAATAAATTGCGGCGCGACTGACCCGTGCGGGAAAGCGGAGAACTCACCGAGTAGAACCAGAGCATCGCCTTCAAAGCCCAGTTGTCGATGCGCCCTTTCCACGAGATCTGCGACATCGTGTTGGGTCATCCCTAGTTTAAGGGCGCGATAGGTCGCTTCGTATGCGGCCAGTGTGACCTTCGATGCCAGCCGCATGAGTTCGATTTCATGCGGACTTTTGATCATGCGGCATCCGGCTGTCACTGGGGTAGCGCTGGCGAACGTAGCGCCAGAGGCGGCTTTTCGCAGGTTGTCGCTGAAGACAAACTTGACCGTCTCCTCGATGCCCACCGTCCCGCCGGCGATGCCGCGGTCACGCAAGCCCTGGGCCACGTGCTGGTAGGGATTTTCATTTTCCTGCCAGACACGGACGTCGGGGTTATTGCCGTCTGGAGACTTGGCGATCTGCTCGCGGGCGCGCCCCTCTTCGAAAGCAGGGCAAACGTAAAACGATTCACCCTTGGCGGGCAGTACCATAGTGAAGAGCCGCTCACCTCCCCACCAGCGAATGCCAGTGAAGTAATTGAGTGACGTGCCCTCCGTCAGCAGGATGGCAGAGTGTTTGTTGGCCCGCATCAACTCCCGAGCCTTCTCCCGGCGGGCGCGGCGTTCGTCAATCGAGATGGGCTTGGCCTGGTCTCGGAGAGATTTCAGGGCAGCAACCGAGGCTGGCAGAGCCCTGTCATCCTCGGCGGATTGGGCCAGCGAGGGGAGTACCACTCCTACTCCAGCGGCGATGGAACCGGTTTGCAGAAATCGGCGACGCGAGAACAAATGGGGCCTCCGGGAAAGGTCCCCATTATAGAGAACCGCGATCCAGCAGGGGTGCTCGGGCCGCCAAGCCTCTAGAATGGTTTTGTGCTCTCCGGCTACCAATGCGCGGGTTGCGGAGAATGGAACGAGACGTCCGTGGACGAATCCGCCGGTACCCGCCAGACTTACGTCGAAGATTGCCAGGCGTGCTGCAAGCCGAATGTGCTCCGCACGGAATACGATCTCGCCAGTGGAGAGTTTGTGCTCCACGCGGAATTGGAGTAGAAAAGTGCTTCTGGACTCGAAGGAGAAGCGATGGGCACATATTCGGCACCCGGAGGGCGCATGGTTGCTCACAACATGGTCACCACGCAGTTTGAACTGAATGGTTTTCGTGTGACCCGCACGCTGGGTGTGGTGCGCGGCATCACCGTCCGGTCGCGCTCGATTTTCGGCACGATCGGAGCGGGCCTGCAGACGCTCGTGGGCGGCAATATTACGCTGCTTACCAATCTGTGCGAGAAGACGCGCGCCGAGGCCTTCGACCTTATGCTCCAGCACGCCGCCGAGATTGGCGCCAATGCGGTCGTCGGCGCCCGCTACGACGCGACCGAGGTGATGCAGGGCGTCACCGAAGTGCTGGCCTATGGGACGGCCGTGGTCGTCGAACCGTCGCGGTAGGGATTGCTGATCGAAGAGCCGCAGAACTGCGGGGACCGGGCGATTGAGTATTGGTGACGGATGGGCGGCGCACCGCCGCCCACCTCACAAATCGTAATCACCAACCGCTTCGAGCTCAGTCCTTATATAAGAACCCAGCCACCAGCGTTGCCAGGATTGCGCCGCCCCACATATCGAGCATCCATCCCAGCGGAAGCATGCGCGGGATTGCACTCCAGGCCGCCGTGGCGAAGTTGAGCGGAACGCCTGCGCAGAAGCCGACGATCATACCGACCCTGACGGCAGTCCTCGGTCCCGCTCCGGCCGTACCGCGGCTCCAGGCATACAAATGCGCCAGCAGAATCGACATGATGAACGTGATCAGGATCCATTGTCCGACGAAAAACGGGTAACGCGGTTCCTTCAGGAAGTGGCCCGCATTCTGCACGGCCATATAGAACGGGCCCATCTTCATCCCGATGACAAGACTCCAAATCGTCCAGACCACGCCCCCGGCAATGCCGCCCATCCACACCCGAGCCTTGTTTACCTTCATCTGCCCCCCTATGTTTTTTGTACTTGGCTTGGATCGGGACAAGTTTACTCCTGCCTGTCAACTTCCTGAGGCTTTTGGGTTTGCAGGCGCGTTGAGAAGGAGACGCGGCAAGCCGCGTCTCTACAGGCGGGGCAGGAACCGCTCGACCACTCGCTGGCGGAATTCAAACGTGCGGCGCATCTGGCCGGCNNGGGTCGCTGTGGGCGTGAGTGTCCTCAAAGAACTGGTTCATGGCAAAACCAATAATATCTGCCCGCGTGCGCAGACGGAATGGCAGGAATGGAATGGGGCGGAAGGAAACCGTCACGAGCGATCCCGTGCCGGCGAGTTTCCGATCGCGCGGGGCGTCCGGTGGCGGAACGATGCTCATCTGGTCCACGCGCAGGTGCATCCAGCCGGGCATGATTCGGGGCAGATTCTTCGGATTGCCGAAGAACTCGAAGACTTGCGCGACCGGCAACGGAATCCATTGCTCGAATTGTGCGGTGTACACCACGTTTCACCGATGGTTACCCGAGCGAGGCCCAAAGGAACTCTAACAGAGATCGGACGTTGCCCGAACTTACTGAGACCAATTACAGTCGAGGCACATGGTTCCAGTTACTGATCTGGCTACGATCCATCAGGCGCGCGAGGTTCTTGCCCACTACCTTCCGGTTACTCGGACAACCCTGGCCCGTTCGCTGTCGCGGGATGGCTCCAGTGTCCACCTGAAGCTTGAAACCGAGTTGCCGACCGGTTCGTTCAAGCCCCGCGGCGCAATCTACGCGCTGGCCATCAATCTCGGCCGAAGGAAANNTCTTCTTACCGTCGAACCCGAATCCGGTCAAGCGAGACAAAATTCGGGAACTCGGCGCCCATATTGTAGAGAGCGGAGGCGCGGATCTGGCTCACGCTTTCCAACAAGCCGCCGAGTATTCGCGAAGGCCCGGAGTCTTTTTTCTGAATGACGCCACCGACCCCGATCTGCCGGCCGGGCCTGCCACCATCGGCCTCGAAATTTCCGAGCAGGTTCCGCAGGTTACCGCGATTTACGTCCCCATGGGCGATACGGCCTTGATTCGCGGCCTGGCTGCAGCGGTCAAGCAACTCCTTCCCGCAGCCAGGATCGTCGGAGTGCAGGCCGAACGTGCTCCCTCCTACTACCTGTCGTGGAAGCAGGGGAGAGTGGTTGAGACGGACACGTGCGACACCTGCGCGGACGGTCTGGCGACACGGACGCCTGACGCTGCGAATGTCCATGCCATTCGCGAACTGGTAGATGACGTGGTGCTGGTGAGCGAAGAGCAGATGCTGGACGCCATCCGCCATCTTTATCAAAAGGAAGGCATCGTGGCAGAACCGGCGGGAGCGGCCGCCACCGCTGCCTTCCTCGCCAGCCCGCGGCGGGACCCGTCCACTGTTTTGCTGGTCAGCGGCGGCAACATCTCAGAGGATGTCCGGCGGCGCGCAGGAATCCCTTGAAGCCGCTCGCCTCGGTTGGCCCTTCCACGCCAGGACATCACAAATCCCAGTGATGTCTCTCACTGCGTCCCAGGCCATGGAGGGTTATGCTCAAACTGGCTTCGTGTCCTTCGAACCGCACGCCGCCGGACAACGATATTCCCCCGCCTCGTCTCTTGAGGAGGTGCGTCATGCTGCTGCTGTTCTGGCTAATTCTCCTGCTGGTGGGTGCCTGCCTGATTCTCCTGATGCCGGTGCTCTGGGGCAAACAGATTTACAGCTCGTATCACGACCCGCGAACGGTCAACTGCCCGGAGACTCACGCGCAGGTCGCAGTGCGTTTTGATGCACTTCGCGCTGCCATCACTGGCCTCACCGGTAATCCCAAACTCCGCCTGGCGGATTGCTCGCGCTGGCCGGTGCATGCCGATTGCGGCCAGGAATGCATACCGGACGCTGTGCGAAGCACGCCTGTGCAAGTCCTTGCAGTTGCCCCGCCGCGGAAGAGCACGATCTTTCATTTGCCCGTGCTGATCGCTGCCGCCGCGGCCTGGGTGCTGGGCATGGCCTGGCACTCCGAGTATCTGTTCCGTCCACAATGGATGAGTGCTCTTGGCTTGAGCGATCGCCAGACGCGCGACCTGGCCGAGATGTGGGCTCCGCATCTTCTGACGGTCGGCGCCTGCCTGCTTTTTGCCTATGGCATCGCCTGGATCATGAACTGGTTGGGTGCTCGCTCGCTTTTCCTTGGCATCCGGGTGGCGGTTTC
>PMCH01000050.1:0-4893 GCA_003154055.1 Acidobacteriaceae bacterium
GGCACGGTCCGCTTCGAATCGAACTTGGCGGTTTCCCGCAGCAGCCAGCCCAAGCCCTTCTGCACCATGTCGTCTTCATCTTTCAGGAGCATCTCGGAGAGCCGCACAATTTCCGGGAAGAACCGCTTTTCGCGTGCGCCGCGAATCAGCGCCACGCAGGCCGCCCGGCGGCGCCATCGGGAGGGTGATTTTGCCCAACGGAAGACCTGCTTGCTGCGGGTAGGTTTGGCCGCGACCATCGGAGCGATCAGATAGTGCACGAGCGCGTCGTGATCCGCCCAACTGCTGACTCGATCGAGCCATGAATCGAAAAGCACGAACTCGCGCTTGCCACACTTCGCCGTCTGGTTTTCAAGCAGCATCACGGCGATGTTCTTCTCTTCCAGAACCTCTCCGTCGAAGAGCTGGTCGGCAACCTGAACCAGGAAATCAAATCCCTGTTCAAGCAAGATGGCGCGCCGCAGGCGGACCGCAACTTTTCTCAGTTCGGCGGTATACCAGCCGCGGGATTGCACTTCTTCCTTGAAAAAGTGCTGCACTCCTTCGGCATGGGGAGCGGAGCCGCCATCTTTGAGGAGGCGCCGGATGTGGTCGGCAATATATGCGGGAGCAATCTTGCGTTTGGGCATGAGAGTCGGCGGGCATGATAAACCAACTGGCGAGGAAAATTCTGTGATGGATAAACTCGCGGTGGCTCGGGTGCTTTACTTCGCCGTCGCCGCAGCGCCTGTTCCCACAGCCTTGTCGTAGATCCAGAGCAGCACGGCGGTTGCGATGCCCACAGCCGTCACGCTCCACCAGATGAGAGCAGGCTGGTGCTGGACTTCTCCGAACCGGTGGACGATGGTTCCGCCGAACCAGCCGCCGATGATCGAGCCGATGCCGATCGGAAGAAAAGCGAAGCCCATATACGTCCCTTGCTGTCCCGGAGGGGCGAGGCGAGAGATGTATTCGTAGTAGCGTGGGGCTTGGATAATCTCGCCCAGCGCAAGGACGAACAGCGAGAGCACCGCGCCCCAGACGGTTGGATGATAGGCCAGGATCAGCCATGACAGCGACGTAATCAGCGTACCCAGAATAACCGCTTGAAATGCCGGGATCTTGCGGGTGAGGTAATTCACCGCGAGCGTGAGGCAGATAACGGTCAGGCCGTCGGTGACCAGAATCAGCTCGGCGTCGGCATTGGAATTGATGTAGTTGTGAATGTATCCGGGCAGGCTGATGTACTGCTGCCAGAATACGATCCAGTAGCCAGTGAAGAGCAGAAGGAACCATAGGAACCGGCTGGCGCCGGCCAGGATGATCCCCAGGAGGGCAAGCCACACCCACCATGGGATCGTGTAGGGCAAGAAGAACATGGAAATGCGCAGCAGCAGAGCAATTCCCAGCGCAGGCAGAACAAGCCAGGCCTTTCCAACAACAACACAGAAATTCCGCGCCACAGCGGCAATCGAGGGCGGGGGCGCATCTCCGGCCTTGCGCGGTTCTCGAAAGAACGCTAAGACCACGAAGAACATCGCGAAGACGCCGATCGCCGCCACGCGATAGACATTCTCCACACCCAAGTGGCGATGAGACCAGGAAGCGAACAAAGGGCCTAGTGCGCCACCGATGTTGACCATCGTGTAATAGATCGAATATCCGATGGAACGGACGTTCTCTTTGGATGCGCGGGCGGTGGTTCCGACCACGCAGGGCTTCACCAGCGCGACCCCAAGCGCCGGCAGGATGAGGATGACTCCAACAAACAGACTCAGAGGGACGGCGTTGCGGATAGGTGCCAGCCAGGGTGCCGCGATCGATCCGATCAGGAAATAGGCGACCGCAAGAATGAGGTACGCGAGCGAGAGCGCGCGCCGGAACCCCAAACGATCTGCCGCGGCCCCGCCGAAGATGGCGAGAAACCACACCATGCCGCCGAACAAGCCGGTCAGCGTCCCAGTTTGCTCGGTGGAGAAGTTCAGTTTCTCCTGCAAGTACAGGGCAAGCGAAGCGAACGCGCCATAGTAGGAAAGACGCTCGAAGATCTCAGTGATGTTCGCGACCCAGAAGGGACGCTCGAATCCGGTGCGGATTTCCTGCAAGCGCTCGGAAAAGGTCAAAGCCCGGGCCTCCTGGTCCAACGCCACAAAACAACAAGTTCACCGACTACGAACAAGAAACCAAAAATATGCTTGTTGTAGCGCGCCAGCCACAACGGAAGGTAGATATCGAAATTGTGGGCGCGGTCGTCCGTATAGCGGGCTGCCATGTCAGTCAGCGGACAACGCCCGTGATTCAGACCCAACACGAGGCATTCGCCAAGGATCAACAGCGTCAGCCCGAGCGCCAAGCGAAACTGCCCGGACCAGCCAGCCCAGGGCAATACCAGGATCGATGACGCCATGATTGCCCAGATCGCCGTATGCAGCAGTTTGATCTGCCGGAGCTTGTGCGCCGGGACTTCCGATGATGGGTGGGTGCTTGTCATGTGGTACGCCGGTGCCGAAAGCACAAACAAATCAGATTCCCAGGCGTTTCTTGATCTCCTCCGCCGACAACCCCATCACGCGGATCACTTTGTTCCGGCTGGTCTGGCCGGCTGCAATAGTAACGGAGGAACGGGGGGCGTTCAAAAGTTTTGCGAAAAATTCGATGCAGGCGTGGTTGGCCTTGCCGTCGACGGGAGGAGCGGTCAGGGCGAGTTTGAGCGCGTCACCCACCTCGCCGGTGATGGCGTTCTTCTTGGCGCGGGGGTGGACTTTGACGGCGAACGTGACGCCAGCGGGCGAATTTTGAATGACTGCCATCGAAAGGCCGTACCACGGGGGGCACAGAGGAACACGGAGGAAACCCAACACATCTCTGATGGTTTTCCCCGTGTTCCTCTATGCCCCCCGTGGTTAAGCTTTTTCTCTTTCTCCGAAAATCGCAGTGCCCACGCGAACGCAAGTCGAGCCTTCTTCGATCGCGACTTCGAAGTCGTGGGACATGCCCATAGAGAGCACATTGATGCAGACCGCGGGCAATCGCCGATTTGCGAGGCTATCGCGAATTTCACGCAATTGCCGAAAGTACGGCCGCGCACTCTCGGGATCATCGGAGTACGGCGGCACCGTCATCAGGCCTCGGATGGCCAGGTTCGTCCATTTCGGTGCATCAAGAAGAATCTGCTCCAACTCGTCTGACGCCGGCGCGACGCCACTCTTGGCCTCTTCGCCGCCCACGTTGATTTCGATCAGCACGGCCAGCGTCTTGCCCGCACTTTGCGCGGCTGCGTTGAGTCTTTCCGCAAGTCGCACCGAGTCCACCGAATCGACTGCACCAAACAGTTCTGCCGCTTTCGCCGCCTTGTTGCTTTGCAGGTGACCGATCAGGTGCCACTGGGCGTCGGGCAGATCGCGCAGTGCCTCGGCCTTTCCGGCAAATTCCTGTACTCGGTTCTCGCCGAAGACGCGAAGTCCCGCCGCATACGCCTCCCGAATACTCACGGGGGGGAAGGTCTTGCTGACGGCCATCAGCGTGATTTCTCCGGGATTGCGACCAGAGCGGCGGGCAGCCGCCACGATCCGCTCCCGCACGCACAGTATGTTCTCCGCGATCGTCATAAAAAAGAACCACGAAAGACACAAAGTAACACGAAGGAAAATTCTCTGATCCAAGTTCCTTCGTGTACCTTTGTGTCCTTCGTGGTCTAGAAGATGTTGCTCTTCACCTCTGCAATCTGACCTCTAACCTCTGACCTCACATGATCGCCGTTGGCGGGGCTGGATCCTCGGGCCGTCCGGCGTTCGCCAGCGGTACGCGGATCATCACCAGCGCCAATATTGCGAGCGCGCCCAACGCCAGCAGAAACGGCGGCGTCCACTTGAACAGCGTGACGTCGTAGCCGGAGCCGACCAGGCCCGCGATGACCAGGCCGCAGAGCGCTTCGCCTGCAATCAGGCCCGAGGCCGTCAGGACGCCGGAGTTTTCCACACGCGCTTTCTGCGCGTCGTTGAAGCCGCGGCGATCGCGCAGTTTGTCGGTGATCCAGCGAATGACACCACCGAGAAAGATGGCGAAGGTCGTGCCCAGCGGCAGATACATGCCGACCGCGAAGAGCATCACGCTCTTTACCTCGATCATGATCATCGCCAATCCGAGCAGGATGCCGACGATCACCAGCGGCCACGCCATATCTCCGCCGACGATGCCTTTGGACAGCATCGCCATCAAACCCGCCTGTGGAGCCGGGAGCGCGGGGCTGCCGAAGTGGTATGCCTTGGCAAGGATCGCGATCGGGAAGAACAGGACGAGCGACGCCACGACGATGCCGAGAAGATCTCCGATCTGCATCTTTGAGGGTGTGCCGCCGAGAATGTGCCCGACCTTCAGGTCCTGCAGCATCTCACCCGCTACGGCTGATGAAACGCACACCACGGCCGCTACTCCCAGTACCGCTGCGACTCCGCCGCTGCCCGATACTCCCAGAGCGACCATCAGCAAGGCGGCAATCACCAGCGTGCAGAGCGTGAGTCCCGACACGGGATTGTTTGACGAGCCGATCATTCCGACCAGGTTGCCGGAAACGGCAGCGAAGAAGAATCCGATGACGAGCATGACGCCGGCCGCGACCAGCGAACCCGTCAGTATCTTAGAACTGGAGAGTGCGCCCGCTCCGCTGATAAAGAAGTGATACAGCAAGATCATCGCGATGAATACCACACCGATGCCGGCGAAGATCATTTTGGCAGGGAGGTCACGCTCGGTGCGATTGGTAGCAGCCTGCACAGCCGCCGACTTTTTCAGATCGGAAACGGCACGGCCCATGCCGAGTGCCAGTTGCTTGCGCATCTTGAACAACGTGTAGGTTGCGCCCACGAGCATTCCGCCCACCGCGATCGGCCGCACAATCGAGAAGTAGATGGCTTG
>PMCH01000050.1:5020-5583 GCA_003154055.1 Acidobacteriaceae bacterium
ACATTGACCGCTCCCAGCAGGTACATAAACGCGCCAAAGCCCATGTTGGCGAAAAGAATCTTGGCAGCTTTCGCTCCCTGTTGTCCGGCCTTGTGAATCTCAGAGGCGGCCACCGACTCAGGGAACGGCAGGTCGGGATCCTCCACCATCACGCGGCGCAAGAGAGTCACGAACAGGATGCCCAGTGTGCCGCCGATCATCATGAGGGCAACCGATTTCCAATATTGGTCCTTAGTGAGCCCAGGCCACAGGTCCGCCATCACAAACGCGGGGATTGTGAAGATTGCGCCCGCCGCTACCGACTCGCCGATCGAGCCGACGGTTCGCGCGATGTTCTCTTCCAGCAGAGAACCCTTCATCAGCCGGAGCAGCGCCATCGAGATGACGGCTGCCGGATAGGTCGCGGCAATCGTCATGCCCGCCTTCAGGCCGAGGTACGCGTTGGCAGAGCCCAGCAGGGCGGTCAGGAACAGGCCGATCAGCACGGCCCGAAACGTGAACTCCTTCATTTCCATGGTTTCGGGAACGTAGGGACGGTGTTTGCGGACAGTACCGGGAGCATT
>PMCH01000182.1 GCA_003154055.1 Acidobacteriaceae bacterium
CCCGCGGGATCGTAAAATCCCCGGTCCTCGGGATCGGGACTGCTGAAGCGGCCATCCAGGCGGCCGACGAGCAGCTTCTGGTCGAGTAACAGTTCGCGGGTGAAGGTGGGAACATCGATGCGCAGATTGTTGGTCTCGATCACCTCTGGACGCAGCCCGATGTAGCGCGCGAGCTGCTCCACGATCTTGTGGCGCTCGTCGGGCGTCAGGGCGTCGGCCTTGCCGAGCGCGAGGGCGTACTCATTCGTGCTCCAGCGCACCACTTCCTGCCGCATTTTCTCGGGGTCCGCGCTCAGATCGGCGGGCACCTTGTGGTGATAGGCGGCGATCATGTTGAAGGTGGGAACGAGCAGGGTGTAAGGCAGGTCGTTGGACTTGTTCCACTCCAGTGTCTGGAAGTCCACGGCCATGGAGAGCAGGGTCACTCCATTGAATGCGATTCCGTGATCGGCGAGATAGCCGGAAATCCCCGCCGCCCGCGTCGTGCCATAGCTTTCTCCCAGCAGAAACAGCGGAGAACTCCAGCGCTCGTAGCGCGAGATGTACAGGCGGATAAATTCACCGAATGCCTGCACGTCCCCGCGCACGCCGAGAAATTTCTTGAGCAGTTCCGCATTTGCGGCGCGCGAGAAACCCGTGCCCATGGCGTCCACCATGACAAGGTCGCTGCGGTCCAACAGCGTGGCGGGATTGTCCTCGATTCGATACGGGGCCGCCGGCATGAATCCATTCGGTTGCAGGACGACCCTCTTCGGCCCGAGCGCGCCCATGTGCAGCCAGACGGAAGCAGAGCCGGGGCCGCCGTTGAAGGCAAACGTCAGCGGGCGCTGGCCGGCGGCCTGCCCGTCGAGCGTGTAGGCGACAAAGAACATTTCGGCTTCGATCTTCCCGTCGCCCCGCTTGAGCGGAAGCCGGCCGGTGGTCGCCGTATAGCTCAGGGCCTTGCCATTCACGGTGATCGAATGATGCGTGATCACCGGGGGAACTTCGCTCACGTCGTAATGCTCGTCTTTGTCGGTTGCTTCGCCATCGGGCTTTGCGGTTTCGGCAGGCTTCGCGCTCTCGGCGGATTTGTCGGGTGCGGCAGGCGGCGTCGCGGCCGGCTCCTTCTTGTCTTTCTTCTCCTTGACGGCTGGCTTGGGCTTGTCGGCGGCGTCTTGCGAGGGCTGGCTTTGCTGTGCGGCTCCGGCAACAGTCAGGAAAAGGCTAACCATCAACGCCAAAAAAATTCGCATGTCACTCTCCGAAAGAAAATTGCTGAATATGCTGCTCACATCAAAAGTGCAATGCAACAATCACAAACTCGCTCGATCCGCCTGCCCGCCTCATTTTCCGAGATGCTTATCGAAGAAATCCGCCATCATGCGATGGGCTTCGATGGATTCGGGCAGCGTGAACTGGTTCCAGAAGGCGTGCGGAAGAGCATCGAACACGACGAGCTGAGTTTCGACTCCAGCATGCAGAAAAGCGCGGTGCAAGTTCACCGTCTCACTCAGGAGAAGATCGCGTCCGCTGCTGAGAAAGAAGGTCGGCGGCAACCCTTTCAGGTCTGCGTACAGAGGAGAGAGCACGGGATCGCGCAGGTTCGTCGATGCCACGTGCGGGTCCTTTGGCAGCGGCTTCTCCGGCGGACTGAGCGGGCCCTTCAGTCCCTCCAGTCCGAAGATTGCTTGCGAGTCGCCGTATTTGCCCAGGTCGCCGCTTCCGGAGAAGATGCCCAGCGCAGCCGGAAGCGGCAGTCCCAGCTGCTTCAGCCGTACCGCGACCTCGCCGGTCAGAATCGCCCCGGCCGATGTACCGTAGAGCACGATGTTGTTCGGCTTGTAGCTCTTGAGCAATTCCTTGTAGACAGCCACCGTGTCATCGGCGGCGGCGGGAAATGCATAATCCGGCGATAGCCGGTACAGCACCGCCACCACTTTGGTTTGCGCCAGGCTGGCAACCGGGACAGTCTCGGCAACCGATCCCCAGTCAGCTTGAAATCCACCGCCATGTACGTTGATCATCACGCGATCGCGTTTCTCGGCCGGAACACTTGGCGGCGTGATGATGCGCACGGGCACGCCGGCTATTGTGTCCTTGGTCAAGGTAGCCGGATACATCGACTGCATATCCTTAGCCAGCGTTTCCTGCCAGGTCTCCGCTTTGGCACGGTTCTCTGCGACCGAAACGTTCTGATCAGCGTCGGACATCGGCTGGGCCAGCCATTTTTGCGCTTCCGCGCTGATCGTTTCCGGCACTGGCACGACCCGAGTCACGTGAGCAGTTCCGTGCTCGTCAATGGTGCTGGAGTCAGGCTTGGGAACGGAGTGCGTTGCGCAGGCGGGAAGAATGCCAAGCGACAGGGCTAGCAGGATTGAGCGCTCGAATCGAGACATGGAGAGTGTTCGCTGGTCGAGCATTATACCCGGCCAAAGGGAATCAGCGTCCGCCAGCGATGGACGGCACGATGGAAATAGTGTCCCCGTCTTTCAGGGCGGTGGCTTCCTTCTGCAGGTAGCGCATGTCTTCGTCGTTGACGTAGACATTGACGAAAGCTCGCAGCTTGCCGTCGTCGGTATAGAGATGACGATTGAGGTCGGGGTACTGGGAGATGAGGCTGGCCAAGGCCTCGCCGACATTGTTTGCGGGAACCTGTACCGTCGCCTGTTTCCCTGCGTATTGACGGAGGGCACCGGGAATCTGGATCTGGGGCATACGCAAAAGATGCTATGGTACCGCTGAAAGATGCAAGTGGAAACGACCTCGCCACATTATTGAGGAGGAGGAATGGCTTCTGCCCAACCCGGGCGTCCCAGGGGATTTGTCCCGATCGGCGTGTTCTTCGTACTTGGCGCGACCATGGCCGCCTACGCCGCCGTCACCCTGCTGAAACCAGGGACTTTCCTCGACGCCCTATGGGTCCTGAACAAGCCAGCCCATGAACAACTCGCCTGGCTGGGCGGGATCGCCGCGTTGCCCTTTGGCGTTCTTTCGGTGGCGTTGGGTTGCGCCGCCGTAGGCTGGTTCCGGCGGCGGCACTGGGGATGGGTTCTGGGCACCTCGATCCATCGCCATCAACATGGCGGGCGATCTTGTGAATCTTGCGATCGGCGAGCACCTGAAAGGCGCGGTGGGAGTGGTGATTGCGGGATTGCTGCTGATCTATATGACGCGGCCGGGGGTGAGGGAATACTTCCGGCGGGAGTCTTAGCACAACTGGCCTAGCCATGGTTCATCGGAAAACCACCGAAATTGTCATCCCGAGCGAAGCGAGGGATCTGCAGTTTCCTCGGCGCGGCCCAATGCAGATCCCTCGCTTCGCTCGGGAGGACAATTCATATTCAGTTTTCAGTTGGGTATCAGACGACCGCGATCCGTTCGTCCACGAATTTCTTGTCATCCTCGTCGCGACCGGCAAGTTCGAACGAGTTGGTGAGCACCGCCTTCCCCTTCTCCACGCTGGTAATCACATACGAACAGCCGATCCAGTGTGCCTCGGCAAGGTCGGTAGGCGACCACTGGGCGGGATGGTCGGGATGGGAGTGGTAGAAGCCGACAATGTCCTCGCCGCGCTCGCGCCCCTCGCGTTGGATTCGGACCAATTCCTTGGGGTCAATGTTGTAGCGGTTGTGAGGTGAGTCGTCGCGGGTGTTCCCGCAGCGGGCAGCACGGGTGGCGATTTTCGAGCCATCATCCTCGAAGCGGCCCAGCAGCACACCGCAGCACTCGTGGGGATAGGTCTCTTCTCCGTGCTGACGAAGGGAGGCGTAGGCGGCTTGGGTGATTTTCAGCATCGGGCAATTGCAGAAGTCAGGTTGCAGAAGTATTTCACCACGGAGGCACGGAGCCACGGAGGAAATCAAAAGAAGGGTTTTCTCCGTGACTCTGTGTCTCCGTGGTGGAGTTTGGTTTCAACCCTCTTCCCAGAAGCGCTCGCTCAGGTACCGGTTGCCCGAATCGCAAAGGATGGTCACAATCACCGCGGGCTGCTGTTTCTTCAGGCCCTCGGCGACTTTCAAGCTGCCGACAATCGCCGCAGCCGCTGAAACACCGACCAGCAGGCCCTGTTCGCGGGCCAGACGCTTGACCATGGCGTGCGCATCCTCGGTGCCAACCTCCAGTTGCTCGTCGGCAAGTGACGCGTCGTAGATAGCCGGGACCATCGTCGAGCCCAGATGCTTGGTGCCTTCCAGTCCGTGGAAGGGTGAGTCCGGCTGGAGCGAGATGCAACGGACGTGCGGATTCAGTTCCTTCAACCGGCGCGTGGTGCCGACGAAAGTTCCGGTCGTGCCCATCATCGCGACGAAGTGCGTCACGCAGCCTTCGGTCTGCTGCCAGATTTCGTTGGCGGTGGTCAGGTAGTGCGCTCGCCAGTTGGCGTCGTTCGAGTACTGGTCCGCGTAGAAATAAAGATCGGGATGCTTCTCCGCGAGCTGATGCGCAATCTTGGTGGCGCCGTCGGAGCCTTCGCCCGGATCGGTGTAGATGATATTTGCGCCGTATGCCTGTAGAATTCGTTTTCGTTCGACGGAGACGTTGTCCGGCACGCACAGCGTGACGGGGAATCCGAGCGCGGCGCCGAGCATGGAATAAGCGATGCCGGTGTTGCCGCTGGTGGAATCGAGCAGGATCCTTCCCGGCGCAAGCTTGCCGGAACGCCGCGCTTCCGTCACGATGTTGGCGGCTGCGCGGTCCTTGATCGATCCGCCGGGGTTGTACCACTCGGCCTTCCCGAGAAGATGAACCGTGGGGAAGTCGTGGGTGAGCGAATCGAACGCCAGCAGGGGAGTGTTGCCAATGCGTTCGAGCAGCGTTGCTCCGGCAGGGCCAGGAGCGGTTCCGTCCTCCGAGGGACCGAACCTTGGTGCGGAGCTGGAACCTGCTGTAGCCATGGGGGATAAAGCTTCCGTGACCAGAGTAATGTGCCGGTGCTGTTAAAAGGGTATATCTATACTGGGTCATTAGATTCAAGCCCCGGACGTTTGGTTCCATTAGAAAACTGACGGAGCCCCGGATGGTGAAGGCTGCATCTAACCGAGCGGAAACGGAATTGAGTGAAAGATAATGTCAACGAAAGTCGAAGAACGCACTTATGAAGACGCAGTCAACTGGCTGCGCGAACACGGATTTGACCTGATTGAAGCCCCCGGCGCGCAAGTCCGCGTGTTTCTGAAGAAGTACACCGTCTCAGCGGCCATCCAGAAGACGGACGATGGCGGGGTGAAGATTTTTGCCTACCCGGGGTACCTGATCGGGGGCGAAATCTCGAAACTGGTCAACAAGGGCTATCAGCAGTTCCTGAAAACCACGAAGACCGAAGTGGCGGCGACCGCCGACCACCTCAAGGCGCTGCACCAGTTCGCGGAAGAAATGAAAGAAGGGCTCGGACTGCCCAGCCTGTACAACGAGTCGCTGGGGACGGTGAGCGAATCCTACCAGTACGATCGCATCAAGGATCGCGATACGCCGGAAGTCGAGCGCCCCAAGCGCCCGTGGCAGGCCGTGAAGGCGAAGGCAGCGGCGAAAAAGGCGAGCCGGTAGTTGCCGGTTGCTGGTTTCTAGTCTGGGCACGGTCGGAAACCGGATTTGGTTTGCCAACCTCATCTTTCTGAAAGCAAGCGCGGGCGTTCTGCTCGCGTGACTCAATCGCCCATTTCTCAATCGCCTGTTTCTGCGGCGGGTGCCTGCTTTGTGCGAAACTGGTGCGCCTTGGAGGACCTATGCGCGCCATTGCCCTCATACTGGGTTCGTTCGCGGCTCTCGCCATGAGCGCTCTGCCGCAGAGCGGTGCGGAAGCCGGTTCGTCCGCGATCCGGAAAGTGATCGAGGAACAGCAGCAAGCCTGGAACCGCCACGATCTAGAAGCATTCATGGCGGGATACTGGAATTCACCGGACCTGACGTTTTTCTCCGGCGGGCATGAGTCCAGGGGCTGGCAGGCGGCGCTCGACCGCTACAAGAGCACCTATCAGGGCGCTGGCCACGAGATGGGGAAGCTGGAATTCGCGAATCTGCGAATCGAGATGCTCGGGCCGGAGGCGGCCTTTGTTCGTGGCGAGTTCCACCTGACGATGTCAGACGGCAAGACGCCGCACGGCCTGTTCACGCTGATTTTCCGGAAATTTCCGGATGGATGGAAGATCGTGCACGACCATTCGGCAGGAGAATGAAGGCAAATGCAGAAGTTAGAAGTCAGAATGCGGAAGTAAAGGTTCTCGGTTTCAGCAGCGCGTTTGCGCCTTGGAATTTAACTTCTGCATTCTGACTCTACCTTCTGACCTTATGGATGCGGCCACTTTGCCAGTATTCCGCCCATCGCCAGGTAGCACACCAGTTGGTATCCGGTGTTAATCAGGAAGAGTTTGAGGGGCTGCTTGCCAAACAACGTTCCTGTCAGCTGCACGGTGGCCACGAAGCCGAGCCAGACGCCAAATCCCACTTTCATCCCGTAATAGACGCTGTTGACGCTGGAGATGTCGATAACTTTGGCGAGCACAACCGCCGAGACAAGGCTGGCAACAAACGAGAGACCGTACAGTTTGCCGGCGCCCTTCTGCATTTCCGCCAGCTTGGCCCTATCGTCGGGGTCGTAACCCATCAGGCGCATCCACGGACGCGCGAAAAGTAACGGGGAGTACCAGACGAAGCCGACAACCATGGTGGCGAGAGCTGCGACCAGCACACCCAGGGGATTGATGCCATCAAAGATGGCGGCGCCGACGAGCATGGTGTTCTCCTTCTGATGGAGCGCAAGTCTGGCGCAATGGTATGCCGGAGGCAAGAACAGGGGAAAGAGCAATGTGGCACAGGTAGTGTACTGAAAAGGTAACGCCACCGATGCCGCGCTAGCGGCGGACCCTGATCTGGACCCGGGTGCCGTCGGGAACCATGCCATCCAGAAGCTCAATGACGCCGTTGCGGACGATCCCCTCGAACTCTTCCTTGGCGGCGGGGGTTCGCGGAGTCGCCGGAGCGGTCTGCGTTGCGCCCGGTTTGCCGCGGTCCATGGCCTCGTTCGCCAGGCGGTCGGCATCCTGATTGTGCTCCCGCAGGGCGTGGCGGATTTCGAAGTGTTCCAGCTTCCGTACCAGCGGTTGGGCTTCACCGTGCAGCTTGCGCAGTTCCGGATGCTTCACCTTGTAGATGCCCTTGATCTGCCGCACCATCAATTCCGAGTCACTGATCACCTTGAGTGCCTTGATCCCGTTTTCCTGCGCATAGCGGAGGGCGGCGAGCAGCCCCTGGTACTCGGCGTAATTATTGGTGTGGTGTCCCAGATACTCGCTGAGTTCGGCGACCGTGCGGCCCGAGGGATCGTGGATGATCACGCCATAGCCGGATGGGCCAGGATTGCCGCGCGCTCCTCCGTCGATGTGGGCAGTGTGAGCGGGTGCGGCCGATTGCAGCGACGCGGCGAATAGCTCCCCAGCACGGGATGAGTCACGAGGGCACATTGGGTGAGTTTACAACGAGCGGGAGACCCGGCCGTGAAGCGAAGCTGAAGATGGCGGTGCTTGGATTTCACTTCTGCAATCTGACTTCTGCCTTCTGCAATCGCTTTTTCTATCTTCCTGTGGCCAGCCGCGTGGCCAGGCGTTGCGGAAGCTTGGCAGCCAGAATTTTCTCCTGCGCGATCCGTAGATCATACGGGACGCGATAGAAGCTGACGATCCATGCATCGCTGTCGAATACGGCAAAGCCGGCGCGCCAATCTCCGTCGCGGGGCTGTCCGACCGAACCCGGATTAATAAGGTACCGCCGTTCGCGGTGGAGCGGCCAGTCCGACGATTCCGCCTGCCCCACGGTGCGATACCCCGGGCGATACACTTCGCTCAAGTCGCCTTGCGCCACGAATCCGCCCTGAAGATGTGTATGCCCGAAAAATGTGACCGGCACCGCATCGGTGAGCAAGGGTTCAATGGCATCGCGCAGGCTGACCATGTACTCGTCTTCGTCCAGCGCAGAGCCGTGGACGAATTGCACTCCGCGGAGTTCCTTGACGTGAACCGGGCCCTGGGGCAGAGAACGCACCCACTCCAGGTTTTCCGGAGTGAGCTGGTCGCGAGTCCAGAGCGTAGCGAGTCCAGCAGCCGCGTTGAACTCCCCAAGATCCATCAGTCCGCTGACCGCTTTGTCGTGGTTGCCGCGCACAAAAACGCGGCCCAAGGCGCGCGCACGCGCCACCACCTCGTTGGGATTCGCGCCGTAGCCCACCGTGTCTCCAAGGTTCACCACAAGATCGTGGGCAGGCGCGGCGCCGAGGCAGGCCTCGAGCGCCTCCAGGTTGCTGTGAATGTCGCTGAGGACGAGGATACGCACGGCGAAGCGGATTATAGCTTTTTTGCCGGAGAACTTGCGCGTTTCAGCGCAGCAGGGTCAAAACCGGACAGCGGGCCCAGTGTCCGGGGCCGATCTCTACCAGGGGCGGCTCTTGCGCCGCACACCCAGCCACGCGGTGAGGGCAGCGCGGCTCAAACAAGCACCCGGGTGGCAACGCCGCAATCGGGGGCACGGTGCCTTCAATGGTCGCCAGTGGCTGAGATCGTTTCGTGGCAAGCGTCGGAACCGCCCGCAGCAATCCCTGCGTGTAGGGATGAGCCGGCGCGCTGAAGATGTCCTGCCTGTCTGCCAGTTCGACCAGGCTGCCCGCATACATCACTGCCACCCGGTCCGCCACATGTGACACGACTGCCAGATCGTGCGAGATAAACAGCATGGCCAATCCGAACTTTTGGCGGAGTTCGTTCAACAAATCCAGAATTTGTGCCTGAATGGTGACGTCGAGTGCAGTAGTTGGCTCGTCGGCAATCAGCAACTGCGGCCGGTTGACGATCGCCATGGCAATCATGACACGCTGCCGCATCCCCCCGGAGAGCTGGTGCGGATAACTGCGGGCCCGCTGCTCCGGCTCGGGAATGGCAACGTCGCGGAGCGCCTCCACACTCCGATTCCGAGCCTCCGACTTCGACATGCTGTTGTGGGCCAGCACTGCCTCGGCAATCTGGTCGCCCACCCGCATGACCGGATTCAGTGCGGTCATCGGCTCCTGGAAGATCATGGCCATGCGCGAGCCACGGAAGGCGCGAAGGGAGTCGGCGGGAAGGTTGGTGAGGTTCGTCGGTCGTCCATCGCCGTTCTGGAACGTGATGCTGCCCATCACCTTGGCGGTGGGTGGCAGCAATCCCATGATGGCCAGCGAGGTGATGGATTTCCCCGACCCGGATTCACCGACCAGCCCCAGAACTTCGCCGGGGGCAATAGTGAAACTGAGGTCGCGGACGGCGGTGATTGCCGGTTCTGAACCGCGGATCTTGTCAGGCGAGGGCCCCCGGGCCATACGGGCCTGCGGGAACTGAATGCTCAGGCTTTGGACATCGAGCAGCGGGGCCACGAATCGTATGGTATCAGCGGGCCACCGAGAGCGGCGGAGTCTTCGGAGCTTTGATCTTGCTCGCTACTCGCCTCTCGCTACTGCCCCAGAATCAGCGGCAACCCATTCTTCCCGCTGCCGATCACGACAATCTTCGCATTCGGACTCTTCGCCAGGTTTTCCGTTGCCTCGATGCCTTTCCATTCCAGCAATTGAGAGCTGATACCCTGGGCCACGATCTGCTGGAAGTCGCGGATGCCAGCAGCTTCAATGCGCTTGCGCTCGGCTTCCTGCTTCTCTTTTTGCAGGCGGAAGCTCATGGCCAGCGCCTCCTGCTCCGCTTGCTGCTTCGATTCGATGGAAGCTTTGAGCGTATTGGGGAGCTGAATATCTCGAAGCAGGATGCTTTCGACCAGGATTCCGCGCCGGCCGAGCAGATCGGCAAGCTGGGCGACGATCTGCTTGGCAACCATCTCGCGCTCACCTGAGTACAGTGCATTCGCACTGTGCGAGGCGGTCGCTTCCCGGATCGCCGACCGCAGGTTGGGTTCAATCAGCACTTCAATGTAGCGGGGACCGATTTTCTGGTACACCTCGGCCGCTCTGTCGGGATTGAGATGAAAAATGAGTGATGTATCCAGGCTGATGACCAGGCCCTCGGCGGAGGGCACGCTCGCCGTTTCCTTGAGTTCTTGGGTACGGATCGAGAGTTCGTGGTTGGTTTTGAGCGGGTTGATAAGGTGGATTCCCTCGGGCAAAGCTTCACCCGTAACTCGTCCGAAGAGAGTGAGCACCCCAACCGCGCCCGAGTCCACGCGGGTGACGGCAGAGAACAGGAGGATCACGATCAGGAAACCGATGACAGCCAGCCCTACAATCCGGAGCATGGAGCCGCCCGGCACTTCCACTACCCGCCCCCGCTGAGCATCAAAGATCGTCATTGCACACTCCCTTTCGCTGGAATTGTAGGAGAAGCTCCGCGGAGGCGTAAGTACCTGCGCGAGAACCAGAGCCACAGTGCGGAAGAGCTGGATTCACGCACATAGGAAGAGATTTTCACAGCTCGATTCTCGTCGGTATCGAGCGGCAACGAAATCGGGGACTGTGAAAAACCGCAGAAAACACCATGAACATTGGCAATTCGTGACCCGCGCCCGGCGTCCATTGCACAATTTCCGTTTCACCCCGCTGTGGACGGCCTGCACTCGATTGCTGCACAAGCAGTTAGAAGCTGAGGAATTTCGTTGACG
>PMCH01000112.1 GCA_003154055.1 Acidobacteriaceae bacterium
AGCGGACGCGTTCAGCACAACCTGGCTCGCCTGTGGTCGTGGCTGATCATGAAGACGATCTTCTCGCCCGTGACCGTCACCGGGATGGAGAAGGTCGACGCATCCAAGCCGCGGGTATATGCCGTCAATCACGCGTCCGCGCTCGATATTCCGATCATCTACGTCCACCTGCCGTTCCAGTTCCGGATCGTGTTCAAGAGCGAGTTACTCGGGTACCCGTTTGTGGGCTGGCATCTGAAGCATTCTGGGCAGGTGTGCATCAACCAGCAGAATCCGGCCGCGTCGATCGGCGCGATCAAGTCCGCGCTCAAGAGCCTGAGAAGCGGCAGGCCTCTGGTGATCTTTCCCGAAGGTGGCCGCAGCCCCGACGGGCAGATTCTGCCGTTCCTGCCGGGCGCGTTCTTCCTGGCAATCAAGGCGCAGGCGGAGATCGTCCCGATTGCGCTGGTGGGGACGTTTGATTTGCTGCCAATGAACACGTATCACATCAAGTGCCGGCCGCTGGAGATGCGGGTGGGCGAGCCGATCCCAACGGCGGGGCTCACCCTGCAAGACACGGAGGCGGTGTCGGCCAAGGTGAGAGCGGCGATCGAAGCGCTGCATTCCGCGAATGCTTTATAAACCGTTGTCATCCTGAGCGGAGTCGAAGGACCCCTACCTCCTGCACTGCCTCCCACGCATCTTCTCCTCCCTCTCGCTGACAATTTCCCCTCTCATCCGTCATAATCTCTTGTTTGCTTGGAGGTTTCATGAAGCTTCTAGCTCTTCTAGTGTTATTCGCCGCTATGAACGTTGCTGCCCAAACCAAACCCACCGTCGCCGAAGCCCAGGATTTTATGAACAAGGCTGAGGCACAACTCGCCGACCTGGTCGTGAAGGTCAACCGTGCCTCCTGGGTGCAGGAGAACTTCATCACCGACGACACCGAGGCTCTGGCTGCCGACGCCATCGATCAGATCACTGGTGTCACCACCGACCTGGTCGGGCAGGCGAAGCGCTTCGACGGTCTGGAGATGCCCGCCGACCTGGCGCGAAAATTCATGCTGCTTAAGCTCGCGCTGGTCGCCCCGGCCCCGAACGATCCCGCGCTTCGCAAGGAGATGACCACGATTGGCGTCTCGCTCGACTCCGATTACGGCAAGGGCAAGTACTGCCGCAAGGGCGCCGACTGCCTCGACATCACGGCGATCGAGAAGATCATGTCCACCAGCCGCGATCCCAAGGAATTGCTGGAGGTGTGGCTGGGATGGCACGCGATCTCGCCGCCGATGCGCCCGCGCTATGCCCGGTTCGTCGAGCTATCGAACCAGGGTGCGCGCGAAATTGGCTTCAAAGATACGGGCGCCATGTGGCGCGCCGGCTACGACATGACTCCGGAGGAATTCTCGGCCGACCTGGAGCGTCTGTGGAAGCAGGTCGAACCGCTCTATCTCTCACTGCATACATTCGTCCGCGCGAAACTCGTTGAAAAGTACGGGCCGAGCGTGGTGCCGCCCAATGGCCCGATCCCAGCGCATCTGCTCGGCAATCCCTGGGCGCAGGAGTGGGGCAATATCTATGACGTGCTCGGCGTGAAGGAAGACAACGGCGGAGTCAACGTCACCGAATTGCTCAAAAAGAAGAACCTCGACGCCAAGGGGATGGTGAAATACGGCGAGGGGTTCTTCACTTCGCTGGGATTCGAGAAGCTGCCGCCGACGTTCTGGGAGCGCTCGCTGTTCGTGAAGCCCGCCGATCGCGACGTAGTCTGCCACGCCAGCGCGTGGGACATCGACAACAAGGACGACTTGCGCGTGAAGATGTGCATCCAGGTGCGCGGCGAGGACTTCGTCACCGTCCACCACGAACTCGGGCACAACTTCTACCAGCGCGCCTACAAGAACCAGCCACCGCTGTTCCAGAGCGGCGCAAACGACGGTTTCCACGAAGCCATTGGCGATGCCATTGCGCTCGCCATCACCCCCGAGTACCTGCACAAAGTCGGATTGCTCGAAAACGTTCCGCAGGGAAACAACGACGTTCCCGAACTGCTGAAACAAGCGCTCGACCGCGTCGCGTTCCTGCCGTTTGGGTTGCTGATTGACCAGTGGCGATGGAAAGTCTTTTCCGGAGAAATCACGCCCGCGAACTACAACAAGGCATGGTGGGACCTGCGGCTGAAGTATCAGGGCGTGGCGCCGCCGGTGGCGCGCAGCGAGGCGGATTTCGATCCGGGCGCGAAGTATCACGTGGCATCGAATACGCCGTACACGCGGTATTTCCTGGCACACATTCTCGAGTTCCAGTTCTATCGCGCACTCTGCCGCGAGTCCGGATACAAGGGCCCGCTGAACCGCTGCACCTTCTACGGATCGAAAGAAGCAGGCGCAAAATTCAACAAGATGCTCGAAATAGGCCAGAGCAAGCCCTGGCCGGACGCGCTCGAGGCCCTCACAGGCGAGCGCCAGACCGACGGCGGCGCGCTGCTGGAATACTTCGCCCCGCTGAAGAAATGGCTGGATGAACAGAACAAGGGGAAGAAGGTGGGCTGGTAGAACCTGATTGCGCTGTCACGAAACACATAAACCGGACGCCCTCGTTCTTGTGGACGAGGGCGTTCGTACGTGTGTGCCCAATGGTAAACTGAGAAGATTCAGCGGAATACAAGGCCTAATCCATGTCTGACAGCATTCACGTAAAGCTCCCCGATGGGAGCACCAAGGAAGTCCCGAAGGGGACCACCGCCCTCGATGTCGCCAAGTCCATCAGCCCGCGTCTGGCGGACGCTGCGCTGGCGGCCAAGGCCAACGGCGACCTGATTGACCTGACCCGTCCGCTGGAGAAAGACACCGACCTGCGCATCCTCACCGACAAGGATCCCGAGGCGCTCGAGGTCTACCGGCATTCGTCTGCGCACCTGCTGGCGGCAGCGGTGCTCGAACTGTTCCCTGAGACCAAGCTCGGCCACGGCCCCTCAACTGAGAACGGATTTTTCTACGATTTTTACCGTCCGACTGCGTTCACTCCTGAAGACCTGGAAAAGATCGAGAAGAAGATGCAGGAGCTCGTCCAGCAGAACGTCCCCTATGCGCGCGAATTTCTGCCGCGCACGGAAGGGCTGGAGAGGTTCAAGGGCGAAGGCGATTTCATGAAGTGTCACTTCATCGAGCAATTCACCAAGCCCGATGAAAAAATTTCGATCTACAAAACCGGCAAGTTCCAGGATTTCTGCCGCGGGCCGCACGTGCCTTCAACTGGCAAGATCAAGGCCTTCAAGCTGCTGAGCATTGCTGGCGCCTACTGGCTCGGCGACGAGAAGAATCAGCAGCTTCAGCGCATCTACGGGACTTCATTCTTTTCGAAGAAGGACCTCGACGCTTACCTCACCGGCATCGAGGAAGCAAAGAAGCGCGACCACCGCGTGCTGGGCAAGCAGCTCGACCTGTTCTCGATCCAGGAGCTGGCCGGGCCGGGACTGATCTTCTGGCATCCCAAGGGCGGCATCATCCGCAAGGAGATGGAAGACTGGATGCGCGAAGAGTACCTGCGCCGCGGATACTCGCTGGTCTGCACGCCGCACGTGGCGCGCCGCCAGCTCTTTCACACCTCGGGGCACGAGGGCTACTACTCGCAGAATATGTTCGACGCCATGGAGCTCGACGACGCCGAATATCGCCTGAAGCCCATGAACTGCCCGGGGCACATCCTGATCTATAAAGATTCGCTGAAGTCGTATCGCGATCTGCCGGTGCGGTTCGGCGAACTCGGCACTGTTTATCGCTACGAACGTTCGGGCGTGATGCACGGACTGCTGCGCGTCCGCGGCTTTACCCAGGACGATGCGCACATCTTCTGCACTCCCGAGCAGATCGAAAACGAGATTGTCGGCTGCATGGAGTTCGCGCTCGCCGTTCTCAAGGCTTTCGGCTTCGACGACTACCAGACCGAGCTTTCCACCTGGGACCCGAACGACAAGAAGAGCTTCCTCGGCACCGAGGACCAGTGGAACACGGCCAACCATTCGCTCGAAAGCGCGCTCAGCCGGCTCAACGTGAAGTACAAGGTGATCCCGGGCGAAGCGGCGTTCTACGGGCCGAAGATTGACGTCAAGCTGGTGGACGCCATCGGCCGCCTGTGGCAGCTCTCGACCGTGCAGTTCGACTTCAACCTGCCACAGCGCTTCCAGCTGGAGTACGTCGCCGAAGACGGCACCCGCAAGCAACCTGTGATGGTGCACCGCGCGCTCTACGGATCGGTCGAGCGCTTCTTCGGCGTGCTGATCGAGCACTACGCCGGAGCGTTCCCCGTGTGGCTCTCGCCGGTGCAGGTGGCGATGATCCCGATCGCCGAGCGGCATTCGGAGTACGCGGAAAAGGTCGCCTCGCAGCTAAGGGCCGTCGGGGTGCGCGTCGAAGTCGATTCCCGCAACGAAAAGATGAACGCCAAGATCCGCGAACACGCCATGCAGAAAGTGCCATTCCTGCTGGTGGTCGGAGATAAAGAAGCCGAAGCGAATAAGGTCAACGTCCGGTCTCGCGGCAAAGAGAAGACGGAAGACATGGGCACGGCAGAGTTCGTGGAGAAGATCAAGGGGCTGATCGCGGAGAAGAGCCCGGGGCTGTAGGACGGCGATGACTGATCAGGAACTTGTCGCTTTGTTGGTGTCGCTGACGCAACTCCCGAGGGAAACGGAGTGGCTCGAGTTCAAGGTTAATGACAGTGAACCAGAAGAGATCGGGGAGTATTTGTCTGCTTTGGCCAATTCTGCCGCTTTGCACCAGAAAGATGCGGCCTACATAGTGTGGGGAGTTGAGAACGGAACCCATCGCGTTGTCGGCACATCGTTCAAACCGCGTAACGCAAAGGTTGAAACGAAGAAATCGAGAATTGGCTTACACGGCTCCTGACGCCACGAATTGAGTTCAAGATCCACGAATTTACCCACGAGGGGAATCCTGTAGTCATTTTTCAAATCAGGCCCTGTCGACACACTCCGGTAAGGTTCAGGGAAACAGAATTCATTCGGATCGGCACCTACAAGAAAAAACTCAAAGACTATCCCGAGAAGGAAAGGGCCCTCTGGCTTCTAACGAAAGTTCCGTTTGAGAGAGAACCTGCGGCAACCGATCTCACATCCGACGAGGTGCTGGCACGAATAGACTATCCCTCCTACTTTGAACTCAGCGCTCAAAATCTTCCCCCAGACAAGATAAGCATCCTTGAAAGACTACAGAGAGAGAAACTGATCGCCAATCAACACGCGGATCGATGGAGCGTGACCAGTCTTGGAGCGATGCTCTTCGCCAAGAAGATGGCGGACTTTGAGACTATCGCTCGAAAGGCCGTACGGGTGATCGTGTACAAGGGCAATAACAGGATTCAAACAGTCAAAGAGCAAGTTGGCACCAAAGGGTACGCAGCGGGATTTCAAGGATTGATTTCATACGTGAACGATCAACTACCCACGAATGAGCATATTGGGGCGGCGCTTCGAACCGAGGTCAGGGTCTACCCGGAATTGGCCATTAGGGAGCTTGTTGCGAACGCATTAATCCATCAAGACTTAAACGTGTCCGGCGATGGGCCAATAGTCGAGATTTTCTCAGATCGCATCGAAATCACCAACCCCGGCAGACCGCTGATAGATCCGCTACGATTTATTGATGAACCTCCGCAGTCGCGGAACGAAGTACTCGCAGCGTTCATGCGCCGAATGAATATTTGCGAGGAGCGAGGAAGTGGGATAGACAAGGTTGTCTCCCAGGCCGAGTTTTTTCAGCTGCCTGCACCCAGTTTTCTTGTTACGGAAAACCACATGAAAGTCGTTATGTTTGCTCCTCGCAAGTTGTCGGCGATGGATCGACAGGACAAGGTCAGAGCCTGCTATCAGCACGCCTGTTTGCTGTATGTGTCAAATCAGAGAATGACCAACGCTACCCTCAGGAAGCGTTTGTCGATTGAGGAGCAGAACTACGCGATAGCATCCCGGATCATTCAGGACACCATCCAGGAGAATTTGATCAAGAGCTATGATCCGGATAGCCAATCGAAGAAGTACGCCAGCTACGTCCCCTTCTGGGCCTGATTTCTTATGTGATGGTTATGTGATTTTAGTCAGCCCGTCTGGGTTTAAGAAAGCTAAACCTTGTGTTTTCAATGCAAACCCTTGGGGCGCAGGGCTTTTCTTATGTGATTGTTCAATATCTACAGGAATATCGGGATGCACTTTAGCTTAAAGAAAACTCACCATAAGACAAGATTGCTGATACATCGCCTTCAAGGCAAAGCGAAAATCGTACCGAGCTGTTTTGAAAAGAAGTCCACTCCCAGCCGCACCATGAAAATCCGACTGGTGGATTTTCATGGTGCGATTTCGGAGCCCCGTCCTTGAGCCCCGCAAAATCCCTGTGTTAGCATCAATGGTTTCGCAGGCGGTGTTGGGCTGGCCTGTACCCTGTCCTGATCCTCATTTCCGGGCCCTCGCAAATCTCCCGCAAGCCTGCCAAAAGGAGACAACCCGTGAAAGTTTACGAAGGAGCCAATCTCCGCAACCTTGCCTTGATCGGGCATGGACATGCCGGGAAGACCACCCTGGTGTCCGCCATGCTCCAAACGACCGGCGCCACGCAGCGTTTCGGGCGCGTGGACGACGGCACTGCCACTACCGATTACGACGAGGAAGAAATTGCCCGCAAGATGTCGATCTCGACCGGCCTGGCCTCGGTCGAGTGGGGCAAGACCAAGCTCAACCTGCTCGACACGCCCGGCTTCAACATGTTCGTCCACGAGGCCAAGATGGTGCTCCCGGTGTGCGACGCGGCGCTGGTCGTCGTTGATGGCGTGGCTGGCGTGGAAGTTGTCACCGAGCG
>PMCH01000218.1 GCA_003154055.1 Acidobacteriaceae bacterium
ACGACGCTGCCCTGCTCGTTGTAAATCTGCTGTCGGTGGGGCATGAGGTCGGTGCGGCTGAACGAGATTTTCCGCGACAGGAACCAGCCATTCGGCCCTTGGCGAATCACCGCCATCTCGTAACTCGGCTGCTCGACGCGGTGCCTTTTGGCGTCCAGAACCGTTTCGTAGCCGTTTTCCAGCACCGCGATTTCGTCCGCCCCGATTTCCCGCAGCAAAAGCGCGTCATAAATGTGCTGCGGGCGGAGGTTCTCCAGCCGCTGCTCGGGCCGGTAGCTCTGTACGCTGTTCGTGCCCATCACGAATTTGTTCCTGGGGGGAATCCAGAGTCTGAATTCCCGGCCGTCGCTGACCATGTCAAAAGCTGTGTTCCGCACCAGGGGCAGCAGACCTTTCATCCGCAGCATGGCCGGTTTCCGCGCCAGCACGTACCCGCGAATCTCGTTGTAGTCGGTGATCCGGCCGTTCTTCCGGTCTCCCACCGAGGCGTTGATGTCCACCGTTGCCTGCATGGACTGAATTTTCCCAGCTTGCGAATTGAGGTACTGGATCAGTTCCTGCTGGGTGGCGCTCTTCAGCGGAGCGTTGGATAGGTGGGCTTCCACCTTGCGGGTACGAAACAGGCATCCTCCCAGCGGAAACACGACGACGGCCAACAAAAAAATGGAGGCCAGCCTCACCCGAAGGTGACACATTCCTTGACCCGAGCTGGGAAAGACTTCCGCCACGCGTATCTGATGAGTATAAAGCAGCGGAAGCTTCGCCGCTCAGCGCAGGCCAAGCGCGTGGCGATAGGCCGTGACGTTCCGGTTGTGTTCTTCCAGATTTCGGGCGAACCAGTGATGCCCGTTCCCATTGCTAACGAAATAAAGGAAATGGGTGGTTGCCGGGTGCAGGGCCGCTTCGAGCGCGCCACGTCCGGGGTTGGCGATTGGCCCGGGCGGCAATCCCGGATAGCGATAGGTGTTGTAGGGCGAAGCGACCGCCAGATCGGCATGGTGGAGGCTGCCCGTGTACGCGCCCGCCAGCAGCTCAGCATAGATCACGCTGGGATCGGCATCGAGCGCCATCTTTAGCCTGAGGCGGTTGTAGTACACGCTGGCGACCTGCGGCCGCTCTTCGGGCGCCGCGGTTTCCTTCTCCACAATCGAGGCCATGGTTACCGTGCGCTGTACGTCCGCATTCAGTCCGATCTGCTGGGCTACCTGCCGGAACTGGTGGACCATTTCCGCCGCCATCTCTTCGAGGGTCTGCGTGCGCGTGAACTGGTACGTGTTCGGAAAAAGATACCCTTCCAGCGACTTCGCTTCCGGGGCCAGATCGGCGATCAACTTCGTCCGCGTTTGCGCAACCTGTAGAAAATCCTGCGACGATCCCAGTCCGGCGTCTTCGATCGCCTTGGCAATGTCGAAGATCGTGTAGCCCTCCGGAATCGTGACCACATGAAAGTAGATATCGCCGCGGGCAATGCGGTCTTCCACTTGGGGCAGAGTGGCTGGGTGGTCAAACAGGTATTCACCGGCCTTTAAGGATCGATTGTGGCGCACGGCCTGCCACAGCCGGAACGCAAACACGCTGCGGATTACGCCCGCTTTCTTCAGTTCCACTGCGATGCGCCGGGTGGAATACCCGGAACGCAACAGGATCGACGTGTTGGCAGGCGGCGTAACCGGGGCGTAAATCTGCCAGGCGGCCCAGCCAGCCGCAGCGAGAACTGTTATCAAAAACAGTGTGATCAGAGTGCGCAAGGTCTTAAGTGTAGAGGCCTTTCCAGATTGCCACAAAGTCGCCAGGATTCGGATCAGGTAACTTGGGTAATGTTCGTGGTGCGGCGTCGGACAGTATCCTTAACGCATGATCGCGACACGACTCGGCACGCTTCTCTTGCTGGCGATGCTCGTAGTTGCTCAGCACACACCGGATCCCAAGTCAACAGAGTCCAGCATTCCCGAGCCCAAGCTCCCCGTGATCGACTACAACGCGTGTCCATTTGAGGGCTGCATCTTCCGCGAGTGGACCGTCACGAAGCATTCCACTATCTACAACACCTGGCGGGATAACCGCAAACCGGTGGGCCAACTAACCAAGGCTGAAAAGGTGCAGGGTCTCACTGGCGTGTACATTACACGCAAGCCAGACAGATTCCTCGTCAAACAGCCCATCCCGTATTTCTCAGTGAAGGCTGGCGACTCAATACTTCAGTACGGGGAGTGGGGTGAGGGCTGCGCCGATCTCTGGGCTAACGGTGCTTGGCATAAGAACTTTGACTGGGGTCAGACGGATGACGGGGATGCTACCCCCACGGACGCGGGTTTCACGCCGCCCTTGGTCCTCAGTGAAGACAACGTAAGCCCGATCCAGCACGGGCTCAAGGAATGGTGGGTTCAGGTGAGGAGAGCGAACGGCCAAACCGGTTGGGTGCTTGCCGAAGGCAACTTCGGCCACATGGACCAACTTGGCGATCCCCCGAAGAGCAAGCTAGACCGAAAGGCCCCCCCGAAACCATAGCTGACATCCCCGAGCCCAAAGATTCTCAGCGGCAATTTCGAGAACTTGTGCGGGGACTGAAACATCACTTCGCCCAGGCTCGCCTTCATTCCCCTAACCACGCGGCAAACGGCTTGAGTGTCTCCACGTGATCGAACACGATCTTCATGGCTGCGGTGATGGGTACGGCAAGCACTAGCCCGACCGCCCCCCACATGACCCCCCAGAACAGCAGGGCAATGGTGACCGCCAACGGATTCAGCTTCAACCGGCTGCCCAGAAACTTCGGATAGAGCACATTCAGGGCGAACAAATGCAGTCCGACGACCGAGACAATCACAATCAGCAGGTCAGGCGACTCCAGTTGCCCCAATCCCACCAGCAGCGGCGGCAGCATGGCCAGGATCACTCCCAGGTAGGGGACCAGGCTCAGGAACCCGCTGAGAATCCCGATGAAGTAGAAGAAGGGAACATGCAGCAGGCCGAAGATCGCCACGCTCAACGCCGACACGAACAGCCCCACCAGCAGGTTGCCGACGATGAAACTGCGCAGCATCTTCGCGATCAGACCCAGGGTGACGAAGGCGGTGTGCCGGTGTTCCAGCTTAAACAGCATGACGGTCGCCGACCGGGCATGATGCTTCCAGGTCAGCAGGAAATACACCAGGAACGGAATAAACGAGGCTGCCAGCAGGTCGTCGGTAATGGATCCGAAACCGTGCGTCAGCATGTCCGTCCAACTGGTGGCTGGTCGAACTCGGATGACGTCCTTGCTGTCCGGTCCCTGCATCTCTTCGGACGTCCTCTCCAGCCGCTCCGCTTGTTGCCGGAAAGGTTTCAGCAGGGAGCGTATCTTCTGCGAATACTTGGGCAAATTGTCGGCAAAAATCTCCGCCCGGTTGTAGGAGACCGAGGTGATCCCGTAAAGCAAACCGAGAAGCAGGACAACGGCGATGAACGACGCCACGGCGCGCGGCAGGCGCATCAACTCCAGCGCTTCCGCAACCGGGGACAGCATAAAACTCAGCAGGATGGCGAAGAACAGAACCGCCAGCACCAGCTCGCCGTAGTACACGAAGCCCAGAATCAGGGCGATCCCCAGCAAGGTGAGCGACCAGTGATGTTTCTGGGCCGCTTTCCCTGGCGTCTCGGTCGTTGGTACCTCGCGCTCGCTCATCAGGATTGGGTCACCATTCTGCCTCAGGCGGACGAGATTTACCAATGTAGAAGTCAGAAGTGAAAATGCAGAAGTAAAACCCGATTGCAGAGGTCGGAGTGCAGAGGTAAACCCCAGGGCTTCAGCATGGGTGATCGCGTCGAAGGCCTTTAGTTCTGCATTCTGCCTCTGACTTCTGCATTTTGGGGTTTCACTTCTGCAATCTGACCTCTGCCCTCTGACTTCTCATTGACGCAGCCGCTCCAACAGTCAATCATCATCCTGTGACCGAAGCCACTGCCCCCTCCCCCGGCCGTACTCTTGCCCTCGATGTCGGCGCGAGGCGGATTGGGGTCGCCGTCTCCGACCCCTTGGGCATTACCGCCCAGGGGCTTCCCACCCTCCAGCGGCAGAACAAACGCCGCGATCTGGAGGCTCTGCGGCGTCTGTTCAACGACTATCAGGTTCGAGAAGTCGTGATTGGCCTCCCGCTGCGTCTCAGCGGCGCCGAGGGCACGCAGTCGGAGAAGATGCGCCGCTTCGCCGAGGATCTCCACGTTCACTTCGGGGTACCCGTCCACCTCTGGGACGAACGCTGGACCTCAACCCAGGCCAACCGGCTCCTTCGCGAAACCGAGCTCTCGATTGAGAAGCGGGCCCAAGCCGTGGATCGCATGGCTGCGATTCTGATCCTGCAATCCTGGATGGAAGCACACCCGCGCTAGCCGCTGCGAGCCTCGAGCCAAAGACTCCTGCGAATCGCGGCGGAAGCAGTGGCATCAGCCGACGAAGCGCTTCGTATCAGGGCATCGCTTCAGCGATGCCGACCTATCGATGTCAAGGAGAGCCCCTTTAGGGGCCGTGGGCAGAATTTACTTCGGTTCGCCCGAAGCTCGTAGCAGATCCCTACGACGCCAGTTCCGTCAGTTCGGGGAACCGGAGGTTGCACTTCGTCAGGGCCTTCGCGAGCACCTGCTCAATCTCGGGCTCGTCGCAGTTCCGCGAGATCGCCATTTCGCTGACCAGCAGGTAGCGGGCCCGCTCCAGCATCTTCTTTTCCCGGAAGGATAGCGACTTGCTGCTATTCAGGGTGAGCAGGCTTTTCAGCACCGCGGCTACGTCGAGCAGGGAACCGGTCCGCATCCGGTC
>PMCH01000325.1 GCA_003154055.1 Acidobacteriaceae bacterium
GGGTGAAGCAGATCAAGGTCCGCAAAAATTTGAATTAGGGCCAAGTTTTCCATCCGTGGCGCACAGCTTCCACAGCCCACAAACGGGTTACGATGCAACGCACTCACTTAAACATCGTGGCAACCATCGACACCAGTATCGGCCGCATGCCGGCGAACGTTGAAGCGGAACGCTCGATCCTGGGCGCCATCCTGCTCGACAATCACGCCTACAACGATGCCGCCGAGCATCTGAAGCCCGAGGACTTCTCCGTCGACGCCCATCGCCGCATTTACTCGCGGATGATGGACCTGTCCGAGTCCTCGCATCCGATCGACCTGATCACGCTCATCAACGAGCTCGACCGGCGCAAGGACTTGCAGGCGGTTGGCGATGTCGGCTATGTTTCCAGCCTGCTCGACGGCGTGCCCGACCGGCCGTCGATCGAGCACTACGTCAAGATCGTCCGCGACAAAGCCATCCTGCGCGGGCTGATTCACGTTTCCAACTCGGCCATCGCCAAGGCCTCCGAGCAATCGGATTCGGCCGACGAGATCCTCAACGACGCCGAAGCGGCCATCTTCCAGCTCTCCGAAAAGCGTATCGGCAAGGGCTTCCTCGATATCAAGGAGATTGTCCGCAACTCGTTTGGCTCGGTGGACGCCCTGCTGCAGCGCGGCCAGCGCATCACCGGGCTGGAGACGCACTACGCGCTGCTGGACGAAAAGACGAGTGGTCTGCAGAAGTCCGAGCTCATCATTCTTGCGGCCCGGCCCTCCATGGGCAAAACGGCCTTCGCCATGAACATCGCCGAGAACGCCGCCATTGACGACGGCAAGGTGATCGGCATCTTCTCGCTGGAAATGTCGAGCGAGGCGCTCATCCAGAGACTCNNATTGACGACACTCCCGGAATCTCGATCAGCGAGATGCGAGCCAAGGCGCGCCGGCTGAAACAGGCGCAAGGGCGATTGGACCTGATTGTCGTGGACTATCTCCAGCTGATGTCGGGCGGCGGCAAGCGATTTGAAAACCGGACCCAGGAAGTGTCAGCGATCTCGCGCGGGTTGAAAGGCATCGCCAAGGAACTCCAGGTTCCCGTCCTCGCGCTCTCGCAGCTGAGCCGTGCGCCCGAGAGCCGTGGTGGCGACCACCGGCCGCAACTCTCCGACCTGCGCGAGTCGGGCTCGATCGAGCAGGACGCCGACGTCGTGATGTTCATCTTCCGCGAAGAGGTTTACAAGCAGGACGACCCCGCCATCAAGGGCCGGGCCGAGATCATCATCTCCAAGCAGCGCAACGGNNGCGGCCTGGCCTGTGGAAAAGGTTGTGGATGCCAGGGACGGGTTCTAGAACCCCCCGAAACCGACCGAGTGGTTGGGGCGAAGCCAGGCCGGTATAAACTCTCTAACAGCATGTTTCTCAGTTAGTTAACTGCCATCTCCCGCGCTATTAGCGAAGTCGGTTCTGACTCAGTACTTTCGTTCCCAAATGTGAGATTTGCACATACAGGGAAGCCTGTATCGAGCGGAAACCAGAGGATTAACACGCGCCCCCGGGGAGTTCTAACTGCTGCCTTCGCCCACCTTGAGCACGGCCAGAAACGCCTCCTGGGGGATGTCGACNNTAGCACTTGGCGATCACGTTCTTGCGGATCGCGGGGACGGTTTCGCGGGCAATGATCTTGGCCCCGATCGCCGCCTGGATCGCCACCTCGAACATCTGGCGCGGAATCAGTTCCTTCATCTTGGCGGCGAGGGCGCGACCGCGGTCGTAGGCAAAGTCACGGTGGATGATGGTGGAAAGCGCGTCCACCGGCTCGCCCGCCACCATGATGTCGAGCTTTGACATGGGCGATTCCCAGGTTCCGGAGAGGTGATAGTCGAGCGAAGCGTATCCGCGGGAGACCGACTTCAGCCGGTCGTAGAAATCGAGGACGATTTCGTTCAGCGGCAGTTCGTATTGCAGCATCACGCGTGACGAGCTGACGTATTCGAAACTCTTCTGTTTACCGCGCTTTTCCTCCACCAGCTTCAGGATGCCACCCACGTACTCTTCGTTGGTCATGATGACGGCCAGGATCACCGGCTCATTCACCTTGGCGATCTCGCTGGTATCGGGCCAGCGCGACGGGTTGTCGACCTCGATAACCTTGCCGTCGGTTTTGGTGATGAGGTAGCGCACACCGGGAGCGGTCGTGATCAGCTCCAGGTTGTACTCGCGCTCCAGCCGCTCCTGGATGATCTCCATGTGCAGCAGGCCCAGAAAGCCGCAGCGGAAGCCGAAACCCAGCGCCACCGAACTTTCCGGCTCGAAGAAGAACGAAGAATCGTTGAGACGGAGTTTTTCCAGCGCTTCGCGAAGCTGCGTGTGCTCGTGGGCATCCACCGTGTAGAGGCCGGCGAAGACCATCGGCTTGATGTCTTCGAAACCGGGCAGCGGTTCGAACGCGGGATGATCGTCGTCGGTGATGGTGTCGCCGATCTTGGTGTCGGCCACGTTCTTGATGTTGGCGATGACAAAGCCAACTTCTCCCGCCACCAGTTCGTCCACTTCCACCGGCTTGGGTGTGAGGACGCCGAGGGTTTCCACCTGAAAAACCCGGCCGTTGGTCCAGAGCCGGATCTTCTGTCCCTTGCGCAGCGTGCCTTGAAAGACGCGCGTGAGCACCACCACGCCGCGATAGATATCGAACCAGGAATCAAACAACAGGGCCTGCAGACGCCGGTCCGGGACACCCTTGGGCGGCGGGATCCGCTTCACGATGGCTTCCAGCACATCGGGCACGCCCTGACCGGTCTTGGCGCTGATCAGCAGGGCGTCGGTGGCATCGAGCCCGACCGCGCTCTCGATCATCTCCTTGGTGCGCGGGATGTCGGCGCTCTGCAGGTCGATCTTGTTAATTACGGGAATGATCTCCAGTCCGTGATTGATGGCGAGGTACGAGTTAGCGAGCGTCTGGGCTTCGACTCCCTGCGAGGCGTCCACGATGAGCAGCGCGCCTTCGCAAGCGGCAAGGGAACGCGAAACCTCATAGGAAAAATCAACGTGGCCGGGCGTGTCAATCAGGTTGAGCTGGTAAATCTGGCCGTCCTGCGCCGGGTAGAGCATGCGGACGGCATGGGCCTTGATGGTGATGCCACGTTCCCGCTCCAGGTCCATCGAGTCCAGGACCTGCGCCTGCATTTCGCGCATGGCCAGCGACCCGGTCAGTTCCAGCAGCCGGTCGGCCAACGTGGATTTTCCGTGGTCAATGTGCGCAATAATCGCGAAATTGCGGATGCGGGACGCTTCCATGGGGACAGCTCGATTCTAACAGGGGAAAAGCAGGCCCTCGGCTTTGGGCTCTCGGCTCTGGGCGTGTGGCGCGGACATTCCTGTCCGCGCGGGACGTCGCCTGTCGCAGCAGATTCTCGCGAAGGCAATCCTTCCAAGTCCGACACGCTTCAACCGCGAAGCGGTGAAACAAGAAAGCCCGGCGCGTAAGCGCCGGGTAGGATGGGTGTGAGCGAGTCCCGAAGGGGACGGCACTGGCTGCGTTATCTTAGAAACGCGGCTTGCAGCGGCATATTTCCCCGAATGCTCCTTTACTACATCACCGATCGCCAGCGGTTTCCCGGAAACGAGCCAGCCCGCCGTCGCGCTCTGCTGAGCAAGATTGCCGAAGCGGCCCGCTGCGGTGTTGACTNNCTCTTGATCAACTCGCGGACGGACGTCGCCCTCGCTGCCGGCGCCGATGGCGTGCACCTGCGATCGGATGACATTTCGGCGGAAGAGGCCCGGTCCATCTGGGCGCAGGCGCTTGCTCGCAGCCCGCTCATCGCCGTCTCCTGCCACTCGACAGCCGACGTCCTCCGCGCCGAATCGGAAGGAGCCGACTTCGCCGTCTTCGCCCCGGTGTTCGAAAAGAAAGACAATCCCGGCGCCAAGCCCTCTGGTCTGGAAGCCCTGCGCGACGCCTGTCAGGGGAGGGTCCCCGTTGCTGCCCTCGGTGGCGTGACGCTGGAAAATGCGGCGGGCTGTCTCGACGCGGGCGCCGCCGGGATCGCTGCCATCCGCTTGTTTCAGGAGAATAGAATCGAAGACGTCATCCGCGCGCTGCGGGCACTGTGATCCCATGGAACCGGCGGAAGTGCTCCCAGAATCCGGCCGTAAGGACGGCGACCCAATCCCGGCGCTCATCCACATTCCAGCAAGCTGGTTTCTGATGGGCTGCGCCTCCGGCCAGGACAACGAGCAGCCCGAGCATCGCGTCTGGGTGGACGAATTCTTGTTAGCCGCGTGCCAGGTCACCAACACCGAGTACGCGCGGTTTGTGCGCGATACGGGATCCGCGCCGCCGCCCTTCTGGACCGACCCCAACTTCAATCATCCCGAGCAGCCCGTGGTCGCCGTGTCGTGGCACGAAGCTGTCCGCTACTGCGAGTGGCTGAGTTCCCGCACCGGCCAACATTTCCGCCTGCCCACCGAAGCCGAATGGGAGTGCGCGGCGCGCGGGGGCCGCGAGGGTGCCCTGTTTCCGTGGGGAAACGAGCCGCCGGAGTCGC
>PMCH01000052.1:0-1267 GCA_003154055.1 Acidobacteriaceae bacterium
CACTGTTTCCGTGTCGGTATGCGAGCGAAAACGGTGCCCCTTGCCCTCGAGGTCGCGGCGCAGATCGGCGAAGTTGTAAATTTCGCCGTTGTAGGTAATCCAGATCGAGCCGTCTTCGTTGCTCATCGGCATGTGGCCGTCGGGAGAAAGATCGAGAATGGCCAGCCGCCGGCTGCCCAGCCCAATGTACCCGCCATCCGGGAAACGGCGCTCCCAGAGCCCGGAATCGTCGGGGCCGCGGTGCGACTGCACCTGCGTCATGCGGGAGAGGGTCTCCGCGTCGCCCCAGTTCACGATTCCGCTGATGCCGCACATCGCCTCAGACTCTCCCGTTCCGCAACTCGTAAATCTTCGCCTTGGAATGGAACATCTGCACAGCCTGAAAGCCGCAGTAGATCAATCCCGGCACGCCGTCCAGAAAACCGAAGCGAAGAAAATACCGGTACAGGAAAAGCAGAACCGGAGAACCCGGCAGCCGATAGAGCTTCCGCTTGAGCCACCTTCTGCGCTGCGCCTGCGTGCCGAACAAATCCGTGCCCGCATCCGGAGAGCCTCCTTCTGGCTGCAACAGAACACGCGCTTCCCAGTTGGAGTATTCATTGTGTTTCTGGATGTAGCGTGACAGTGAATCGACATTATGGTGAACCAGCGGGTACCGCAAGTCCGCGGTGGGGCCGTCGGCGATGAGGTGCTCGTGGACTTCCATGTCCGCCATGGACGCGTCCTGCTCTTTCAATCGGCATTCAAAACGCGCCCGTCCCTTGCGGAAGAGGGAGAGCTTCCAGAAGCTTGCATCACATTGACGCAGGATCTTCCCGAGAAAATACATCTGCAGGCAGATGCGGTATCCGGCGATCTTGGGGTTCTGGATCGCTTGTCGTATCTCCTGGGCCAACTCCGCGGACAGCACTTCATCGGCATCGAGCAGGAGAATCCAGTCATGCGAAATGGGAAGAGTGTCCATCGCCCATTGTCGTTTCTTGGGCCATCCACCCTGGTAGTGGAACTGAACGACCTTCGCGCCGGCCGACTCAGCGATGGCGCAGGTCTCGTCGGTGCTCTGGGAATCGACGACGAAGACTTCTCCGACGCTTCGCAGCGCGGCCAGACATCGCGGCAGGTTGCGAGCTTCGTTTCGGACGGGAATGATGACCGTCACCGGAAGCAAGGGCAAAGCGGCGGTGGAGTTCAACACATCGGCGCCTGATTTTACTTCGATCACGTCCATCCGGTGGCAGTAGAAGGTTCTACTATGTTAGCTGAACTC
>PMCH01000052.1:1287-3328 GCA_003154055.1 Acidobacteriaceae bacterium
CCTGCCAGAAAACGCTCCCACGTCTGCCGGACCGGCCCGCGGACTAAAGGGGCGCCGGTCTGATCGCCGCCTAGCAGCGTGCTTTCGACCGCTGGCCTCATCTCCCCGCGCAACCATTTTTCGAAGGGCAAAGTAAATCCCCGCTTCGGACGCTCTACGATTCCGTCGGGAAGCTCAACACCGAGACTCTTGAGTAGCAGATTCTTCGGCGAGCCGCCGCGCAATTTCTCCGCTCCCGGTATGCGGAAGCAGGCTTCGACGAGGGCCCGGTCGAGAAATGGGACACGCAGTTCGAGCCCATGGGCCATGCTCATGAAATCGGAGTCCCGTAGCAGAGTGTTCTGCATGTACCAACGCGATTCCAGATAGGAAACGCGGTTGACGGGATCCAGTTCGCCGCTGGTAGCGACCGAGTCGCGCAACACGCGCTCCATGGCGCGTTCGGCAAGAGGACCATCTCCGGCGAACAGCGCCCCTCGTTCCGAGGGCGTAAATAGCATGCGTGTGAGGAAATACGGGTGGACAATCGAGTCTTGCGCCGAGGCCAACTCCGCCAGCTTCCGGTTGCGGTCGCTCCTGCCGGCAAACAATGCGAGGGCCGCCGCGAGTGGCTTCCGCGCCGGCGCCGGCAGTTTCGCGAGGCGCGTGGCAAGCCTCTCCATTTGCGGCACGCGCCGGAAATTGGAGTAACCGGCAAACATCTCGTCGGCTCCCAGGCCGGTCAAGGCAACCTTCACGCCCGCCGCTCGCGTCTTGGCCGAGACCAGGTAAGTATTGATCCCGTCGATGGTGGGCTGATCCATGGCGCGCAGAGCCTCGGGCAAGATGGCCAGCGTGTCGTCCTGCGAGACCAGGATTTCGTGGTGGTCACTGCCAAAGCGGCGGGCAATCTCCCGCGAATGCTCCGCCTCATTGAATTCTTCCTCGCGGAATACCAGCGAAAACGTGGTGGCGCGCACGCCTGCATGGCTCATGACCGCCACCAGGCTGCTGGAATCGATGCCCCCGGAAAGGAACACTCCCACCGGCACATCGCTGACCAGGTGGGACAGCACCGCATCGCGCAAGATCTCGGGCAGGCGTTCCATGGCCTCGCTGCCATCTGGCTCTTGAGTCCCAGATTCTTGACTTCCGCCCGTTCGCAGCGGACTCCAGTACTCTCTGCTCTTGACCGTTCCCCTCTCCACCGTCACTATGTGCCCAGGCGAAACAGCGGACACTCCCTCGATAATCGTCCACGGTTCGTACACCGAGCCGAAAGCCAAATAACTCAAGGCGCCGGTCGGGTCCACTTTTCGCGGGACCAATCCCGTCTGAAGCAAGGTCCGAACTTCAGAAGCGAAAACAAATCCCTTTTCCGACTGGTAGCAATACAGCGGCTTAATGCCCATCGGATCGCGCGCCAGCAGCAGTCGCTGCCGCGGAGCATCCCAGATCGCAAACGCGAACATTCCGCGCAGCCGTGCGACGCAATCCTCGCCCCACATGCGATAAGCGGTGAGGATCACCTCCGTGTCGGACTGAGTCTGGAACCCATTGCCCGCCTGTTCAAGCTCTTTTCGAAGGTCGCGGAAGTTGTAGATCTCCCCGTTGAAGATGATCCAGTTGCCGGTGGCCCGCTCCTGCATGGGTTGGTGGCCGAGGGGAGAGAGATCGATGATGGAAAGACGGGTGTGGGCGAAGCCCACCTGGCAGCGCTCCGCGGAGTTGCAGTCAATGACGACCGTGCCGGAGTCGTCCGGTCCGCGATGGGCGAGGGACTTTTGCGCGCGCGACAGAACATCACGCGAAACAGCACTTTCCCGGGAAACGATTCCGAATATGCCACACATAGCTTTAGAGTCGGCTGCTGTCTGTCATGATAGCGTCACGTGAGTATCGCAAACGGGGAGTCCGGACTAAGAGTCATGTGGGAACGCAAACTTTCCTGCGACTACGAAACCACTGCGGCGCCAGTCGCTGCCCGTTGGTCCGACAATCGATCGGCTACCAGCACTCCCACTCGAATCATGGGCCTCTCAATCGCGTGGTAAAGAACTAC
>PMCH01000145.1 GCA_003154055.1 Acidobacteriaceae bacterium
TCTTTCTCTTGCTGCTCGTCTCGCTCTGCCACCTTGCCGCCGAGGATTTCTGCCGCCGACGGGAACATCGCCAGGTGCACGCTCTCCGCGCGATCCGACGACTTGGGCAAATACTGCCAGACTTCCTCGCAGGTGAAGCTCAGGACCGGTGCCAGCAAACGCACCAGCGCCTCGCCAATCCGCAAGATCGCGGTCTGCGCGGAGCGGCGCGCCTTCGACTTCGGCGCGGAGATGTACAGCCGGTCTTTGAGGACATCAAAATAAAACGCGCTCAAATCCACGATGCAGAAGTGATTCACCCGGTGATAGATCTTGTGGAAGGCAAACTCGTCGTACGACTGCTTGACCTCCGCCGCCATCCCGCAAGCCTGTCGCAGCATGTACTGGTCGGGCGCTTCCATCTCGCTGAACGGAACCGCGTCGGCTTGCGGGTCGAAGTTTCCCAGATTGCTCAGGATGTAGCGAAACGTGTTGCGGATCTTTTTGTAGTTCTCGCCCACCCGCTGCATGAGCGCTTCCGAGCCGACTACGTCCTCGCGGAAGTCGACAGAAGCCGTCCATAGACGAACGATCTCACCACCCAGACGATTTGCGATGTCGACTGGATCCACGTCGTTGCCCCGCGATTTCGACATCGCCTGGCCTTTTTCGTCGAGCGTCCAGCCCGGGGTGACCACTCCGCGGTAGGGCGGCGTGCCATGCGTGCCCATCGCGCAGAGCAGGGAAGACTGAAACCACCCGCGGTACTGGTCCCCGCCCTCCAGATAGAGATCTGAAGGCCACGGATAAGCAGGCTCTGCCGCAACCAGCGAAAGATAGCTCGCGCCCGATTCCAACCACACGTCGAAGATGTCCGTTTCTTTTTCGAACTGTGTGCCGCCACAGTGCGGGCATTTCGTTCCGGCAGGAACAATCCCATCCGACTCGGGCGTAAACCACGAGTCCGCCCCCGCGCGAGCGAACAGGTCGACCACCTTGCGATTGACCGCATGGTCGTTCAGGGGCTTGCCGCAGGTTTCACACAAGAACACCGCGATTGGCACGCCCCAAACGCGTTGGCGCGAGATGCACCAGTCCGGGCGGGTCTGAATCATGTTGGCGAGCCGTTCTTCGCCCCACGCCGGATCCCATTTCACTTCTTTGATTCGTTCGAGCGTGCGCGTGCGCAGCGTGTCTTCTTTCGACTTACCGCCCGGCATCGGCGTTTCCATCGAGATGAACCACTGCTCGGTGGCCCGGAAGATCACCGGATTATGGCAGCGCCAGCAGTGAGGATACGAGTGCTCCGTCTTTTCCGTATGCAGCAGCGCTCCCCGCCGCTTCACCAGGTCGATGATCGGAGCATTGGCGTCCCACACTCGCTTGCCGTCGTACTCAGGCAGTCCGTTGCGCATAATGCCCTTTTCGTCCACGTTGCTGGTGGCGTCGAGGCCATACTTCATGCCGGTGGCGAAATCCTCCGCGCCGTGGGACGGTGCGGTGTGAACCACTCCCGTCCCGGTGTCCATGGTGACGTAGTCCGCGAGCACTCCCAGAACTTTGCGCTCCAGGAACGGATGCTGAAAGTCAAGCCGCTCCAGCTTCCGACCGGGGAAGTGCGCTAGTTCTTTGGGATCCGCCAGTCCGCATTTCTCGGCCGCATCCTTCGCCAGCTTCGCCGCGACAATGTAAACCTCACCGCCCGACTCCAGGCCGACATATTCTTCATTCGGATGAAACGCGACCGCCATCGATGCCGGCAGCGTCCAAGGGGTAGTCGTCCAGATGATGGTCGAAACTTTCTTTCCCGCGAGCGAAGCGTCGAGCTTCGCCGGATCATCCAGCAACCCGTACTTTACCCACACCGTCGAACTGGTGTGGTTCTCGTACTCGACCTCGGCTTCGGCGAGCGCGGTCTCGTCGTGCATGCACCAGTACACGGCGCGCAGGCCCTTGTAGACGAAGTCATTTTCGTAGAACGAGAAGAAGGTCTTCAGCACCACCGATTCGTACTCGTGGTTCATCGTGGCGTAGGGTTTTTCAAAGCGGCCGAAAACCCCAATCCGCTTAAACTGCTCCCGCTGAAGGTCCAGAAACTTCTGGGCGTACTTACGGCACTCCGCCCGCACATCCGTGGGCCGCATCTGCAATTTTTTGCCACCCAGTTCCTTGTCGACCTTGATTTCGATGGGCAGCCCGTGGCAGTCCCAGCCCGGCACGTAGGGAGCGTCAAACCCAGACATGGTCTTGGACTTGACCACGAAGTCCTTCAGGCACTTGTTCATGGCGGTGCCCAGATGGATCGGGCCGCTGGTGTAGGGAGGCCCGTCGTGCAAAATGTAGGTCGGTGCCCCCTTCCGGGCCTCCCGGATGCGGTCGTAAATCCGCTGTTGCTCCCACCAAGCCAGCATTTTGGGTTCGTTCTGAGGCAGGCCCGCCTTCATGGGGAAGTCAGTCTTGGGCAGGTTGATGCTGGATTTAAGGTCGATCGGCACAGGCAACTTTCTCCCAAATAGTTGAATCTTTTCAGTATACGAAGCGCGGAAGTACACGTCTATTGGGGAGGTGACGGGTACCAGGGATTTGAAAAGTACTGTATCGGTTTGAGAAAAAGCGTTACAATTTTTGACAGACTCAAGAGTTCGCGCATCTAATCGAAAGAAAACAGAGCCCGGTGAGCTTGTGTCACCATCAAATGTTATAGGGGATGCATGCGTGGGCCGAGCTTGACGGGATGCAATTCCCCCGAACTGGAAGGCAGGGGCGAGAATTCGGGAAATTATGGCGACCGCGAATTTCGAGACACCGAAGAATCCGGCTGAACAAAGTCAGCCCGTCGAGCCCGAACTCAACCTTCTCCTGAAGGATGAAATTCTCGACGAACCGCTCTACAAGAGTCTGTTCCGAGGCATTGACGAATACTTTTTCCCCAAGAAGCTTCCACCCCTGGTATTGACCTCGAAGCCGGTTCCGGTCAAGGACATCTGGGGGTTCTACAACTACAAGGGACGCGGCGCGTTCGGTTCGACGATGGTACACATTCTGGCCCTGCTCGCCCTGATCGGCGGCACGATGCTGGGACGCAGAGTCGTTGCGGAGATCAAGAAGCAAGACAGCATTGTGCTGGTTGCGCCCGATGATTTGCCGGTCCTGAAGCCTTCCAAAACCCTGACGGGTGGTGGTGGCGGCGGTGGCGACCGCGACAAATTCCAGGCCTCGAAAGGCCGCTTGCCGAAGCAGGCCATGGAGCAGTTCACGCCTCCCATGGTGGTCGTGCGGAACGAGCATCCGAAGCTGGCGATGGAACCAACCATTGTGATCCCGCCCCAGGTTCACCTGGCATCGAACAACATGCCGAACCTGGGCGATCCGCTTTCGCACTTGCCCTCGGGACTGCCCTCGAATGGAACAGGATCGGGCGGCGGGATTGGATCTGGGAACGGCGGCGGCGTGGGTTCCGGTGAAGGTCCCGGATTCGGTCCCGGCCACGGCGGCGGTACGGGTGGCGGCGCGTTCCGTGTCGGCGGTGGTGTTTCAGCTCCGAAAGCGGTCTTCTCTCCCGATCCCGAGTATTCGGAAGAAGCCCGCAAAGCAAAATATCAGGGCGTGTGCGTGCTCTGGCTGGTGGTTGGACCGGACGGCAAGCCGCGCGACGTGAGAGTGGCCCGCACGCTCGGTTTGGGATTGGATGAGAAAGCGATCGAAGCTGTGAAGACCTGGCGCTTCGAGCCAGCGGTGAAAGATGGCCGCCCGGTTGCCGTGCAGATCAACGTTGAGGTCACCTTCCGGCTGTACTGAGTTTTGTTTCTTTGGACAAAGTGACGGCCGCGCAAGCGACCGTTTTTGTTTGTGTGGCGCCGGCAGATCTGTTGCACCCAAGCAGGTCGCGTTGGGGGTCCCGAAAGCCGAAAGCCTACTCCTTCAGATCCACGTGCTCCACATCTTCCACCGCATGCCCCAAGAACCTCGTGCCCATCTTGCGGAATTTCTCCGCTGAGTCGGTGGCAAAAAACTTGAGCCGCGGATATGCCCGTCGCTCATGGGAACGAACGCTCTCGATCGGCGCCACTTGCAATTGTTCAGCGACGGCATGGGCGGTGGATTCAGCGGAGTCCACGATCGTGACGTGTTCGGGGGCGACACGTCCCAGCAAAGACCTTATCAACGGATAGTGCGTGCAGCCGAGGACGAGCACGTCTGATTCGCGAAAATCGTCTGCAAACGCCTCGGACAGGTAGATGCGGGCTACCTGCTCGGTGACCGGATGCTCCACCCATCCCTCCTCCACCAGCGGCACGAACAGGGGACACGCCTTCTCTCGCGCGGCAATGCCTTTTGCCTCAAGGGCTCGACGGTAGGCATGGCTGCTGACCGTCGCCTCGGTGCCAATGACGACGACTCTGCGGTTCCGGCTGGCGGCGGCCGCTGCCTGCGCGCCGGGTTCGACCACGCCGATCACACCGACGCGCGAGGCCGCTTTGATTTGGTCGAGAGCCAGTGCGGTCGCCGTGTTGCAGGCGATCACCAGCAACTCGGCGCCACGATCCTGGAGGTAGTGCGCGGCTCCGACCGCATAGTGCGCGACCGTCGCCGCCGATTTCGATCCGTAAGGCAGGCGGGCGCTATCGCCAAAGTAGAGATAGTCCGCGTCGGGAATCCGTTCCAGCAGCGCGCGCAGGACGGTCAGGCCGCCTACGCCGGAATCAAAAACGCCAATAGTCGGTCTGCGCGGCAAAGTTCCGCCCGGGGAGGCCATAAACTGCATGATATCGGAGGCGGAAGGACGCTACAGGTCCCACTGCTGATTCGCCTTGAATTGAGGTGCGCGGCTTGCCAACCCCGCTGGAGTTGCGGGGCACGTCACGGGCCTTTATCCTTCTCGCGTATGCCCAGCACTCTTGTCGAATGCGTTCCTAACTTTTCCGAAGGCCGCGATACGGCGAAAGTTGACGCCATTATCGATGCCATGAAGATTCCCGGCGTCTACCTGCTCGACCGCGAAATGGATGCCGATCACAATCGCTGCGTCATCACCCTGGTGGGGGAACGCGATCCCATCCAGGAAGCAGCGATTCGCGGAGTAGGGAAGGCCTCGGAATTGATTGACCTCACCAAGCACCAGGGCGCGCATCCCCGCATGGGCGCG
>PMCH01000257.1 GCA_003154055.1 Acidobacteriaceae bacterium
GAAGGTGTGACATTCGCGTTGGAAGGCGACGCCCCGGCAATCCGAATCGCGCGCCGGATCGTGCGCGATCTCGGTGGCGAAAGCTTCCTGCTCCCCGCTTCCCGCAAAGCCGCCTACCATGCCTGGGCGACGCTAACCTCGCCGCTGCTGCTGGCTTTTTTTGTCACGCTTGAAGACGCAGCCCAGACTGCGGGGCTCACGAAGCCAACGTCGCGCCGCATGAGTCTTCCCATCATCCGGCAGACGCTGGCGAATTACTCGGCACTCGGTCCGGAACGCTCGTTCAGTGGTCCGATCATTCGCGGGGACGCAGCCACGGTGGCCAAGCATCTCGCGGTGCTGAGGAAAGTTCCCCGTGCTCGAGAGGTGTATGTCGCGCTGGCCCGCGCGGCGCTCCGCGGACTTCCGGCAAGAAACCAACACGAACTCCGCCGGTTGTTGAGATAGCGTTTGGAGGGTAGCGCCGGCGCACCGCCCGCATCTGGAAGCCATGGCTGCAACAACTGAAAGCTCTCGGGCGCCTTGCCCTGGCGTGACTCTGGCAAGCTGTGGAAACATTCACGGATGCACGGATCACCGTGGAAGAGCGGCCCTTCAGGGCCGCGTAAGGCCCAGTGAAAAGGGCTTCAGCCCCTGTGGTCGTCTACCTGGGTAGATTGAGTCTTTCCGAGCCCCTTACCGCTTCGTAAACAAGTGCCCCATCTTTTCCTGCTTGGTCTTCAGGTAGTCCTCAGTGTGGGACGTCGGCGCCACCTCGCACGGAACTCTCTCCGTCACGGTGATCCCAGCCCGCTCCAACGCGGCAACCTTGTCAGGATTGTTCGAGAGCAGGCGCACTTGCGTGATGCCTAGCGCCTTGATAATTTCAGCGGGCGTCTGGAAGCCCCGATGGTCGGCCTTGAAGCCGAGTCGCTCGTTGGCTTCGACCGTGTCCAGGCCGCCGTCCTGCAGCGCATAGGCCTGCAGTTTCGCCATCAGGCCAATGCCGCGTCCCTCCTGCTGCTCGTAGATCAGAACGCCCGCGCCTTGCTCGGCGATCATGGCGAGCGCCATTTCCAGTTGTTGCCGGCAGTCGCAACGCAGGGAACCAAACACGTCGCCGGTTAGACACTGCGAGTGAATACGCACCAGCGGCGGCCCCTCTTGGACGTTGCCCATCACCAGCGCCACCGCCTCTTCCGCTTTCCCCGCGCCGTTCTCGGCCGGCATGGTGAAGCCGTGAATGCGGAAATGTCCCCAGCGGGTAGGGAAGTCCGCCGTGGCGACTTGTTGTAACTGCGATGTGCTCACAGTCAGATTATAGATGGGTAGATGGGCTTGCGGTGCTCGGGGCCCGTCATTCGGAATCCGCTGTTTCCGCACTCGCTGCGAACTCCGAAGTGCGAGCGCCGATGTCCGAGTGGGTTCGCACAATCGCTATACCGACGAAAACCGCCGTGCTCAGCATGATGACTCGGATGTAGAGTCCGGCGTGGAAAGCGTGGTCCCCTACCACCGTTCGCAGAAGCCCCGAGGTTGCACTGACCGTGCACAGCCCGAAGTAAATCCTCTCAACCCACGCGCGAGAAATCGTAAACAGCCACGCCAGAATGCCCGACACAACGCAATAAATCGAACACAGGGCCCACGTCCCTGACGTTACAGCCGACGGAATCCAGATGCCTGCGGCCGGCGCTGAGACTTGCATCTGCCGTGCCGCAATCAGCAGAAAAATGACCGAATGCACCAGCGCCACGATCGCCCGCTTGCGATTCGTCAGAATGGCAAACTCACCCATATCTAACGGGTACTCTACCGGAAGCGGCAAACATGGGAAAGTGATCCCGGTCACAGGTAACTAGTCGTTGTCCGGCGGCGTCGGCGGCGACTTGTCATTCAGAAAATACTGAGCGTCGAGCGGAGCCGCGATCGTGGTGAACGGCAGTGGACTCTGGTTGAAGTCGAAACAATCCGACAGATCGTCCGCCCGGGAGTCCGCGTACCCGTCTCCGGGCCCCACCGTGGGCAGGCTGAACACCGTTTCGATGAATTTCAGGAGGCTCCCGAAATCGTGGTTCACATGCGAAATGTGGGCTGCCTTTGCGTACGGAGACACGACGATCAACGGCACCCGCAACCCATATTCATAGGAGTTGAAAATCGACGACGGCGGCTGGTGATCGTACCAGCCGCCCCAGTCATCCCAGGTGATGAGGATCGCCGTATCGGCCCAGTACTGGCTGGTGCCGATCGCATTGACGATCGATGCCACCCAGGACGGTCCGGAACCATCTGTGTACATGGCATGGTCCGAGGACTTCCCATTGGGGATCACCCAAGTCACCGCTGCCAGTTGCCCCGCGGCAATGTCACTCAGCACCTGCGTCTGCTTCAGCACTACATGGTTGGTCCACTCCGCCCCGACGCAGGCCGTTCCGTTCGGCGGGGGCTGGTTGGGTCCGCACATGTGCTGGATCGCATTCGGGCCGGTCCAGATCGAGCCCGCCGCCGGGGTGTAGTACTTCCAGTTGAGGTTGCTCGCATCCAGCAGGTCGGTCAGCGCGGGATGCTCAAAGCATGGATACATGGTCTGGGTGTCGTTCGTGTCCGGATTGGGATCGGTCGTGTCGATGATCTTCACCAGCACATCCGGGGGCGCGGCACATCCGGCGACGTTACCTCCGTTGAACACATTTCCCGAAGCATCGAATTTGCTTTTCTCCGCGATCGCCGACGTTCCCGAAATAATGTACTGGTGCGCTGGAAAACTGGGCCCTTGGTTGGTTTGGAACATCCGGTCGGCAAACGTGTAGGTCTCCGCCAGCGTGAAGTAGGGCTGGACCTCCGACGGGTTTACGTATTGATACTCCGGGTTGGGCGGCGCGCAATCCGAACCGCCGTCCTGGCAGAAGACAACATCCTGATCCGCTCCGTTCATCGCGCCGTTGTTCCAGGCGCCGAGGAACGACTTGTGATTGTGCGCCATATCGTAGGCTGTCACCAGCGACACCGGCGTCAGCGGGACCGTCTGTCCGGTGGAGATTTGTCCGCTGCTGGCGATGTCCGCGCCGCGGTTGATCAGCACAGAGTCGTGGAACAGGTTGTCGGTGCTGCGGTTCTCCTGAAAAATGATGACGACGTGCTTGATCTTGCCGGGTGGCGGTGGATTGTGGTTGCCCCCTCCGCTGACTCCACCACAACCGTTCAGGCTGATTAGAACGGTCGCTGCGAAAAAAATCAGACTCAGCAGCAGCACTACCCTTAACTGAACCATACGAACCTCTCTCCAGAAGAAAATGGACCAGTGGCGAAATCTTCAACGAATTGAACTGTCCACGGAGAGGCGACGCCCCGCGCGATCTGCCCGGGCATGCGGCCTCAGGAATGGCAGCACATTTCTTCCCCAAGCAAACTCTTCCCTGCAATCGTGACCGATTGTCTAGATGGATGCCGGACTGCCGTGGTTAGGTTTGCTGGGAGGGCCTCGAATTTCCGTCGCGGTTAGGAAGGAAGATCGGTTCACCGAACGGTTTCTCTCCGGCGTATAGGCGAATCCGGAGGGAGACTGGTAAAATCGAAAACATCCACTCAGCGACCCGCTGCCGTGGGGCTGTAGCTCAGCTGGGAGAGCGCATCGTTCGCAACGATGAGGTCGCCGGTTCGATCCCGGCCAGCTCCACCAAACCTTAGATCTTGTTGGGCAGAGTCGGTTGAGCCCTCGTCGTTATCGTGCCTTCAGGATCTTTGACCGTGAACTGAAGGCCGTTCCGCCCGTCCATGGCCACTGCTGTTTCCGCCGAAGCGGGGGTTGCAAACTTTTGCCTAGTTGCGAACAATCGAAGCAGCCTCCAGTCGCTCGTGAATTTCTGGTGAGATTGCATTTGGAGTTCTGCTAAACTGGCTCGACTACGGGACTAAGCACTCGGATCGCTCGCCCCCGGGCTATCCGGTGTTGGATCCTGGCATGCCTCTCCCTGGGTAACTCCGCCACTGCCAGCCAAAATCCCGCATAGATAGAGGAGCGCGTTTGAGCGACCCGGTTGTCGTAAGAGAAGTGCGCAGGCGGCGGGCCTGGTATCGGCGACGGCTGCGGACCCGGAGAACCGTGCTCGCGGCGGGTCTGATGCTCTTGCTGGCGGCCGCTTGCTGGCAGAGCGCGGCCCGGCATTTCGGGCTTCCCACCGTGCACTCCACCCAATTGTTGCCGGAATCTTTCTGGGCACGCAGCGATGTCCGCGGCAATGTCGCCCTGACCGCGGCGCAAACCGGTTCGCGGAAGGCCCCATCCGGGAAGCGCCGGGTTTATCCCTATTCGGTTATTCCCGGCGGAGTCGAGGATGCGAACCAACTTCGCGAAATGGCCGCGCGCGATTACGTTGTTGCCCGGCATTTTGCGGGCTTCGAGTATCGTCGCGCCCGGCTGATCCGTGCCCGTGCCGCGCGCGCGGTGTACCTGTCGTACCGCATGCATAATCGTGTGTTCTGGACTCACAAGAAGGTTCTGCTCCCGGCGGGCGATCTGCTGCTTACGGACGGAAAGATCACAGCCCGGGCCCGCTGCGGCAATCAGGTTTCCGAGGCCGAGCAATCTGACGTTTCCCCCGACGAGCCATCGGAAGACGTTCTCGACCAGCCCGTCGCCGAACTCATGCC
>PMCH01000056.1 GCA_003154055.1 Acidobacteriaceae bacterium
GGCCACCTGATCGCAGGCACCTACACCGTTCGCGCGGAAGCGACGGGTTTCAAGATCAGCCAACAGAAGGGCGTGATCGTCAGCGTGGACGCTAATGCCAGCGTGCCTCTGCAATTTCAGGTCGGCGGAACTTCGGAGACGGTCGAAGTCACCGGTGAGGCGCCGCAGTTGAAGACGGACCGCTCCGATGTGGCCGTACAGTTTAACGAAAGATACGTTGAGGACCTACCCATCCTCAACCGCAACTTCACCCAGATTCAATTGCTCTCGCCGGGTTCGCAGAAACTCGTCGGCTGGAGCCACGCCGCCACCGAGAATCCACAAGGCGGCCAGCAGATCTTCTCGCAAGGGCAACATTTCAGCGGCACCGGCTTCGAACTGGACGGAACCGATAACCAGGACCCAATTCTTGGAATTATCGTGATCAATCCGAACTTGGACGCAGTTACGGAAGCCAAGGTCGCCTTGCAGAACTACGACGCAGAATTCGGCAAAGCCGTCGCCAGCCTGGTCACAGGAGTGACCAAGTCGGGCAGCAACCAGCTTCACGGCAGCGGATTCTACTTCGTCCGATCGGATGGATTCCAGGCGCGCGATCCCTTCACTCAAAGTGACAAGAACCCACTCACCGGACGCTTTATCCCGCAAGCCAAGTGGCAACAGTTTGGTGGCACCATCGGGGGCGCGATCATCAAGGACAAACTGTTCTTTTTCGGCGATTACCAGGGCACGCGACAAACCAGCGGCATAAGCACGCAGTTCACGCTCCCGACGGCTACGGTTTTGTCGTCCTGCAACCCGGCCACGAACGCGCAGAGCGGTACAGTTGGCTTCTGCGATCTGAGCGAGTACTCGGCTGATGGTTCCGGCGTGAGTGGTGGCGGGCAGATTTATGACCCAAATACGGGCGATCCGAACACAGGGGCTGGCCGGACAGCATTCGCCGGTAACCTGATCCCGCTCGACAGGATTTCGCCACAGGCGGCTGCTATCTTAGCCAAGTTTCCTACTCCGCAACCTGTTCCGCCGAGCGGCAACGTCTTCAATAACTTTGTGGGCTCCGGCTCGGGTCCATTCAGCCAGAACAGCTTCGATACCCGCATCGACTATGCTGCCAGCCAGTCGCTGAGCGTCTTCGGACGGTTCAGCCTCTCCTATTACAGCCTCTCAGGTAAGGGGTTGCTGGGCGATTTAGGGGGCTCGGGCAATGGCCTGCTGGGCTTGTCGGGAAGTTCCATCACACACAACTACAGCTTGGCGACGGGCTTCAACAAGACGTTTAGCCCAACCCTGCTGACGGACTTCCGGTTTGGCTATTTCAAGTACAATCCAACGGCCTCGAAACCGACCGGCGGGACGCCAATGACCGATTTCGGCATCCCGAACGCGAACACGGATGATCCTAAGACGGCCGGATTAGGTGCTTTCCTGATGGACGGCACGATTTCCCAATTCGGTGATGGCTTGGGCGTAGGCCGGTGCAACTGCCCGCTGACGGAAAGCGAGCAGCAATTCCAGTTTGTCAACAACTGGACGAAGATGTACGGCAACCACCAGTTCAAGGTTGGTGGCGACATCCGGTATGCCATGAACTTGCGCCTCCCCAGCGACAACAACCGCACGGGAGAATACACCTTCAGCCATAAGGTCACCTCCAACGGAGGCGACGGCGGTCTTGACCTGGCAACGTTCCTGTTGGGCGAGGTTTCGCAACTGCAGCGCTATGTAAACAACCCTATCGGCGGTGGAGCACCGGCGGAGCGGCAGAAGCGTTGGTTCTTTTACGGCCAGGACACCTGGCGCGTAACATCCAAGCTGACCCTCAACTATGGATTGCGCTGGGAAATCTACTTCCCCGAGTCGGTGAACACTAAGGGAGCTGGCGGATTTGCTAACATTGTCGATAATGGCGGCCTCGGCGGCATCCGTGTCGCGGGATTTGGCAAGTACGGATTGAACGGCAGCATTAACAACGACTACAAAGCCTTCGCGCCGCGGCTCGGCATCGCTTATCAGCTCACCCCCAAGACCGTGGTCCGCATGGGCTACGGCCGCAGCTACGATATCGGGGTGTTCGGCTCGAACTTCGGACACACCGTGACCCAGAACCTTCCCGTGCTGCTGAAACAGAACCTGAAGGCCAGCAACCTTCCCGCCGGCGCGTCGGATGACTTAATTCCGATATTCACTCTGGCACAAGGACCCATCGCAGCGGATTTCCCGGAGATTCCGTCCGACGGACTGATCCCGCTCACCTCTAGCCTCTCTGGCACGCACCTCCGTCCCATCCGGCAAACCCTGCCCGCAGTGGATGCCTGGAACGTCACCGTCCAACGTCAGGTCACCAACACCATTTCCGCGGAAGTCTCTTATGTGGGCAGCAAGGGCACGCACGGCTTTGTCGGTAACGGACCGAACTACGATATCAATCCGACGGCAGTGGGGCCCGGAACGAATGTGGTGGTGCTAGATGGCGACGGAAACCATGTGCTTGGAGGATTCCAGGCTACAGATCCGCAGAACCAGCGCCGGCCGCTGTGCGGCACGTTCGATCCGATTGATGGTTGCAGTAGGATTGGATTTGACCTTGGAAACTACTACGGAAACGACGCCGCCAGCACCTACAACGCGTTTGAGGCCAAAGTGGATAAGCGGTTCAACAAGGGTCTGCAGTTCCTGGCGCACTACACCTACTCTCACGCCAACAACTACTCGGACAACTACTACGCGATCAGCCATTCAAACGCGTGGGGACCGGTTGATTTCAATCGCAACCAAGTGTTTGTAATCAACACAGTCTACGAACTGCCCTTCGGTAAGGGCAAGACGTACCTGGGAGATATCAGCAGGGGCTTGGACTATCTGGTGGGGGGATGGCAGTTGAGCAACACCACCAACTGGAGCAGCGGTCTGCCGTGGACCGCTACTATCGGCCATTGTGGTGCGGTTTCCGATGCCGGGCCGTGCCGTCCCGACAAGGTTGCAGGCTCGTTCCACACGGGAGTGGGCAAGTTGGACCCGGTCAACCACTCCATCGTGTACTTCACGCCGGTGGCGCAAGTGATCTATCCTGACCTCAGCGGAGTACCGGTAGGAACGGACACGTGTACTTTGGACCGCCCGACCTCGGCTCCCTTCGCTCTTCCTGCCTGTGGTGCGCTCGGCAATGTGGGCCGGAACACATACCATGGACCGGCGGGGTTCTATTCCGATCTGTCGGTGTCGAAGAACTTCTCGATCACGGAGAGGTTCAAGGCTAAGTTCGTGTTTGACGCCTTCAACGTGTTCAACCACCCGGTGTACGCTTTCAGCGGAAACAATGGCGCCAACAATTGCGTTGACTGTCAGGGCGGCAACAACGGGAAGATCACGGGCCTGGAGAACGGAACCAGCATGCGCGGCCTGCAGTTCGCGCTGCGGTTCAATTTCTAGACCCGGCGTAACGACGGGTTTTTTGGAGGGAGTCTCTTCAGACTCCCTCATTTTTTTGTGTTTTAATCGGACGAACTTCCGATGGTGACCAATATGTTTGCGCAGAACCTTCTCGCCATGATCCTGCTGGCGGCCATGTCCGCCGGACAAGAGCCCGGCGCACAAGAACCAAAGGATCTAAAACCTTCCGCAGCCCCGACCACCGCTGAAGCGGCCGGGGCCGAGTTCCTGCAGGCAAGAAAACTAGTTCAGCAAGGCAAATACGATCAGGCAATCGCGGAACTCCAGCAACTCTCAACGACTCAACCTGGCTTGAAAGGACTCACGCGCGAGTTGGGGACCGCTTACTACGCAAAGGGCGACTACCAGCAGGCAATTGCTGCTCTCAAGAAGGCTCTGGACGAAGACAAAGACGACCGTGAGACCACTCAACTGCTCGGCCTCTCCTCCTATCTGGCCGGCCGCCCAGCCGAGGCCATTCCCTACCTGGAGAAGGTTCAGTCCTGGTTCCCACGCGCCAATGTGGATGCCTCGTACATTCTCGGGATCTG
>PMCH01000061.1:0-2569 GCA_003154055.1 Acidobacteriaceae bacterium
AGAAACTCGCGTGCCGTTCATCCCCTGCTGTTCTCACCTCGTCAAGATAGGCTGAGTGTTTGGCCGCGGGCGGCGGCATAGTAAGATTTGCGAGAGTCGGTTTCGCGTGACTTCTCATTTCACGGGCATTCCCTTGACTTCCACCACTTCTCCTCGAATCCGAATCCTGGGGGCTCTGCTCGTTCTCGTTGCGCTTGCGTTACCCGCCCTCGGACAGAAAGCGTCGGACAAGCCAGCGGTCGACAGTCTTTACAAGCAGGGCATCCGTTCCCTGCAGGGGGGCGATCTTGCGGCGGCACGCTCGGCGTTCGAGAAGGTGGTGCGCCTGGCGCCCAACGCTCCCGAGGGGCACAACTCGCTCGGCTGGGTGCTGATGAAGACAGGCAAGCTCGAAGAGGCAATCGGGCAATTCCGCCTGGCAATCAAGTTGAATCCGGATTTCGTGCAGGCACACATCAATCTTGCCAACGCGTTATCGTCCAGGAAAGACACCGAAGGTGCGGCCAGTGAAGCGCGAACCGCGGTGAAACTCGCCCCCAACGACGCCGAGGCCCACCGAACGCTCGGCCGGGCGCTGAGCTTCCGTCAGGAGCTGCCGGCCGCGATCGCCGAGTTGCAGCGCGCTGCGGAACTGGNNACTCTGTCGCGGCGAAGCTTCATCTGGGAGTGGTGCGGTGGAAGCAGCGCTCACTCGATGACGCGCGGCAACTCCTGCAGAGCGCGGCGGAACTGGCTCCTGAAAATGCGCAGGCGCACTACTATCTGGCGCGCGTTCTTGGCGACAAGGGAGACAGCGAAGGCGCGATTCGCGAGTTGCAGGCCGCGGTCAAACTTCAGCCCGCGCTGAACGATGCGCAGACGCAGCTCGGGCTCGCGCTGCAGCGAAAGGGAGATGCGGTCGGCGCAGTGGCCGCTTTTCGCCAGGTAGTGGAGACCCAGCCCGGAAATGCCGACGCTCATAACAATCTCGGGTTGGCGCTGATTCAGGGGGGAGACGCGCCAAGTGCCGTCCCGGAATTTCAGGCGGCACTGCGGATTCAGCCGGAAGACAGCGGGTATCGCGGCAACCTGGGCATTGCCTATTTGCAGAGGGCGGATTTCGACGCCGCCATCAGTGAATTCCAGGCGGCGATTCGGGGAGCGCCCGACGATGCGACCCTGCACTACAACCTCGGCCTGGCGCTCAAGCTCAAGGACCAGTTGCCGGCGGCGGTGGCTGAGTTTCAAAAGGCGGCGCAGCTTGATCCCGCCCAAGCCGACGCGCACTACACGCTGGGCGTGACGCTCTGGCAACAAGGTGAATTTGCAGGCGCAGTCGAAGAATTGCGCGCCGCGATCAAAACTCGTCCCGACTACGCCGAGGCGCACTACACACTCGGCACGGTTCTCAAACAACAAGGAAACTTGCCGGAGGCCGCGAGCGCGTTGCGGGAAGCGCTGCGTCTGCAGCCGGATTTTGTCGGAGCTCATACGACGCTGGCGGGTGTGTTGCGGCAAATGGGGGACACGACCGGCGCCGCAGCCGAAAGCAAGCTCGGAGCGGAGTTGGCGAAAAGTGTGAACGCTCTCCAGGCGGCAACATTCTCGACCAACTCGGGACGCAGGCTCATGAATGCGGGAGACCTGGACGGAGCGATCTCGCAGTTTCGCTCTGCCACTCAGCAGACCGCCGACTACGCACCTGCCCACTATTATCTCGGGCAAGCGCTCCAGCGGAAAGGTTTGACGGACGAAGCCAAGCGCGAGTTTCAAAGGGCCGCGGAATTGGATGAACGATTCAAGACTTTCCCAAAATAGCATCAGCTCTAGCACGTTAACGTTTACGTTGACACAAAACTACGTAAAACTGGATTCCTCAACCGCCAGTCCCTACAAGCTTTCATATTCCTGATTAGACTGCATTTGTATCTTGACAACACAACTTATAGCGGTTACTTTTCTCCGCGCACCTAAATAAGCTTGTGGGAGCTTAGCGTCAGAAAATGAACGCTTTTGTTTCGTGATCACCCCCAAAAGAATTAGCCGTCTCGGACAGAGGATCGCAGAAGTATCGATCTTCTTTCGTAAGCTTAGTGCGGCCCATGAAATCAACTCCGGACCATGATAGTCCGGCGCACTTACAACGAGAGCACATGCGGAGGCAAGTAGAAATGGCGAAATACATCAGTATCGCCGCGATCCTAGCGGTTTGCATTTGTGTAGTGACACTGGCGCCGCAACCCGCGCAGGGACAAGCGGTGTATGGCGGCATCATCGGCACGGTGACGGACCCGCAAGGTGCGGCGGTCGCGAACGCTAAGGTGACGGTCCTCGACGAGGGGAAAGGCACTTCCGACACAACCACCACCAACGACAGCGGGAACTATTCCGTTGGCCACCTGATCGCAGGCACCTACACGGTTCGCGCGGAAGCGCCGGGTTTCAAGATCAGCCAACAGAAGGGCGTAATCGTCAGCGTGGACGCTAATGCCAGCGTGCCTCTGCAGTTTCAGGTCGGCGGAGCTTCCGAGACTGTCGAAGTCACCGGTGAGGCGCCACAGCTAAAGACGGACCGCTCCGATGTGGCCGT
>PMCH01000061.1:2690-4326 GCA_003154055.1 Acidobacteriaceae bacterium
AGCTTCACGGCAGCGGATTCTACTTCCTCCGGTCGGACGGATTCCAGGCGCGCGATCCCTTCGCTCAAAGTGACAAGAACCCACTCACCGGACGCTTTATCCCGCAAGCCAAGTGGCAGCAGTTTGGTGGCACCATCGGGGGCGCGATCATCAAAGACAAGCTGTTCTTTTTCGGCGATTACCAGGGCACGCGTCAGACCAGCGGTATTAGCACCCAGTTCACGCTGCCGACGGCTACAGTTTTGTCGTCTTGCAACCCGGCCACCAATGCGGGCAGCGGAACCCCCGGGTTCTGTGATCTGAGCGAGTACTCGGCTGAAGGTTCGGGTGTGAGCGGTGGAGGGCAGGTCTATGACCCAGCTAGCAGCGAGAACCCTGACGGATCTGGCCGGACCGCGTTTGATGGCAACCTGATCCCGATCGACAGGATTTCGCCGCAGGCGGCTGCGATCTTGGCCAAATTTCCCGCTCCGCAAACCGGCGCTCTGTTTAATAACTTCGTGGGCTCCGGCTCTGGTCCGTTCAGCCAGAACAGCTTCGATACCCGCATCGACTATGCTGCCAGCCAGTCGCTGAGCGTCTTCGGACGGTTCAGCCTCTCTTACTACAGCCTCTCAGGTAAGGGGTTGCTGGGCGATTTGGGGGGCTCAGGTACGGGCCTGCTCGGCTTGTCGGGCAGTTCCATCACACACAACTACAGCTTGGCGACGGGCTTCAACAAGACGTTTAGCCCAACCCTGCTGACGGACTTCCGGTTTGGCTATTTCAAGTACAATCCAACCGCCTCGAAACCGACCGGCGGGACGCCAATGACCGATTTCGGCATCCCGAACGCGAACACGGATGATCCTAAGACGGCCGGATTAGGCGCTTTCCTGATGGACGGCACGATTTCCCAATTCGGTGATGGCTTGGGCGTAGGCCGGTGCAACTGCCCGCTGACGGAAAGCGAGCAGCAATTCCAGTTTGTCAACAACTGGACGAAGATATACGGCAACCACCAGTTCAAGGTTGGTGGCGACATCCGGTATGCCATGAACTTGCGCCTCCCCAGCGACAACAACCGCACGGGAGAATACACCTTCAGCCATAAGGTCACCTCCAACGGAGGCGACGGCGGTCTTGACCTGGCAACGTTCCTGTTGGGCGAGGTTTCGCAACTGCAGCGCTATGTAAACAACCCTATCGGCGGTGGAGCACCGGCGGAGCGGCAGAAGCGTTGGTTCTTTTACGGCCAGGACACCTGGCGCGTAACATCCAAGCTGACCCTCAACTATGGATTGCGCTGGGAAATCTACTTCCCCGAGTCGGTGAACACTAAGGGAGCTGGCGGATTTGCTAACATTGTCGATAACGGCGGCCTCGGCGGCATCCGTGTCGCGGGATTTGGCAAGTACGGATTAAACGGCAGCATCAACAACGACTACAAAGCCTTCGCGCCGCGGCTCGGTATCGCGTACCAACTCACTCCCAAGACCGTCGTTCGTATGGGCTATGGCCGCAGCTACGATATCGGCGTCTTCGGCTCGAACTTCGGCCACACCGTGACCCAGAACCTTCCGGTTCTGTTAAAGCAGAACCTCAAGGCCAGCAACCTCAACTCGCTCGCTTCGGATGACTTAATTCCGATATTCAC
>PMCH01000107.1 GCA_003154055.1 Acidobacteriaceae bacterium
GGCGCCGAAGTCACCATGGTCGATCAGGATGCTCCCGCCGGCAAAGCCGGGCTCCACGAGCACGACGTCATCCTGACCCTGAACGGGGCTGAGGTGGAGAGCGCCGCGCAGTTGCGCCGCATGATTCGCGAAACTCCCGGTGGACGCGTTGTCACCCTGGGACTGAGCCGGGATGGCCAACCCCTCACCCTCAAGGTCCAGCTCGCAAACCGCGGGAAAATGGTTGCGCCCGGGGCCGATGCCAAAGCGTTCAAGTTTGAAATGCCCGCCATGCCGGTCATCCCGGATTTCGATTTGCCGGTGTCCGTGGTCATTGCTCACTCCTCGGCGCGCAGTGGTCTGATGGTCGAGAACATCACGCCGCAACTGGGAGAGTTCTTCGGCGTCAAGAACGGCAGTGGCGCACTCGTCCGCTCCGTGGAGAAGGGCAGCCGCGCTGAAAAAGCGGGCTTTCGCGCCGGCGACGTTATCGTCAAGGTGAACACCCAGTCGGTTCGCGACACTTCCGATTTCACCCATGCTCTGCGGTCTGCCTCCAATAACTCGGCGTCGGTCACCGTGATTCGCGACAAGAAAGAGCAGAACCTGACCCTGACGCTCCCCGACAAGAAAGATTCCGGCATTCTGCTGGAAGAAAGCTTCAAGGACCTGCCCGAGGTGTCGGCGGACATCATGCTGGAGGTCGGCAACGCCAATGAGGAAATTGCGCGCCTGCGACCTGAGATTGAGAAGCTCCGGGGACAGTTACCCTGCCCCAAGCAGATGCAACAGAAATTACAGGATTCGCAGCGCAAGATGCAGCAGCAGAGCGAGAAACTCCGCCATGAGCTAACCGGAGACTGGACCGAGATCTGAGCTTTAGCCATGCAGGATTGAATTCCGCCCTGCGGGGCGGATTTTTTTGGCCGGAATTGGCAAGGTCTTCCCGCCAATGACTGACAGTCATTAACCCAGCCTCCCGGAAGTACAGGCCCCTTCTCGTCCCTCCGATGTCCTACTTCGGTGCTGGTCCAGCACCCCCGGTTACCTGCCCTCCCCGCTCGAATCCCGCTAAGCTGTTGTCGCGATGGCTCTCACCGCATTGCTGTTCTCAAAGAACCCCGAGACCGCCCAGACGCTCGCCGCAGTGCTGGCGGAATGCGGCATGCGCGCCGAAATCTGCGCTGACATTTTTTCCGCCATCGAAAAAGGAACGAAGCAGCCCTTTCCCTGCATCATCGTGGACTGGCCCGACCAACCGGAGGCCAGCTTCCTGCTAAAACGCGCCCGTGAATCCGGCGTGAACCGGGGCACGGTCGCGATCGCCGTCGTGGACGATGAGCCCCCTCCGGAGCAGCAGCGCGATCACCGGCTTGATTTCCTGATCTACCGCCCGATTGCGATCGACGAAGCCCGCGCGGTTTTGACCAAGGCGCATCAGAAAATGCAGTTGCAGTCCGCGGTTTTCTCCGGGGACTCGCGCGCGTCACACTTGGACCAGGAAGCGCCCCCACCTCCCGACCCCGACGATCCGAACCTTGTCTCCATTGCCGCCGACCTTCCCAAGAAGCGCCCGAAGGGTTCCGGGGCAGAGGTTTCGGATCGCGACGCATCCGAGGACGCTCCCGAGGACTCCGATTCCGAGGTATTCGAACCCGGGAAGAAGCACACCATCAATTTCCGCGCGGTCGCCGCGACCTTGATCCTGCTGGCCGTTCCAGTGAGCTTGTGGAGATCACGCACCGCGTTGCAATACTTGGCACAAACCCCTGAGGGCGCGCTGCACGTCTTGAAGGAATCGGCTGCTTCGCTCTTCTTCGTGAACCATTCCGGCGGAGCTTCGGTCGGCGCGGCCATGACGGACGCGCAACAGGATGCTTATTTTGCCAGAACACCCGCGAGGGATCCGAAGGGTCAAAGCTCCAACATCGGGCTCCTGACCGCGGACGTAACTCTGCCTGACGGCCTCACGCCTCTGCCGAAGGCATTCGACTTCCCGCTGCCGACTCCCGAGCTCCAGCCAAAAGAACAGGCTCCCGCCCGGATCGAGCACCACATTCCGGACAGTCTCAGAAGCTCCGCTCCCATCGCCCCTCCGGTCGTGGTCACGGTGGGTCCGGCGCAGATGATGCCCGTCTCAGCTCCCATGCCGGCGGCCCCGATTTCGCAATTCAGCGAGCCGGTTCTTGTAACCGAGGAGTCGGAACGTGCCCTCGCCATCTCTAGCGTCGCTCCCGCGTACCCCGCCGACGCCATGGCTCAGAAACTGCAGGGAGCGGTGGTACTCCAGGCGGTGATTGGAAGAGATGGAAGCGTGCAGGATTTGAAGCTCGTCCGCGGATACTTCCTGCTCGGCCGCGCGGCCATCGCCGCGGTAAAGCAGTGGCGTTTCCGGCCCTACGTCCTCAACGGCCACGCCGTGCAGACTCAGACTGTGATCACGGTCAACTTCAGCTATCCCCCGGCGTAAAGCCAGTCTCACACCAAGAAAATTGACCGGAAGGCAACGCTACTTGTGGTCGGCGTGATCGTGACCCTCTGCACCTTCGCTGGGCGGAGCGACCCCGGCGGCCTTCTGCCAGAACTCCTGCACCGGCGGCGGCAGCTTCTCCACCCGGGTAAGGAACGCCGTCACCTTCCACATGTCCGGTTCGGAGAGCACCTTTTCCCAGGCAGGCATGCCGGTATAACGGATGCCGGTGCGGACTGCATAGAACACGTGCCACTCCGGGTCGTCGAGAGGGTGGAGGATCAGGCTCGGGGCAGGGGGATAGAAAGACTTGGCCAGCGCGGCCGGCTGCCGGTCGAGACCACCATGGCAAACGGCGCAATTCATGGTGTAGATCTTCATGCCTTCGATCAGGTTGTCGTCGGTCGGCGGCGCAGGATTGTTCACCCGCGGCGCGTGCCGCTCCATCGAAGCGTCGAGCGCACTCATGGCGATGTGCCGCTCCATTTGCGGGGGTGCGGTATTGGCGTTGGTCGGAAGGAAGCCCAGCAGCGCCAGCCCAGCGCCGCCCACAATGATGATCAAAACCGTAACGATGATTCCCAGAACGAAGTTGCGCATGCGGATCCTCCGCAAATCCTGAGTATATCCAAGAACGGCGTCCGGCGGGGCATGGGACGTCTAGAGACTGTGAGTCGCGCCTCAGTACGCGTGCAGGCGGCGGGCTTCACGCACCAGATCACTCACTTTGGGCAGGAAAAACTCTTCCTGCGGCGGCGAGAACGGTACCGGCGTGTCCAGGGATGTGAGGCGCACGATCGGCCCGTCCAGATCGTCGAACGCTTCCTCATTGATGATGGCCGCAATTTCTCCCGCCAGTCCGCCGGTACGCGCGTGCTCGTGCAGGACAATCACCTTGTTCGTTTTCTGCACGGTCGCGGCAATCGCTTCCCGATCGAGCGGCGACACCGTCCGCAGATCGAGCACTTCGATTTCGATTCCTTCTTTGCTCAGAATCTCCGCCGCCTCGAGCGCCGTGTATACCATCGCTGCGTACGTAATCACACTGAGATCGCGGCCTTCCCGCGCCACCCGCGCCTTCCCCAGCGGAACAATGTAATCGTCCGCGGGAATGTCTTCCTTGATCCGCCGGTACAAGTATTTGTGCTCAAAAAAAATGACCGGGTTCGGATCGCGGATTGCCGCTTTGATCAGCCCCTTCGCATCGTAAGCCGTCGCCGGGCAGACAACCTTCAGCCCCGGCGCGTGCACGAACCACATCTCCGGGTTCTGCGAGTGAAACGGCCCGCCGTGGACGTTGCCGCCACTCGGTCCGCGGATCACCAGCGGCGCCGGCGCTCCCCACCGGTAATGCGCCTTGGCCACCATGTTGACGATCTGGTTGAAGGCGCATCCGATGAAGTCCATGAACTGGAACTCCGCCACCGGACGCATCCCCGTCAACGATGCTCCAAACGCCGCCCCCACAATCGCCATCTCGGCAATCGGCGTATCAATCACGCGCTCCGGCCCGAAACGATCGATGAAACCGTCGGTGACCTTGAACGCCCCCCCGTAGATGCCAATGTCCTCTCCCAGGCAGAAGACGGTGGGATCGCGCTCCATCTCCTCCCAGATTCCCTGGCGGATGGCTTCCAGATAAGTGACCGTGGGCATGGCGGGAAGTTTAGCAGCTTCGGGCTTTCGGCTCTCGCGCCAGATCCGAACCACTGGCTACAGGAAGCTGCCCTTCGATAGACTGAGAAAAGCAATGAAGCGCCTTTTGCCCATTCTCCTGCTCGTGCTGACCTCGATCCCTCTCCTTGCCGCCGATCCCTGGCAATACGGCCGCATCGGGGACGTCCACAAGTCGGTCACGACCAAGACCAAGGCCTGGGTGGTCAACACTCCCATCAACGAGGACCAGACCTCTTACACCGTCTCGGTGCATGTGATGGACAAGCTCCTGGTCGGCAACTATGAGCTCACGCCGGAGGAGTCCGCGCCGCCCCAGGAGTGGACGACGAACTATCCGGTGAAGGTACAGCTCCAGGGCGACACCATGTACGTGCGCTCGCCGATGGGCAACGTTCGGCTGCACCTTGTCCAGCGCAAGACTTCTCGGCTGATGCAGCCCCTGACGCCAGAAGAGAAGAAGCGGCTGGAGCAGATGGAATCGCCCGCGCAATCGCTGGTCGGATTCTCGGAGAGCAGCTCAAAGCCGGGAGGCGACAAGGCCAACCCCGCGCCAGCCGAGCCTGCCCCGCAACCGCCTCCGGTGAATGTCGGGACCGTGACGGTGCGGTCGACACCGTATCTGTCGGAGGTGTTCGTTGACGGGGACTCCATGGGATTCACGCCGGCCAAGATCAACCTTGCACCGGGCAAGCACACCTTCCGCGTCGAGAAGGCGGGGTATAAGGCTTGGACCAAAGAGATGATGGTCACGGTGGGGTCGGAGCTGACGCTGGACGCGAGTTTGGAACGGAAATAGACCTGTCATCCCGAGCGGAACATCAGCTTCGCTTGCGAAGCTG
>PMCH01000008.1 GCA_003154055.1 Acidobacteriaceae bacterium
AACTCTAGAATCGTGGCCGCCTTCGTCTCCATGATGCATCCCATTGTCAGCTTGCCATTGTATTCGATGACGGCAACCGAGATCGTTGCTTGGTGAACGTCCATGCCAATATACTTTTCTTGCTTCATAACGGCGCTCCTTTTGGTAAGTGGTGATCCCAACAATCACAACCTACCGCAAAGTGGGCGCCTTTTTATATTGCGTGTAATCGCGACCTTACGCCAACTATCACTGAGGCGCGCTACTGCCGTTCTTGCGGTCGAGACAACTCTGCACGATGCCTTTGATACCGGTATCCGGCTTTGGCACAACAAAAAGAGGACTGCTGGCCCTATTCACAATCTCCCCATTCCACTCCCGATCCCACAATAGCGCCTCGGGCGCTACTCCAGGAAGTCCAGGCAAAGCCTCTCGCCGCTGTAGCTCCATTCTGTAGTCGATATCCAAAGCGATATCAGCGGGCAGTTGCTCTCTTAGTCTCAAATCCTGAGGGCCGAGGTAAAGAAGGGCGTCAACCAGATCTTCCATCGGTTTCTGCAGGCTCTTAGGGAACTCAACCTTGTGTACGTTGCAGTCCTCGTCGATCGACATCGGATTCGGGAGAAAGTGACCCAAGTCCAAGGCACCGAGCCACGTGCCCTTGGCCCGTGCAAGCGATGGGATCGGCCAGATTGCGAAAGGGCTGATGGACAGTGTGGGCAAGTCCGTATCGAAAAAGCCAAGTTCAGAAATGACAAAGGTGAGGTTTGGATAGTCTCTTTCGTAGATCGACACTGCACTTTTTTCTTGGCCATGAAAGAGATGAAATGTGCCGAAGAGCATGAGAGCTTTGCGATGCTTCGACAATACCTCCTTTTCCATCACGGAGGCGATGCTGGCCTCGCGGTCCCCGAATTTCCACCTATCGTCGTAGTCTTTGACCTGGTCCCAATCAACGGGAGGGTCACCTGCCAGCACGCGGAGACGTTTTCCGAGCGGGCGTTCTTGATTGATCGCACGCACGACAGGGAAAAATTGTTCAAAGAATCCCGACCATCCGCACATCATCTGCGTCGTGTTCCGCCACACTTTCTGGACTTCCTTGAAGGGTACATCCTCACCGGCTATATAACGGTCCAACACTGGCTGGTAGAGCGAATTGCCGCACTCGACTGCGATGTCGTTCACCTTTTCTGCAAACGCCGGGTTGCGAATCAGGGAAAGAATGAAATCATCCACATCTTTCAGATCATGGGCTTCCGGCATGCCGACGACTTCGTACTTGTCGAAGGCCGCGAGGACGGCAGATACGGCAGGCTCTGGAACTGGATCTGAACCTCGCGGCCTCACCTGCTGCTGCGTCTGGGCTCGGCTTATTGCTGGGAGCACTGTCATAAGGAGCAGCAACGTGGTCCAGGACAGACGAATGCGCCGACACACTTCTGGGCTTTCGGTCTGTGCCACGGAAGAAGTTTCGCTGATTCTCGATGTGTTCATTTAGAGTGCTCCTGCCTAAGTACGAACGAGAACACATTTATTGCACAAAAAAGACTCCAAATGTTCGGCGGGGAGACGGGTCTGAATCGTTTACGTAACAGGCGATTGCACCAACTACTCCCTTGGCCTACCCCACGGACGGGGTTCTGAGTGTGCGATTTTGCGACAGTCACAGTTTTTCGGTGTGCTTCAGGCGCTGGCCAAGTCATTTATACGCAGCTGCCGACTTCTTTTGGGGAGTCGCATATAACCATACATCAGCGCATTGACCGTTCTGAATTTTGATGTGGTCGATGTTCTCGTAGCTGAAGTCAGGCGGCGAAAAAAGCCAACCGTCAGGGTTGGCTTGAAGCTTGTATTCGCCGGGAATCGTCGCAATCCGGAATCGGCCATTCTTGTCAGTCAGTGCGGAATAGTTCGCGGTTCCAGTCACGTTTACCTGCACGCTAGGCGTTTTGACCGGGCCATTTTCGAAGAAAACCTTTCCAGTCATCTCGCCGCCGCGCCGAGCTTGGCGGACGCGTGCGATTGCGGCCAGTGTTTTATGACGCTTGCTGATAGTGCCCGAATTGGTTGGCGTACCAATCTCTAACGGGCCTCTCTGCCAATCATCAGCGAACAGCACGTATTCCAAGCCCACTTTGAGCGGGAAACGTATGTCTGTGTTGCTCGTGTAGACCTCAACAATTCCCTGTGCGGAGCAACTATTCCGAGGTTATCCCGATCGTCTCTAGCCACCTCTCCACCAACTGAGGCCATTCCGTGATTGGAGACTTTGTCCGCCGCAGTCCGAACCCATGCCCGCCGTGTGCGTACAAATGCATCTCCACGGGAACCCCCACTTTCTTCAGCGCAGCATAGTAAACCAGCGAGTTCTTCACTGTGTCGATCGGGTCATCCTCAGCCTGCAGCAAAAACATAGGCGGCGTCTGCCTCGTGACCGGAACATACGGATTCAACTCGAACTCTTGCGACGTGTTCTCCAGCATGTGTCCCGGATAAAGAGCCACGCCGAAATCCGGGCGGCAGCTTTCTTTGTCGGCCGCATCGACAGCCCGGTACAAACGCTGCTTGAAGTGCGTGCTCACTGCTGCCACGAGGTGCCCGCCTGCCGAAAACCCTAGCACGCCAATCTTGTGGGGATCGATTCCCCACTCCGCAGCGTGGAATCGCACCAGTCCCACCGTTCGCTGCGCATCCTCCAATGCAACGGGTGATTTGGGGTACGCGCCCGACCTTGGTGACAGATGCTCGCCCGGTACACGATACTTCAAAAGCACACATGTGATTCCCTTGGAAGTCAGCCAGTCACAGACGTCCGAGCCCTCAAGATCCATATACAGAACCCAATACCCACCCCCCGGAAACACGGCTACCGCAGCGCCCGTATTCTTTCCCTTCGGCGAATAGACCGTCATCGTGGGCCGCGAGACTCTGCCAACAAAGGTAGCCGGAGGGTCGCCCGGGTTCTGCACCGTCGTCGTGACCTCTGGCCCCGTGATAGGCACTGCATCCGGCGCCTTGTCAGGCCATATTGGCACTTGCCTATGTCCCGGCGATGGCTGCCAGTCGGGCGTCTGCGGGCGCAGAACGGCAAATCCAGAGACAACACAGAAAGCAAGGAGCAAAGGCTTTATCACAATTCCTCGTTTGTAACCCGTGACTGCTTAGGGCAGCAGTCTAAAGGGCGGTAGGCTTATTGTCGCAGCGAGGGAATCTAGATAGTCAAAGAGTCTGGGTGCAATCTGACTTCTTGGACGATGGCAGTCAGACCCGGTTAAAGTCAATTGTTGTTAACCAGGCGTTAGCACCAACAACTGCCCCAACGGCCCTGCCGGGTCAGGTAGTTGGTGTAATCGCAATGTTTCAACAGCAACCCTTCTGAGAGACCGCCAACTGCCCACCTTTCATTGACTTGCCCGGTTTTACCCACGTAAGATCTTGGCACGCATGATCGGTCAGACCATTTCGCACGCCGAAATTGACGACCAGCTCGGAGCCCTGGTATCAGTGCTTCTTGGCACCCTCCAAGATAATTCTCGTCGAGATGCTGTGCCCATACTCGCTGGGAACCAGGAGACAACCCAGAGCACATGTTCACTTCGGTGCGAACCCTACTTCTGATCACAGCTTCCTCGCCAGAGATCCAAAGAGTACGGCGTCCTCGCGTTCTGAACTTCCAGCAGATCACCATGCCGTATCTTGCCGCCTTCGCACCGCCACATTGGACGGTGATCCATATCGATGAGGTGGCGAGGCCGGTGGATTTCGGCATGCTAGTGGACCTGGTGGCGATTACCTTTCATACGCCGAGTGCACCTCACGCCTATGCCATGGCAGACCATTTCCGGCAGCGGGGAACTCCGGTGGTCTTGGGCGGACCCCACGTAACTCTGATGCCCGATGAGGCGCAGGCGCACGCGGACGTGATCTTCGTCGGCGAGGCCGAATCCCACTGGCCCCAATTCTTCCGCGAATTTGAAGCCGGGTGCCATCGCCAGAGGTACTGTTCCACGGAACCCCCAACTCTGGAAGACACCCCGATGGCGCGGAAAGACCTGTTTCACCGGCGCGATCTTACGGGCGGAGTCCTGTTTGCTACGCGCGGCTGCCCGCACCATTGCGATTTCTGCACGCTCGCGGTCATGTATCAAGGCCGTGTGCGCAAGCGACGCGTGGAGGCCGTCGCAGAAGAGTACGGCTCTTTCCCGGGCAAGGTGATCATTCTGTGGGATGACAATATCGCGAGCGACATTGAGTACGCTAAGACTCTGTTCAGGGCTCTCGCTCCCCATCGCAAATGGTGGAGCAGCCAAGCGAGCATCCATGCTGCTCGGAACGATGAGTTCCTTGAGTTGGCCGCGAGAAGCGGCTGCAAACAACTGTTCGTCGGGCTGGAGTCAATCTCGCAAGCCAGCCTGAATGAAGTGCAAAAGCGGTTCAACCGCGTGTCCGACTATGCCCGCGCAATTGAGCGGATTCATTCCCATGGCATCGCGGTGCAGGTAGGTATCGTTTTCGGTTTCGATGGCGACGAGCGGACGATTTTCGGCGAAACGTTGGACTTCCTCGAGGCGACAGGAGTGCAGAATGCGACATTCAACATCCTGACCCCCTTTCCAGGGACTCGGCTCTACCAACGTCTCGAGGCAGAGGGCCGGATTCTGACGCGTGACTGGAGCAAGTACAACGGCCGGGCCGACGTTGTCTTCCGACCCAGATTGATGAGCCCGGAGCAGCTTTTGGCTGGATACGAGTATGCGAACAAGCGCTTCTACTCCTGGCGAAGCGTATGCAAACGCTTGGCGCGCTCTCCGGTGGGACTGTCTTGGACCTTGCCCCTGAACTTGGCGTACGTGTTCGCTTCTTCCATTAACTCGATTGCAGCAGGGGTGCGACGATAGGTGTCGGCTCCCGTGCTGTCGAGAGCAAGCGGTTTCAGATGGCTCCCGTAGACGTCGGCGGTAGCGCTCACGACCTGAATCGGCTCGGACCGGACTCCGGTCGAGTCACGGGCCAGCCGGGAGGAATTGTTGCCTTTCGGCGGCCATATCACTATGCCTTCAGACACTGAAATCAACAACCGGACACGGGCAGTTGCCGTAATCAGGCGACGGAAGTATGTCTTTTGCGCAAGGTTAAAGTGCATACTTCCGTCAGGCGTTTACGCTCCTTGAGCTCCCGTATACTCTGGTTCTTCAGCGCGCCTTCACGCGCTCTCGCCGCAGACTCGTCCGCAACTGTAACTTTCCACTGCACTTGGAATCTCACGCTGCGAAGGGCTTCCCAGGGTTCAGTGACCTTCGTCACAGTGGCGTGTCTCATTTCTCGTATCTTTGGGGAGTTCACTTAGGCAACACTGATTCATGAACGTTTAACCGTCCCTTCACACGGCCGCAAACACGGCTGGTGAGAATCGGCTATGCCTAGAATACCAATTGCGGATGACGAAGATCAGGGCGTCTTAACCGAGGCGCCGCTCCTTCCGGGGCTTCCGGGATTCGCCGGGAAGCTGATTCCAATGGACGAAGCGCGCGCCTTGTACCATCGCGTGCGCTCTGCGCCAGAGGGTTTCCGCCTGGAAACGCTGCTGGCTGAAATGCAGGTCAAGTTACAGGTTCAGCCCGCCGACCTTGAACATATCCCTGCCAAAGGCCCGCTGGTCGTGGTGGCCAACCATCCCTTCGGAGTGCTCGATGGCGCGGCCTTGGGTGCACTGCTGCTACGCGTCCGTCCCGATGTCAAAGTAATGACCAACTCGCTGCTCGAAGGCATCCC
>PMCH01000370.1 GCA_003154055.1 Acidobacteriaceae bacterium
CCTGATCCGCGAACTCCTACAGCAAGCACAGATCGCAGGCGGGACGGCCGTTTGGCTGGAAGTTCGCGAATCGAACTCTCCTGCTCGCGGGCTTTACGAGAAGCACGGATTCCGGGAGACGGGACGCCGTCGTGAGTACTACAAAGATCCGTCCGAGGACGCGATCTTGTACGAGAGGCGAGTGGCGGGTGGCGAGTAGCGAGTTGGGGAACCTGGAGTCTAAAGGCGGCACCCTGGGGCTCAAATATCCGTTCTTGCACAGGTTTATGTGCATCTTCGTTCCCCGTACGGGCCTACCAAATAGTGGAAAACTAGGTATGAAAATCCATTGAACCGGACTTTGGCCTGTGCTACCTTTTTAACCGTACAGTAACAAACAGGAGGTCAGCGGAATGACTCCGAGAGACCAACTCCTGGCCAGCCATGACGAATTTCGACGGCTGGTTCAGGAGCACTCGCAATACTCCCAAAGGCTCGAATCCCTCACCGAGAAGCGCTACCTCACCGAAGACGAAAAACTGGAAGAAGTCAGGCTGAAGAAGCTGAAGCTGCGCCTGAAAGACCAAATGCTGAATCTTGAGACGCAATTCCAGCAGCGTGTGGGGCAGAACCAGGTAGCCTGAACGGTCGGGCGTCAACCTTAGCGAGCGGCATAAGAACGGGTAGCTATGTTCATGCATGAGGCGCGTGTAAGCGCCTTTTTTTATTGCAGTTACCCTTCCCGCTCCGGGGCTGCATTGTTTTCCTCTCACGCAGTGCTTGGGGCCAACATGACCTTGCCGTACTCCTATCAAGACATCGCCGGAATGATTGACCACTCGCTGCTGGGTCCCGCGCTTACCGAGGCGGAACTGGAAGCAGGATGCCGGCTGGCTTGCCGGTATGGCGTGGCGAGTGTCTGCATTCTGCCCTATTATGCGGCGCGCTGCACCGAACTACTAGCGGGCAGCCCGGTTCGCTCGAGCACGGCGATCGGATTTCCTCATGGAGGGCATGCCACCTCGGTAAAGTTGGCGGAGGTGCGCCGGGCGCTCGGCGACGGCGCGGCTGAACTCGATACGGTGATCAACATCAGCAAGGCCCGCAGCGGAGACTGGAAGTATGTCGCGGACGAGATAATCACCCTCACGCAAGCGACTCATGCGGGAGGCGCGAAGGTCAAAGTCATCTTCGAGAACGCTTATCTTGACGACGCGATGAAGATCCGGCTGTGCGAAATCTGCGGCGAGATCGGCGTGGATTGGGTCAAGACTTCCACCGGCTATGCTCCGAGCGGGGCGACCGTCGCCGATTTGCAACTGATGCGGAAGCACTCGCCGCCCAGCGTGCAGGTAAAGGCGGCGGGCGGCATCCGCACACTCGATGCTCTGCTGGAAGTGCGGGCGATCGGAGTTACCCGGGTCGGCGCTTCGCGCACGGCGGCGATGCTGGATGAGTGCCGGCAGCGGTCGGGACTGGCGCCGATCGCGCCAGGCAAGCCTGTCTAAAGTTGCAGCCCGCCGCTCCGGAACCGGGGATTCCACTGTGTCACTCCTGAGTTGCCGACTATAATCATTGGGATTCCCATGGTTCGTGACGGCTACTTCTATGGTGTGGGCTGCCTGTTGGCGGCGGGCGTGATCGCCTGGCTCGCGGCTTGGCCTTACGCCATTCCGGCGCTGCTGCTGGCGGCGTTCCTGCTGCAGTTTTTTCGTGATCCCGAGCGCCAGATTCCCGCGGACGCGGGTGCCGTGGTCTCTCCGGGCGATGGCAAAGTGACGGATGTCTCGGCGGTTGACGCCGGAGGAATTGCGCGCACCCGGATCAGCATTTTCCTGAGTGTGTTTGATGTGCATGTGAATCGCTCGCCGATCGGCGGGGTGATCCGGGACGTCCGGTATCAGCGCGGCAAGTTTCTGAACGCCATGGGAGCGAACTCCGCGGAAGAGAACGAGCAGAATATTGTGACGGTCGAAGGCGAGGGCCGCACCGTGATTTTCAAGCAGATTGCCGGACTGCTGGCACGCCGGATCGTGTTTGACCGCAAGGTGGGCGATACCGTCGCTCGCGGCGAGCGGATCGGGTTGATCAAGTTCGGTTCCCGGGTAGACGTGCTGTTGGATCGCGACGCCGCCATTCAAGTGAAGCCGGGCGACCGGGTAAAAGGCGGAGCTTCGATTCTGGCCCTGCTTCCAGTGACACAAACAGTCGAAGCCCCCCTGGCGGGGCACTGGGAGGCACGCTGACCATGGAAGAGTTGGACCCCCAACGCCGCGACATGAACCGCGATACTAACAACGAACGTCCGCGCGGACGGCTGCGCAAGGGGATGTATCTGCTGCCCTCGCTGTTTACCACCGCCAATATCGCCGCCGGGTTCTACGCGATTCTCCAAACCGTGCATGCCAGCATGGCCGAGTCGTGGCACCTGGATTTTGCCGCGCGGGCGATTGGGTTTGCGGTGCTGTTTGACGGACTCGATGGCCGCATCGCGCGCATGACCCGCACGGAGAGCGAATTCGGACGGGAACTGGATTCCCTGGCGGACGTGATCACGTTCGGCGTGGCTCCGGCGCTCCTGGCCTGGATGTGGGGCTTCCACATGCTGCCCAACACCATCACGCCGGAACTGCACTTGAAGATTACGCAGCTGGGTTCGATTGCCTGCTTCGGATTTCTGATGGCGGGCGCGAGCCGGTTGGCACGCTTCAACATCGTGAAAAACCCGCAGCCTTCAAATCCGGGGCGTCCGGGTAAGAAATATTTTGTGGGCATGCCGATTCCGGCCGCGGCGGGCGTGATCGCGGCGGTGGTGCACTTTTCCGCTGGGGAGCCAGTGACTTCGTGGTGGACGGCGATGACCTGGTTGCTGATGGTAGTGGTCGCCAGTTATCTGATGGTCAGCACGTGGCGCTTTTACAGTTTCAAGGACATCGATTTCCGCTCGCGCCGTCCCTTCCGCCTGATCCTGGTGATCGCCTTGCTGATCGCTCTGATCTGGTCCTTCTCGCGGCCCGTGCTGTTTGCGATCGCCATTTTGTATATGGCGTCCGGCGTGTTGTGGCGCCTGCAGTGGATCTTCCGGCGCAAGAATCCTCCTGCACCTCCGGTGTACCGGGAGGCATCTCAGACTTCATGAGTTCTTCACTAAAATCCGCCACCCAGGCTGATCTGAAGGGCACGCATCTGTATCGCGTGGCCATTGTCGGGGCCGGCACGCTCAGGGGAAAAGAGATCAACGAAGTCCTGAAAGACCGCAACTTCCCGGCGATTGACGTCCGGCTGCTGGACGACGACGAATCCCCCGGCCGATTGGAAGCGGTGGGTGACGAAATGAGCTTCATCCAGCCCGTCCGGGCCGATCAGTTCGAGCGCGTGGACTTCGCCTTTTTCGTCTCGGATCCGCAGAGCACCCGCAGCCACTGGAAGATGGTGCGCGACCTGGGTAGCACCATCGTGGATTCTTCCTTTGCCCTGGAAGACGAGGATGGGGCTTCCGTCCGTTCCCCCTGGATCGAGCGGCATTTGGGCCGGCCGGTGGTTCCGGAATTGCAGCCGGGCCCGGTGGTCGCGGCTCACCCCGCCGCCACCGTGCTTGCCCTGCTGGTATTGCGGAGCGAAAAGGCCGCCAAGGTTCAACGTGCGGTCGCCACCGTATTTGAACCGGCGTCGGAGCACGGGCAGAAGGGGATGGACGAACTGCACGAGCAGACCGTCAACCTTCTTTCGTTCCAGGAACTGCCCAAGAACGTCTACGACACGCAGGTCGCTTTCAACATGGTGGCACGTTACGGGCCGAGATCCCAGCCTGGGTTGGACGCGGTTTCGCAGCGCATCTTGCGGCACTACCGGAAGATCGCTCGCGGGGCGACCGAGCCGGCGTTGCTGGTGGTGCAGGCGCCGACCTTCCACGGATACGCTTTTTCCGTGTATCTGGAAACGGAGAAGCCGGTGACGCTGGAGGATTTCTCGACGGCGCTGGCTGGTGACCATATCGTCGTGAGCCCGGGCGCGGAGGATTCGCCGACGAATGTGAACGCTGCCGGGCAGGGAGACATCCTGGTTTCGGTGACCCGCGATGCCAGTCACGAGAATGGCGTGTGGCTGTGGGCGTCCGCCGACAACCTGCGCATCGGCGCGCTGACGGCCGTCGAGTGCGCCGAAGCCCTGACTGCATCCCGCCCCCGGGGGCAGATTCAATGAGCTTGCGGGCGGTGACGGTGGCGCTCGCGCTCAGCCTGGCCGGATGTGGTTATCACACTGCCGGGCACGCGGTGCAACTGCCGGAGAACGTCCGCATCATCGCGATTCCGGGCTTTGTCAGCCACAGCCAGACGTTTCGTATCGAGCAGGTGCTGACCGAGGCGGTCGTCCGCGAATTCAACAGCCGGACAAAATTTCACGTGATTCATGAAGCGCGGTCTGATGCCGACGCTGTTCTGAAGGGAACCGTGCTGTCGGCGTCAGCCACTCCTCTTGCCTACGATTCCAAGACCGGCCGGGCTTCCAGCGCCCTGGTCACCGTCAGCATGCAAGTGACGCTCACCGATCGCCAAGGCAAAGTGCTCTTTCAGAATCCTGC
>PMCH01000099.1:0-7892 GCA_003154055.1 Acidobacteriaceae bacterium
CCGCGCCCATTGAACGCCCGAACTTGATCGCCGTCGCGGATATTCCGGGTTTTGGCATCGGCGGCATGCATTTCGAGCACACCCATCAGCGGCTCGAGCTCCCGGACCGAGGTCACATTTGCGAACGTCGAGTTGAGATGGTTGTCGGGCTTGCGGGCTAGAAGCTCGAGCGGAAACCCGTTGGCCTTTACGCCATGGCGGGATTCCTCCGGCGGCGTGAAGGCAACCACCGGGTCCAGCCCCTGCCCTTTCAGCTTTTCGCTGTAAAACTCCGCCTTGCCGCTGGGTGTGGGGAAGTCACCCTTGGCAAACGGAAGGAAAGGCGGCTCAGCCGCTCCGGCCTGCGCAGAAGGACCACCGAACTGTAGCCGGACGTGCTTCTCCCGCTCCAGTCGCTCGCGGCTAATCCCCTTCAACCACGGATTCGGAGAATCGAGCGCGCAATCGATCATCGAATCCACGCTCTCGCCGAAGCATTCCTCATCGAATCCCATTTTCTCCGCCAGGGCGCGGAACATCTCAACATTCGACCGGCATTCCCCCATCGGCTCGATCGCCTGCGTCGAAGTTTGCAGGTAGTAGTGTCCGTACGCACCCACCAAATCCTTATGCTCGAAGAATGTTGTCGCCGGCAACACGATATCGGCGTAGTCGGTCGTGTCGGTGAAGAACTGCTCGTGGACGACGGTGAACAGATCCGGACGCTTCAGGCCGCGGATCACTTCATTCTGATTGGGACAAACCGCCGCCGGNNGCCGGACGCCCGAGCGCCTTCTGCATTAGCTCCGGCATCTCCAGGCCATCTTTATTCAGACCAAACGCGCCGCTGGTCGAAAGTTGGAGCCCCCCGCCAACTTCTTTCCACGATCCCGTCAGGCACGGCAGCATGGCCACCGCTCGCATGGACATCCCGCCACGCTCGGAGCGCTGGATCCCATAATTCACCCGGATCACTGCCGGACGTTCGCTGGCATATTCCCGCGCCAGCTTCCGAATGTCGTCGGCCGGGATACCCGTCCAGTGCGCAACCTTCTCCGGCGGATACTCTTGGACCTTTGGTTTCAGATCTTCGAATCCAATGGTGTAGCGGCTCACATAGTCCGCATCATGCAGATTCCCGTTGATGATGACGTGCATCATCCCAAGCGCCAGGGCTGCGTCGGTTCCTGGATTGATCGGCAGGTACCAGTCGGCGCACTTCGCCGTGCGCGTGCGGTAAGGATCGATGACCACCAGCCGCGCGCCCTTCCGCCGCGCGTCCTCTATGAACGGCCAGAGATGGACGTTATTGCCGTGAATGTTCGAGCCCCAGGCAATGATGTAGCGCGAGTGCGCGAACTGCTCGGGCTCGGTCCCCATCTTGATGCCGATGACGGACTTCAGCCCCTCTTCCCCGGCGCTCGAGCAGATACTGCGCTCCAGTTGCGATGCGCCCAGCCGGTGAAAGAAGCGGCGATCCATGGAAGCGCCGTTGAGCGCGGCGATCGTGCCACCATAGGAGTACGGAAGTATCGACTCGGGGCCAGACTCGGCGGCAGCCTGCTTGAGCCGACGAGTGATCTCGTCAAGCGCCTCATCCCACGAGATGCGCTGAAAAGCCTGTGTAGGGACGGGACTCTGCCCCGTCCGGGGAGCGCCCGCGCCTTTTCCCATCACCCGCCGCATCGGATAAAACACGCGGTCCGGTGAGTAAACCCGGTCCAGATACTTGGCCACCTTCGCGCACAGGAACCCGCGCGTGACCGGATGCTCCGGATCGCCCTGGACCCTGGTCGCCCGCCCGTCTTCGACCGTGATCAGCACTCCACAGGCATCGGGACAGTCGTGCGGGCAGGCAGCATGGACGACGCTCTTCATAGTGGGTTTTGATTATAGCTGTCCGGCACAGGGGCCCTGCCGAGAACAGTCCGGGCAACCTCGAAACCGGCTTGCCCCCACCACCCGCCGCCGGAGTCTGGCAAAGAAGTGTTACAAATAGAGAGGCGTGGGGACAGCCGGGCTCACCCGTCCTTACCGCGAATCCTTCTGCATCCAGCCGTCATCCTTAACCCTGTGGAGGAACTTTAATGGCGCACGAACTACCTGCCCTGCCGTATGACTACACGGCACTGGAACCGATCATTGACGAAAAAACGATGCACCTGCATCACGACATGCATCACGCCGCGTATGTGAAGAACCTGAACGCGGCGCTCGACAAGCATCCTGAATTGCACAAGAAGAGCGCGGAAGATCTCATCCGCGACCTCAGTTCCGTTCCGGAAGACATCCGGGGCGCGGTCCGCAACAACGGCGGCGGCCACGTCAATCACACCATGTTCTGGAACATCATGAAGCCGAAAGGCGGCGGCGATCCCACCGGGCCCATCGCCGACGCGATCAAGAAGGCGTTTGGCGACTTCAAGACTTTTCAGGAGAAGTTCAACGCCGCCGGCGTCGGCCAGTTCGGCTCCGGATGGGTCTGGCTCGCGGGCAAGCCCTCGGGCGACGTCCAAATCATGTCCACGCCCAACCAGGACAGCCCGATTTCACAAGGCCTCTATCCCATTTTCGGCAACGACGTCTGGGAGCACGCCTATTACCTGAAATACAACAACCGCCGTCCTGAGTACCTTCAGGCCTGGTGGAACGTCGTCAACTGGGACGAAATCAACAAGCGCTACGCCCAGAGCAAATCCGGTAAATAGTTTAGTGTGGCGCGGACACTCCTGTCCGCGGATTTTGAATGTTGAAAGGACGGGTGCCAGCGCCCGTCCTTTCACTTCACCTATTTCTTCGGCCTCGACTCCGGCGGCACCAGTCCTGCCACGCGATAGTAGGTCACCAGTTGACCGTAGTGCTCTCCTGAATGCTCCAGCAAGCTCCACCCGGTATCGGAGACGCGCTGCTGCTGGTTGGCAAAAGGATCGACAATCAGGTCGCTCATTCCCTTGTCGCCTTTCGCTTTGATCGCGGCCGCGCCCTCTTCAAACGACTTCTTCACAAACGCCACCACCGCAGCCTTCGTCTTGTAGTCGGAACGCTTGGGGTCTTCACCCGCCGGAGGCTTTTGTCCCATCACCGGGTTGGTGAAGTAATAGTTCGCTCCTGCCGCATGCAGTAGTTGCTCGGCAAAGCTGCGCTGCGCCGGAGTGGGCTTGAAGTCGTACTTGTCCTCGGGAAAGTCTTCGGCCATCGCAATCAACTTCCGCCCGACGTCGTTCCATGAATCGAGCAGGGCTTGCGACGGGCTGGGCGGCGGTTTTGGCGGGCCATCTTTCTTAGCGGCATCCTGGGCAAAGGCTGGCACTCCCAGCACGGCAGCCACAAGGGCGACGCTCAGAATGTGCACTACGGTTGAACCAACTTGCTTCATGACTGTTCCTCCAATTGAACTTTGCAGTGGAATCCGCGCGCTATCTTAGCCGGAATTCATTGAATGCAAAAGAGAATCGACTTCTGGGCAACGGCGGCTTTTTAGGCTATGCTTGCATCCAGATGAATACAGGCTCTATCCGCAACGCGGAGGGGCACTGGAGGACATCGTGAGTCTTACGCCCATCGGCGAACCGCGCCGCAAGATCACCACCGCCACCATCCGCGAAAAGAAACTCCGGCACGATCCCATCACTTGCCTCACCGCCTACGACTATGCCACTGCGCGCCTGGTTGACGAGGCAGGCATTGACATCGTTCTGGTCGGTGACTCGCTGGCCATGACCATGCTTGGCTATGAGAACACGCTGTCGGTAACGGTGGACGAAATGCTGCATCACGTTCGGGCCGTACGCCGGGGAGTGAAAGACGCGCTGCTCATCGCTGACATGCCCTACGGCTCCTATCACACGACGGCTGACGAGGCGATCCACAACGCCACCCGTTTCGTGAAAGAGGCCGGCGCCGAAGCGGTCAAAATGGAAGGCGGAGAAAAGCGCGTGGAGATCATCCACCGCGTCATTGACGCCGAAATTCCCGTCGCCGGACACATTGGCCTTACGCCTCAGTCGGTCAACATGATGGGCGGCTACAAAGTGCAGGGCAAAACGCTCCACGCCATCGAGCAACTGATGCGTGACGCCGTGGCGCTCGACCGCGCCGGCGTGGCCTGCATTTATCTTGAAGGAATCCCGCGCGAAGTAGCCACCATGATCACCGCCGAGGTCGAAGCGCCCACCATCGGCATTGGCGCCGGCCCAGATTGCGATGGCCAGGTGCTGGTCTTCCACGACCTGGTCAATCTGACGTTCACGCATCCGGCGAAATTCGTCCGCCATTATGGCGACGCCGCCGCGCTGATCACGCAGTCGGTGCTGGCTTTCAAAGCCGACGTCGGCTCGCACCAGTTCCCGTCCGACGCCGAGTCCTACCACCTGCCCCGGGAGACGCAGGCGGCGCTCGAAACGGTACTCCACAGAAAACAAACTCTGCGGAGATAATGGCATCCGGGAGAAACGTCTTGCGTACTCTTGTGCTTCTGATTCTGCTTGGGGCATTGCTCGCTTGCTCCATGCCGCCGGCGCAACCTGCAGCGGAAACGGAACGGCCCAGCGCACTCGCGGCCATCCCTGAGCCTGATCCCAGCCGGTACCCCAACTGGCACAACCTGAAAGATTGGAAGAACCCGTATCTGGTTGTGCGTGAAGATGGCATTGGGCTGCTCGACACGGCGAATAGCGAGATTCACATTTTGAAGCCGGAAGAAGTCCCCGCCGCCCTGATCGCGCTGCCCGATACCGCCTGGCCCTACGGTCGTGTGGTATTGGTGGCGGAAGCGATGCCGAAGAACGCTTCCGAGCAGACCAAGTCCGACCTCCGCAAGAACCGGGGCTTGCTGGTCGGGACGCTCAAAGATTTGAAAGTTCTGATCTACGAGGCGCCGTAAGCCCAGGCCGAAAGCGGCTAGAGCCCAGAGCCGAACGCCCAGAGCCGAGTTGAAAATCTGCACCACCATCCGCGAAACCCGTGCTGCCTGCCGCGACGCCCGGCAGGGCAACAAGCGCGTCGGCCTCGTCCCCACCATGGGCGCGCTGCACGAAGGCCATCTCTCGCTGGTGCGCGCCGCCAGAGCTCAATGCGATGCCGTGGCCGTCTCGATCTTCGTCAATCCCACACAGTTCGGTCCGCAGGAAGACCTGGCGCGCTATCCTCGGTCATTCGAGCTCGACCGTGAGTTTCTGGAAAAGGAAGGCGTTGACATCCTGTTCGCGCCTTCCGCCGAAGAGATCTATCCGAAAGGTGAAATCACCTGGGTGACGGTAGAAGGCCTAAGTGACAAGCTTGACGGCCGCTCCCGTCCCGGCCACTTTCGCGGCGTGACCACCGTGGTCGCGAAGCTCTTCAATATCGTCGAGCCGGACGCCGCGTTCTTCGGACAGAAAGATGCTGCCCAAGCGGCCGTGATCCGCCGCATGGTGCGCGACCTTAATTTTTCCGTGGAGATTGTGGTCTGCCCCATCGTCCGAGAGCCCGATGGTCTCGCCATGAGCTCGCGAAACGCATATCTGAATCCGGAGGAACGCCGCCGCGCTCTGGCGCTGCGCAGTTCGCTGTTGCGCGTTGAGCAAGAGTTCCATGGAGGCGAGAGAAACGCCGCCCAGCTGATGGCCGTCGCGAAAGAAGTCTTTGCCCGGGAGCCGCAAGTCCGGGTGGACTACATCGAGATCGTCAACCCCGACACGCTCGACCCGGTCCAGCAGATAGCCGAGCCAACGCTCGTCGCCGTCGCCGCTTACGTGGGAACCACGCGACTGATCGACAATGTTGTGCTGAACCCCAACGGAGGAAAGTCTTAACCACGGAGGACACAGAGGGGCACAGAGGAAGCCAGTTTTCCTCCGTGATCTCTGTGTCCTCCGTGGTAATGATTTTTGCGTGGCTGCGGAAACGCTCCGTCGCCTGCCGGCTACGGCTTCTTCACCGTGGGGTACGCGATCCCCAGCTGCTCCAGATACGTCTTGTACTTCGCGGGATCGTAATAGTACTTGCGCATTTCGGGCCGGAACTTCTCCATCTTTTCTTTGTTCATGCCGATGGCGGGCTGGTCGTCAGCGGCAATCAGAGGCGTGTACTTCATGTCTTTGGTCTGCACGTCCCGGTAATAAGCCCACGCCTTCTCCAGTGTCTCGGGCGTAAGCAGCAGATCCAGCGCCGTCAGCGCCTGCACCTTTGCCCCAGCGGCCGATCCCTTGTGCGCGATCGGGGTTGCCATGGCGATTGCATCCGCCCAACTATGTCCGGGCGTTTCGGGAATGTTCGCTGGATACCGCAGATACACCATCGGCACCACCCAGGAAATGTCGCCCACGTCGTCCGATCCGCCGTGCTCAGTTTCAGGCGAAGGCGGCTTCAACTCCTCCACTTGCTCTTTCAGGCCTTCTTCTTTCTTGCCCAGTTCCTTCTGCACGGCCTTTGCCAGCGTCTGATCGGCGTCGTCCCACTTCGGCATGCCCACCGCCTCGATGTTCTTCTGCTGAAGCTCGGCGATCACTTTGTTGAAGTGCGGCGGCCAGGCCGACCCGACCAGCTTCTTGGTGAAGGTCGTCCCCGTCATCATGGTGGCAGCCTTCGCCATGGTGTCGCCCAGTTCGTACAACTCGCGAATATGCGGATAATCCAGCTCGCGGAAGTAGTACCAGACCCCGGCCTCGGAAGGCACCACGTTCGGCTGGTCTCCGCCGTTGATGATCACGTAATGCGAGCGCTGCTGCAGTCGCAGATGCTCGCGCCGGAAGTTCCAGCCTGTGTCCATCAGTTCGACGGCATCCAGCGCGCTGTGTCCGTCCCAGGGCGCTCCCGCTGCGTGCGCCGCTTTGCCGTGAAAGAAATACTGTACCGAGACCAGTCCTTGCGGAGCGAAACTTTGCCCGTACTGGGTGCCGAAGTCGTCCGAGACGTGTACACCGAGTACGACGTCGGAGTCCTTGAATAACCCAGCGCGGATATAGAACGCCTTCGTGCCGAGCAACTCCTCGGCCACGCCCGGAAAGACTTTCAGCGTGCCCGCGATCTTGTGCTCTTGCATCAGTTCCTTCAGCACCAGGGCGGCCGTCACATTCACCGCCATGCCGGAGTTGTGCCCTTCGCCGTGCCCAGGGGCACCTTCGATGATCGGATCGTGATACGCCACGCCCGGTTTCTGCGACGCGCGCGGAATGCAATCGAGGTCCGTGATGAACGAGATCACCGGCTTGCCCGATCCATACGTCGCCACCCAGGCCGTGGGAATTCCCGCCACGCCGCGCTCCACCTTGAAGCCGTTCTTCTCCAGAATGCCGGTGACGTATTTCGATGTCTCGAATTCCTGGAAGCCCAACTCGGCATAACTGAAAATCTGGTCCACCATCTGCTGGACGAACTGCTGCCGCGCGTCAATTTTTTCGGACGCTTCCTTTTTCAGAGCCGCCAGGTCGGTCTGGCCTGACGCCATCAGCGAAACAGTAAACAGCAAAACAAGCAAACGGCAGCAATGGCGCATGGATAGAGTTCCCCCGGTTACATTGTGGACTAGCAAGATGCGTGGGCAAGAGTGTACTGCAGAGAGCGGGCGAGTCAACAATGGTGTTCTTTAGCCGTGAACTGAATCCCTGAATCGGACTGGCAGAACGAAGCACTAAGTCTTCCGCCCCGAGACGAACGGGTTCCCCGCGATCACGAATCGCAGCGGGTGTCCCGCTGATTTCGTGATCCCGATGCGCTGAGTCACAGCCACCCGCCGCACGCGATACCCATCATCCGCAATCCGCAAATCCGAGCGTGCGCTGACCAGGCTCTTTTCGTTGTCCCGCTCCCGGGTAATACCGAATGCTTCCGCCAGCCGGCCTGGTCCGGAAGAAATCTTCTTGAGGTCATTCTCACCGAGATCGTGCTCCCTCCGAATCTCAATTCCTCGCGCGCGGGCCATCCCCTCGACCCCC
>PMCH01000099.1:7911-16350 GCA_003154055.1 Acidobacteriaceae bacterium
ATGCGCCGCCGCGTCGCCGGTGCCGAGGTAAGCCTCAGTTTCGACGATGCGCCCGGCCAGCAGATCTCGCTGCGTCTTCCGGATCAGCACTTTGCCCAATAGCGCCCGCGCGACCTTCCGCGGGTCTCGATCGTAAAACTCCGGTCTCAACGTAGTTACTGGACCGAGCAGGTTCATGTACTCCCGACAGGCGATGAACGCAAAAACGATGATCTACAATTCCGAAATCGAGCAGGTTCTACACCGCTCCGTGCAAGATACGGAACCTGCGCCTAGGAGGCGTTCATGCTGCGCAAGATTCTACCTGTCGCGCTCGTATTGCTGGCGGTCACCCTGGCCGTCGCACAGATTCCCGCCGGAACGCCGGTGACGGTCCGCATCGGCTCAGAGATCAGCTCCGGGTCGGCAAAAGTCGGCAACACTTTCGACGGAACGCTGGCGAAAAACATCGTTGCCGGCGGAAAAACCATTGCCAAAGCGGGCAGCCCGGTCCGTGGCAAGGTGACGCTCGCCAAGTCCAGCGGGCGTTTGCATGCGCCGGGACAGCTGTCGATCCGCCTCACTTCGGTTGAGGTGAACGGCAAGATGGTCGCCGTCTCCAGCGGTTCGTATCACGTCGTCGGCAAGGGTCATATGAAGAGCAATGCGACCAAAATCGGTGGCGGAGCCGCCGCCGGTGCGCTCATCGGCGCGCTTGCCGGTGGAGGCAAAGGCGCAGCCATCGGAACTGTGGCTGGCGCGGGAGCAGGAACCGGAGTAGCAGCCGCCACGGGCAAAGAGGAAGCAGTCGTCCCGGCCGAGCACGCCGTGACCTTCACCATCACCAGTTCCGGCGGAGCCAAGGCGCACTAGCGAGAGACGATCCCAGAAGTTGGATTGCAGAAGTAGAAGGCGCTCTCCCTTCGGACTGAGAACTGAGAACCGGGAACTGAGAACTAACTTCTGCAATCTGACTTCTTACTTCTGCAATGCCTTTAAGTATTCCAGCACTTGCTCGGCGTGCCCTTCCGCCTTCACGTTGTTGAAGACGTGCTGGATCTTGCCGTCCGGCCCAATCGCAAAGGTGGTCCGGGCGATGCCCATCACCTTCTTGCCGTACATGTTTTTCTCTTTGACTACGCCAAAGAGGTTGGCGATTTTCTTCTCCGCATCGGCCAGCAGCATAAAGGGAAGGCTGAACTTGTCCTGGAATTTCTTCTGGGCATTTGCCGTGTCGGCGGAAATTCCGACCAGGACCGCGCCCGTCTTCTCGATCTTTTTGTAGGTATCGCGAAACTCGCAGGCTTCCTTGGTGCAACCGGGCGTGTCCGCCTTGGGATAGAAATAGAGCACCACCGTCTTGCCGCGAAAATCTTTCAAGGCAACTTCTTTGCCGTTCTCATCCGTCGTATTAAAGTCGGGGGCCTTATCATTGACTTCCATGGGATATTCTCCTCACTGCTCTTCGTTCTGTCGTTCTTGGTTATATCGCAGCGCCCTGCCCGCCGTCATCCTTCTGGCCGCGGCTGCCGTCGCTCAGTTGGGCTGGGCGCAGTTTGCGCAGAAATCCACCAGATCCAAGGGCCCGCGGGCGTTGGGCCTGATCCAACTCACCGCGAACGGTAAAGGCCGGCTGATCCCGGTCGCCATCATGGTGGACGATAAGTTTTACGATGCGGGCTCCTATAAGGCCAGCCCGATTCCGATGGCGCTCGATTTCGGCGTCGTGTACGAGGCATTCCGCACCGGGACCTCGCAGGGCATGTTCACAATCACGCAGCCGGGACAACTGCTCCATTCCTGGATTGCTGAAGGCACCTGGCTGGCCGCCGGGGCAAAGCCGCCGCAGACTCACAAGAAAGCCGAGATCCCGGTCATTGAGGACAAAGATGCGCCGCCCAAGCTTCATCGCGGCGACAAGCCGGCTGCACCGCCTACCGCGCCGACACCTGCTCCCAAACCGCCTGAGGCAGCGGCAACTCCGGCCGTTGCTGCTCCAGTGGCCGCCGAACAACCGATCGAGGATCCCAACCGTCCTGTGCTGCGCCGCGGAAAACCGGATCCCAAAGCTCGCGCGGAGCGCATGAAGACGTTCGATGAACCTGCGCCCGCGGCCAGGTCGGCCTCAGCCAAAGACACCGGTAGCAGCCTGGCGCAAATGATTCCGGCCATCTCCGATGCCGGCGGCCCCGATCCCCGCCCCTACACTTTCGACCTCAAGCCGGCCGAAGAGGCCTCCTATCGCAGCAAGATGCTGGAGTTGGCCAATACGGAACTCCGTGCCAGGGCCAAAACCCAGTCGCCGCCCGCAGTCGGCCCGGCGCGCCCGAGTCGCAACGCGCCCACTCCACCCAAGGTGTCGTTCGACGAGGTCCGGCTGCATATCTTTGATCTTTCCAACTCCAACGAGCCCGTCCTCGTGCTCTCGGCGAGAACCCATGTCGCCAAGACCGTGGACGCAAACGCCGTTCCGGAAGAGATCACTCTGGTCGCCCGAACCAATCTCGAAGGCGAACTTCACAAACTATTTTTTGCGCAAACGGATCCTCGGCACCTGGAAATCTATCCCCACATGGAACTGATCGACGCGGTGGATGCCGACGGCGACGGCCGCGGCGATCTATTGTTCCGCCGGACCAGCGACTCCGGCAGTTCTTACGCGATCTACCGGGCCACCGCCGACCAGCTCTGGCCGTTATTTGAAGGGACACCATAGAGGTGGCAGGTCGCAGCAGGCAGGTCACAGAAAACCAACGACGCATCCGAACCGAAGAATGGGCGGAGTCCCAGAAAGCAAGCCAGACATCCAACAACTGCCCTCTGCTAGCTGCCGCCTGACACCTGCCCCCTTTCCATTTACAATTCCTCTTCTCAGGGGTGAGAACCATGCGCACCACTTCTCGCATTGCAATACTCGCGTGTCTTTCGGCGGGCTTCTGCTTTGGCCAGGACCAGGACTTCACCAAGGTTCAGATCAAAGTCATCAAAGTTGGCGGTAGCGTCTACATGCTGGAAGGGGCCGGAGGCAACATCGGCGCGTCGGTTGGCGAAGACGGCATTGTCGTTGTCGACGACCAGTACGCTCCCCTCGCCGACCGCATTCAGGCAGCGTTGAAGGGCATTACCGACAAGCCAGTCCGCTTCATCATCAACACGCACTATCACTTTGACCACACCGGCGGGAACGAGCTCTTCCAGAAACAGGCGCCGATCATCGCCCAGGACAACGTTCGCAAACGCCTTGAGGAAGGCGGCCGGGCCGGCAACGGCGGCTCGGTGAAGTTTGACACCAAGCCGCAGCCGAAGGGCGCGCTCCCGATCATCACTTTCGACCACGACGTCACCGTGCACCTGAACGGCGAAGACATCCGCGCGCTGCACTTCCCCGCCGGGCACACCGACGGTGACTCGGTTATTTATTTTCCGAAGTCGAACGTGGTCCATATGGGCGACGACTTCGTCACCTACGGCTTCCCGTTCATTGACGTGGACAGCGGCGGCAGCATCGACGGCATGATCGACGGCGTAGAGAAGGCCATCGCGCAGCTTCCCGCCGACGTGAAGATCATCCCTGGTCACGGCCCAGTCTCGAACCTCGACGACGTCCGCACCTACGTGAAGATGCTGAAAGAAACGCGCGCTGCCGTCGAGGATTCACTGAAGCAGAACATGACCCTGGCCCAGATGAAGGAGAAGAAGATTCTCGATCCCTGGAAGAAATATTCCGGTGAGTTCATCTCCGAAGATGCATTCCTGGAGACGCTGTACAACTCGCTCACCGGCCAGAAGAACGGAAAATTCATCAAGCACAACTAGCTCACGTAGGGACAGCCTCGGGGCCCCCGGCACACCCGGTTTTGGTGTGCTGGGGTGAAGGTGCCCTCGGCCGTCCTCGCGGAGCAAAGCTCTACACGATCAAACGCCCCTGATCACTCGTCGCCAATTCATTGGATCCCTGGCCGTGGCCGCTGCCTCTCCGCTGCTAGGCCGTGCCCTTGCAGTGGCATCTCCGACTCTCGCATTCCCAAAGGGTTTTTACTGGGGCACCGCCACCGCCGCTTACCAGGTTGAAGGCGCGTGGAACGAGGGCGGCAAGGGCGAATCCATCTGGGACCGTTTCTCGCACACCCCCGGCAAAATCAACGACGGCACCACCGGCGACGTCGCCTGCGACCACTACCACCGCTACCGCGAAGACATCGCGTTGATGCGCGCGCTCAACCTCAACAGCTATCGCTTTTCCGTCTCCTGGCCCCGTATTCAACCCGAAGGCTCCGGCAAAGCAAACGTCGCCGGCCTCGATTTCTACAACCGCCTGGTCGATGCCCTCCTCGAAGCCCGCATCCGCCCCATGCTCACGCTCTATCACTGGGACCTTCCGCAGAAGCTCGAAGACGCGGGCGGCTGGCCCAACCGAGATCTTGCCGGACGCTTCGCCGACTATGCCGAGATCATGGCTCGCGCCTTGGGCGACCGCGTCGAAACCTGGACGCTGCTCAACGAACCCGATGCCTTCACCAGCCTTGGATATCTCGATGGCACGCACGCTCCGGGCCGCAGCAGCATTTTCGATTTTTTGCGCGCCACGCATACCGCCAATCTCGCCCAGGGCGCTGGTTTCCGTGCCGTCAAGGCAGTGCGCCCCAAGGCTCGTGTCGGCAGTGCCTTCAGCATGTCACCCTGCGAACCAGCCACCGACTCGGAAGACGACCGCATCGCGGCCGAGCGCGCGCACGGGATCACCAACACCTGGTTTCTGGAGACCGCGCTGCGCGGCCGCTACCCGTCGGCGTTCTCTTTTTCGCCTGCCCTCTTCATGAAAATTCGCCAGGACGACATGGAACTGGTGCGTGTGCCCCTCGATTTTGTCGGCATCAATCTCTACTATCGCACTCGCATCTCGGCGACCACCTTGACCGAGCGCCTCTCCGACCGGCGTTTCATCTTCCTGCCCGCGCGCATGGAAGGCTGGGACAAAGGCCCGAAGACCGATATCGGTTGGGAGGTCTGGCCGCGCGCGCTCTACGACATGGTGATGCGCATCACCAAGGACTACAACCGCCCGGTTCTCGAAATTACGGAAAGCGGTTGCGCTTACAACGACGCGCCCGGCCCAAGCGGAGCGGTTGACGACGCGCGACGGATCACCTATCACCAGCAATACCTCTCCGAACTCGCCCGCGCCATTCACGACGGTGCTGACGTGCGCGGCTATCACGCCTGGAGCCTGCTGGACAATTTCGAGTGGGCCGAAGGCCTCAGCCAGCGCTTTGGGTTGGCCTACGTGGATTTCAAAACGCAGAAGCGAACGATCAAGGCGTCAGGGAAGTGGTACGCGAAAGTCGCCGCGCAAAACGCGCTGTGAGGTCAGAGCAGATTGCAGAGGTGGAGAANNCAAGGTTAGGGTGGTCTGCATGAAATCTCTTTTCCTCGCGCTGATTCTTTCCGTTGCTCTTTCCGCTCTCGCCGCCGACGGCAAGTCCGTCTCCTACAAATCCGGCGACGAGACGGTTAGTGGCACGCTCTACGTCCCCGCTGGCAAGGGCCCATTTCCCGCGCTCATTGTGATCCACGAATGGTGGGGACTGAATGATTGGGTGAAAGAGCAAGCTTCCAAACTCGCCGATCAGGGCTACGTCGCTTTGGCCATCGATCTCTATCGCGGAAAGGTTGCGACCACGCCCGACCTGGCCCACGAAATCATGCGCGGCGTTCCCGAAGATCGCGCTTCGCGCGACTTGCGCGCAGCTTTCGACTTCCTCGCTTCGCAGCCAAACGTAAAGAAAGACCGCATCGGCTCGATCGGATGGTGCATGGGCGGTGGCTATTCGCTCGACACCGCGCTGCTCGAACCAACGCTGGCGGCGGCTGTCATCAACTACGGACACCTGGCCACCGATCCCGCCGAATTGAAGAAAATTAGCGCTCCCATCCTCGGGATCTTCGGCGGACAGGATCGCGGCATCGCGGTGGAAGACGTGAAGAAGTTCGGCTTGGCCGTCGACCAACTCGGGAAGAAGATCGAGATCAAGATCTATCCCGACGCAGGCCACGCTTTCGAGAATCCCAACAACAAGCAGGGCTACCGCGCCGATGACGCGGCCGACGCCTGGAAACGCACCGTCGATTTCCTGGCCGCGAACCTGAAGAAGTGATGATGCGCACAAGTTGCTCTAGCGCAGTTTCCCGGCGAACGCAAGTTGTTGGCGAAAAAACACGTTTTGCCGATCCGGAATTTCCTCTTGCCAGACGCTACTACACTGTTTACTATGCAGCCATCTTTTGCGCGGCTCATTCTGTCGCGTGTCTATGAATATCGGCGAAACCATTCGAAACTTCCGCCTTCAAAAAGGGATGTCCCAGGGCGACATCGAGAAGCGCACCGGCCTGTTGCGCTGCTATTTGTCGCGCGTGGAGAACGGCCACACCATCCCCTCGCTTGATACTCTGTCGAAAATCGCCGGCGCCATGGATCTTGCCCTGTCCCAGTTCTTCTCCCAGGGCAATACCAACGGCAGCAAGGGACTGCCCCAACTCTCCGACGACGAAGTCCGCTTCCTCAGCCAGATCCGCCGCTACGCTGTCAACCTGAACGACAGCGACCGCAAGCTGGTCCTAGCCATGATCAAGAAGATGGCTTCCAGCACCTCGAAATAGTTCCGGCCTGAAGCGCTCGCTACTCACGACTCGAAGGGTACTTTCGTACCATTGCCGGCCCTGTCCCCCGGGCACCTCGCCGCAGCTTGCAACCAAGGCTAAGCTGATGGCCAGGGGCTCTTCGTGACCATTGATGAGGAACTGAACCTCCTCGACCAGCAACTGCGACGGCTGAAGATCGAATACGAGGTTTTTTTCAACAACCCGAGCAAGCGGCCTCCCGCCGACGTGGAATGGAAAGTGGTCGCGCTGATCCGCAAGTTCAGCGACGGCGCCCGCATGAGCTTTTCCCAGCGTTTCCGCTACAACGAAATGGCCCAGCGCTATGCGATCCACAGCGATCTCTGGCGCAAGAAGATGCGCATCCGCGAGGAAGGCTATCGCCGCCCCCAGGATGCCCTCCTCTCCGTCCAGGGCGTGCGCGTCGCGGCGGAACACGAGCAGAAGCACCACGCCGTGTATGGAGTCACGCGCAACGCCGACGCTGAGGACAAGCCCTTTACCGTGACCTGCTCCGACGCCAGGTTGGAGCGCGAAAAAGTGGAGTCCCTTTACAAAGCTCTGAGCGCGGCAAAAGAGAAGTCAGGCGAGAAAGTTTCCGGCAACCTGGATTCCTTCGCCGCCTTCGTCCAGAAAAAGACCGCCGAAATCCGCAAGCTGCACAAGTGCGACACCGTGGTCTACTCCGTCGAAATGCAGGACGGCCAGGTCAAGCTGAAGGCCAAGGCGAAGGCCTAGTTTTCAGTTCCCAGTTCTCGGTTCTCAGTACATCGCACCACGGACGCAGTGACACGGCTTGCCGCGTCTCGTGTCACTTCCTGCCTTGCTGTGGGGAGACTTCCTTAGAGGCGTACTGAGAACTGAGAACTGAGAACTGGTTCAACAACTGCTAGAATTTCCCTTCGCTCCGAGGCCCTTCATGTCCAAAATCCAGCGCGCCATCCTCAGCGTTACCGACAAATCCGGACTGGTAGATTTCGCCCGAAAACTCTCCGGCATGGGCGTGGAACTTGTCTCTACCGGCGGCACCGCCAAGTTGTTGCGTGACGCCGGCATCGCCGTGAAAGACATTTCCGAACTCACTGGTTTCCCTGAAATGCTCGACGGCCGCGTGAAGACCCTTCATCCCAAGGTGCATGGCGGCATCCTGCATCGTCGGGAAGACGCTTCTCACCGCATGGCCGTCGCCGAGCATGGCATTCCTGCCATCGATATGGTGGTCGTCAATCTCTACGCCTTCGAGAAAACGGCCGCCAAGCCCGGCGTTCCGTTTGAAGAACTGATCGAGAACATCGACATCGGCGGCCCCTCGATGATCCGCTCCGCCGCCAAGAATTTTCAGGACGTTGCGGTCGTGACTTCTCCCTCCGACTACGAATCGATTGCCGAGGAAATGGCCCGTTCGGGGGGCGGGTTATCGAAAGAAACCAAGTGGCGCCTGGCGCAGAAAGCCTTTGCCACCACCGCCGCCTACGATTCCGCGATAGCCTCCACTCTTGAGCGCGTGGGCGCGAACGGCCCCTTCGAATTGCAAGCGCCCACCGGCTTTCCGCAGACGTTGCGTCTCTCATTTCAGAAAACGATGGACCTGCGCTACGGCGAGAACCCGCACCAGAAGGCCGCCATGTACACCGACGGCTCAGGAGCGGGCGTGGCCAACGCGCGCCAACTCCAGGGCAAAGAGCTTTCCTACAACAACATCGTGGACCTGCAAGCCGCGTGGGATCTGGCCCAGGAATTCGATGAGCCCATCTGCGCCATCATCAAGCACACCAATCCGTGCGGCACCGCGACCGGCAAAAC
>PMCH01000099.1:16413-31929 GCA_003154055.1 Acidobacteriaceae bacterium
CTTGTCCAGGATGCCGACCTCCTTAAACTCAAAGACGCCGACCTGAAAGTAGTCACGAAGCGCCCACCCACCGCGGAAGAAAAGCGCGCATTGATGTTCGCCTGGAAGGTCTGCAAGCACGTGAAATCGAACGCCATCCTCTACGCCCGCGATGGTCAGACCGTCGGCGTCGGCGCCGGCCAGATGAGCCGCGTCGATTCGTGCAAAGTCGGCGCCATGAAAGCGCAACTACCGTTGAAAGGCACCGTCGCGGCCTCGGACGCCTTCTTCCCGTTTCCCGACGGGGTGGAAGAAATCGCCAAAGCCGGCTCTACGGCCATCATTCAGCCCGGGGGCTCGGTGCGCGATCAGGAAGTCATCGAAGCCGCCGACCGCCTGGGCTTGGCCATGATCTTCACCGGAGTCAGGCATTTCCGGCACTAGTCGCGAGGTCTCTACGCCCTCGGTGGTCGACATACAATTCTTTACGCAATACCGTCCTTTATGCGATCCCAGTAGCAGTCAGCGTTCCTAAAACCTAGAGCCGAAAGCCTGCCTCTAGTCCCTGTACTTCCGGCTTTTCTCAGGGGCTCCGCTTTCTGTCCGCCGGAGCGCTCGCCAAGGGTAGAATATGAAGACCCAACGCCGCGGATCGGCATCCAATCGGTGTGTGGCTGAAATCATGAAAAAACAGTTCCCGCTCGTATGTTTCCTTGTTCTTAGCGGCTCCCTACTTTCGGCCCAGGAGAAGCCCGCTCACCCTGCGGACTCCCCGGCTGCCACGGGCGCTCCAGGCTCCGCTTCCCGCAAGGGGCCGGACCGAGCCGCCGCCTACTATCACTTCGCCCTCGCCCACATGTACGAGGAGCAAGTAGCCAGCTACGGGCGCAGCGAGCTGGCCAATAAAGCGATCGAGGAATACCGTCTCGCAATCGACGCCGACCCAACCTCCGAGTACCTTACCTCGGGCCTCGCCGAGCTCTACGCCAAGACCGGACGGATTCGCGATGCGGTGGTCGAAGCCCAGGAGATCATCAAGCGCGATCCCAACAACCTGGAAGCCCGCCGCCTGCTGGGCCGGATTTACCTCCGCTCGCTCGGCGATATGCAGGCTGGCAACGGCTCGCAGAGCGTTCTGAAACTCGCCATCGAGCAATACGAGCAGATCGTGAAACTGCGGCCCGACAGCATGGACGACCACCTGCTTCTCGGACGCCTGTACCGCCTGAATAACGATCTGCAAAAAGCGGAAAACGAATTCAAAACCGCTGTCCGCCTCCAGCCCGGTTCCGAGGAAGCGGTTACGACCCTGGCGTACCTGTACAACGAACTCGGCGACACCTCCCGCGCCGCGCAAGTCCTGAGTGCGGTTCCCGATGTTTCCCGCTCCGCCAAGCTCTACTCGGCGCTCGGTTACACCTACGAGCAGCAAAAGCAGTACAAGAACGCGATTGAGGCCTACAAACACGCCATCGAACTCGACCGCGACAACCTCGACGCGATCCGCGGCCTCGCTCAGAATCTGCTGAACGACGGCCAAACCGACGCCGCTCTTGAGCAATACAAAGTTATTGCGGACGCCAACCCCGAAGACGCGCAAACCTACCTGCGCATCGCCGAGATCTACCGCAAGCAGGGCAAGTTCGACGTTGCCCTCGAAAACCTGAAAAAGGCCGAGTCCATGGTGCAGGATTCGGTGGAAGTTCCTTACAACATTGCCGCCATTTACCAGGCCCAGGGCCGTTTCGACGAAGCCGTCCAGATCATGAAGGACTTGCTCAAGAAGACCGAGAAGGCCGACGGCAACTACACCCAGGGCGATAAGAGCAATCGCGTGGTCTTTCTCGAGCGCCTGGGCACCATCTATCGCGACATGGGGAACAATGCGTCCGCCATCGAAACTTTCCGCCAGATGATCGCTCTCGGCGGAGATGAAAACGTGGAACGCGGCTACCAGCAGGTGATCGACACCTGGCGCGAAGCCAAGGAATGGCAGAAGGCCACCGAGGCCGCCAAGGAAGCAGTGCAGAAGTTGCCCAACAGCCGCGACCTGAAGATGGTCCTGGCCGCGCAGCAGGCTGACATGGGCGATTCCGACAACGCGCTCAAGGATGTCCGGGCGTTGCTGAAAGGCACAGCCGACGATCGCCAGGTCTACATCACGCTGGCGCAAATGAACACGCGCCTCAAACGCTATCCCGACGCCGAGCAGGCTCTCGACAAGGCCGAACAACTTTCCGCCAAGCAGGATGACAAAGAGTACATCTGGTTCCTGCGCGGTTCCACCTTCGAGCGCCAGAAACGCTACGCCGACGCCGAACAGCAATTCAGGAAAGTTCTGGCCAGCGATCCGCAGAACGCCATGGCCCTGAACTATCTCGGCTACATGCTGGCGGACCAGAACACGAAGTTGGACGAGGCACTCGGGTACATCAAGAAGGCCTTGGACCTTGATCCCACCAGCGGCGCCTACCTCGATTCTCTCGGATGGGCCTATTTCCGCCTGGGCAAGTATGAGATGGCGGAAGAGAGCTTGCTCAAGGCCTCGCAGAAAATCAACACCGACCCCACTGTGCACGACCACCTGGGCGATCTCTACCAGAAGACGGGGCGTCTGAAACTGGCCGCCACCCACTGGGAGCGCGCGATCACCGAATGGAACCGTACCATTGCCGCGGAGACGGATCAGTCCGACGTCGCTCGCGTGCAGAAGAAACTCGACGCGGCGAAGGTAAAGCTCGCCAAGGAAGAACCGCAGAAATAAGTAGCCAGTAGTCGGTAGTCAGNNGCTAAAGGTTTTGTTCGGTCCGGGCCTCAACCTAGGCTGCTAAACTCTTCCCATGCTCGCGAAATACGCTGTCCGTCCGGAAGATTCCCGCGGGCGCCGCCATCCCGAGCCGTCCCACGCCTACCGCAACGACTTCCAGCGCGATCGCGACCGGGTCATCCATTCGCGCGCTTTTCGCCGTCTCGAAGCCAAGACTCAGGTTTTTACCCGCCGCTATTCCGACCATTTCCGTAATCGACTGACGCACACCATCGAGGTCTCCCAGATTTCGCGCACCATCGCCGCGCAACTCGGCCTCAACGCGGATCTGGTCGAAGCGCTGGCCCTGGTCCACGACATCGGCCATCCTCCCTTCGGCCACGCGGGAGAAAAAGCGCTCGACGCGGCCATGCGGCAACATGGATTTTCGTTCGATCACAACCTTCACGCGCTGCGCATCGTCGAGGATTTCGAGCTCCGTTACGCGTCCTTCCGAGGATTGAATCTGACCTTCGAAGTCCGCGAGGGAATCATCAAGCACTCGCACGACTATTCTGCCGACGCGCACCCCGAACTTTCCGAGTATCTTCTCCACCAGCGGGCCCCGCTGGAAGCGCAGTTAATCGACCTCACCGACGAGATCGGATACGACACCGCCGACCTCGATGACGGTTACGAAGCCCACCTGCTGACAGTCGAGCAGATCGCAAGCAGCGTCCATCTGTTTGACCGCTGTTTCCGGGAGGTGCAGGTCCTCTACCCCAATGCCCCCGAGAAGCTACAGTTCAATGAAGCCCTGAAGCGTGTTTTCGACCATCTGGTCGGTGATCTGATCTCAGGCACAAAGCAACGCCTGGCCGACGCCGGCATCCATTCGCTGGCAGATGTCCGCCAGCATCCTAAGCGACTCGTTGGCTTCAGCCCACCGATGGAACTCGAGCGCCGCCAGATCAAACACTTCCTCTACGAAAACCTCTATTTCAGCCCCGCACTGGAAGGAGAAAAAGACGATGCCGAGCGCATCATCGGAGAACTCTTCGCCCACTGGACAGAAGAGCCCGACGATCTTCCGCGCAGCTATCGCGAGAAGGCTGTGCACGAGCCCCTGCCCCGCGTTATCTGCGACTACATCGCGGGCATGACCGACCCGTTCATTTCGCAGCAGTATGAGAAATACTGCGGCGCGTAGGCCGCACCCGCACCAGGACTTCGCTCTGTGGGTCACGGATGGCGGAGCGCTGAATCCGCCTGGCGTTTCGCCCAGTCCGTGAGCAGCGGAAAGTAGCCATCCACGTACGTGTTTAGGAACGGCAGTTCCTTCTCGCCGCCGGTCCTTGCCTTGAACATGGAGTGTTCCGCGCCGGGCAACAGCTTGTGTTCAAAGTGCGGGTTGCCCGCAACTTGCATCGCCTGTCGAAGCCGTGCCAGGTTCTCAAGGGGCTTCGAATACGCCTCAAACTCCCCCTGAAGGTAGAGGACCGGCACACGCACGCTTTCCCAGTATTTTCCCGGATCCACCCCGCACTTCCAGAAATCCCACGCGTCGTCACCCCTTGATTCCGGTGGGCCAATATAGGGATCCGGCAACCAGGCCTTCCCCTGGGCTGCCCTCAGGACCGTTTCGTACTCATCCCAGTTATCGCGCTTACAGGCGTAACGGAATTTCACTCTTTGCAGGTGTACGGCGGCATTGACCTCATCCTTGGAAAAACCATCGGCCCGCAGCTTCAGTTCGGTGCGCTGGATCTCCTGCTCGTTCGTGTTGACGACGGCCCCGGACACGTTGATGAAAAATGCAAGCCGGTCAGTTTTCTGGGCCACCAGGGGCTCGAGGATGCCACCCTGGCTGATCCCCCAAAGCCCGATAATGCCGGGATTCACTTCAGGTCGTGTGCGCAGCAGCCCTACGGCGGCCGCCGCGTCTCCAGACAACAGTTCGGGATCGTCGTCACGCTTTCCTCCCGACTTACCCGTGCCCCGCTTGTCGTAGTTGAGCACTGCGAATCCGTTCCTCGCAAACTGGTCTCCGACAAACGCCAACGCCCCGTACTGCCCACCGCGGGTCTGGTAGTTCGAGCCATGGAGAATCACGAGCGCCGGCCCCCGCCGGCCCTCCGCCGGAATCCTCAGCGTGCCGGAAAGCTTGGTGCCTGCATTCTCGAATTCAACTTCTTCCCGCGTGTAAAGGACTTTACGGTCCAGTGTCAGGCTTCGCGTCCTCCCTCTCCGCACCTTCAGTTGCGTAGGCTGACCATCCGAGCGCCGCACGAACTCAAACCAGGTCTGTTCCGGATACCAGATGTCGATACCGGGGCCGGTCCAGAATTGCGTTTCGGATGCCGGCACGAGCCGCCCCGAGCGGCCTGTTCGCCGGTTCAGAAAGCAGAGGTAGTTGTTTTCGCGCTCGATGACGTACGACCCACCCGCCGCCTCGTAGTTTCCCGCCAGTGTGTCCAGGTACTCCTTCGGCAGGATTGCGGTCGGCTCCAGGACGATCTTTCCTTGAACTCGGGCCGCCTTGACCGTCCCCTGCAGCGAATTTGCAACCCACCGCGTCTCCACGTGGATCACAGAGGAAGCATCGCCTAGATTGAAGGCGATCTGGTTCCGGTCGATCTGCAAATTCCGCAGATCGAGGTCATTCTCCCAGTCCAGGACGGGGCGATTGTAAGTGCCCACCCACTTCTCGTTTTCTTTTTTGAGGCGGACCACCAGGAATACTCGCTGGTGGTCCAGGGTGTACTCACCGACCCACCGGCCGGTTGCGTCTTCACGGGTTGGCTTGTTTAGTTGTGCTGCGGAATTGAGGGAAACCAACGTTCCCGCTGCGAAGACTATGGCAAGGACCCCGCCTCGCATGCGACTCCCGCTCTCCGACATAGTGTGTCTTAGACGGGAAGCCGGCGTTTTCGTCATCCAGAGCAAATCAGGACTCGATACGGTCGGCTGTTTCACCTCAAGGCGACGTTTATGGTTGCCCCGTCACCCTCCCGAGGCCCTGTTTTCTCAACCTTATCCTCCTCTCCTACTGGAGTTCTCCACACGCAGTTTTTATATGAATTCCCGCCAAAATTACCGCCAGGACCGATTTGGCCTTCTCCCCCCGGCCTCCACCCTGTAAAATATCCATGAAAATAAAGCACTTCTCGTCCAGGAGCGCTACCCGTGGATTTGGCACCCAACCTGTTCTAATGAGGGGGTGGTCGCGGGGTAAGCGGCCAGGTTTTCAGGCATCCGTTGCGTCCGGAGTGCCTTCAGAGTTTCGGCAAGTTTCTGGTAGGTAAGACGCCATTAAAACGCGCGAAAAGCGCGGGGAGTGGAGTCCCCACCCCATACTTTTTTGGAGGAAGTTCAAATGAAGAATCGCAACATCGTCACCCTGCTGCTAGCTGGAATTCTGGCCGTGCCGGCATTCGCGCAGCAGAGTTCCACCACCCCGACCCAGCCCGCCACCACAACCGATCAGGCGAGCGCTCCCAAGGCGGACACCGCCACCGGCAAGACCCCGCTGCAGCCGCAGACCAACGAGGGCTTCTGGGGAAAAATCAATCCCTTTGCCCGCAAGAAATATGTTCAGCGGCAGACCCAGCCGATCGCCGATCGCATCAACGAACTCGATGAACTGACTGCCACCAACGGCAAGCAGATCAAGGACGTTGACGCCCGCGCCCAGCAGGGCATCCAGCTTGCTTCGGCGAAAGCCAATGAAGCTGATCAGCATGCCATTGAAGCCGGTAACAAGGCTCAGGCAGCTCAGCAGACGGCCCAGCAGGCCGGCACCCGCCTTACAACCGTCGAGCAGGTTGTCACCAACATTGATCAGTACCAGGCTTCGACCCAGACCGAAATCCGCTTCAAGCCCGGCCAGACCGTGCTGAGCAAGAACGCCAAGGACGCTCTGGACGAAATGGCGACTCCGCTGAAGAGCCAGCACGGCTACATCGTCGAAGTGCAGGGCTTCTCGTCCGGCCACGGCCAGACCGCGATTGCCAACTCACAGAAGATGGCCGAGTCGGTGGTTCGTTACCTGGTACTGAACCATGAGATTCCGGTCTACCGCATTTATCTGGTCGGCATGGGCAATACGCCCACGCCCGCTTCCACCGGCGACAGCAAGCCCAAGCGCATCACCGGCGGCCGCGTCGAAATCAGCCTGATGAAGAACAACCTGGAGCAGTTGGCCGGGAACACCGCTGCACCAGCACCGAGTCAGGATCAGCAACAGCAACCGAAATAGCTGGCAGCACCTCCCCTGAACGAACACGAGAAAGCCTCCCGAAAGGGAGGCTTTTTTTCTGGATAGGTCTCCGCGAGGAAACTTGCTGTTTGTATCAGGGCATTGCTTTAGCGATGCCGCCACTTACGATTTACGCAGCACAAAATTCTTCCCGATGCTGCCTACCGAGGGAGTTCCCGCCTGCCTCATGATCGCCTCCAACTCCCGCCGCAGGATGGTCAGCACGGTTTCGACTCCCGGCTGTCCAAAGGCCGCCAGCCCCCAGCCGTAAGGCCGGCCAATCCCTACCGCGGTCGCGCCCAACGCCAGTGCCTTGAAGATGTCCGTTCCGCGGCGCACTCCGCCATCCAGCAGGACTGGAATTCTCCCTTTCACAGCTTCGACAATTTCCGGCAGGCATTCGACAGTGGGACGCAGACTCTCCTCTGCCCGCCCTCCGTGGTTTGAAACGATGATGCCATCCACGCCGTGCTCCACTGCGATCTGTGCGTCCTCTCGCGTCACGATACCCTTCACCAGCAACTTCATCCTGGTCGCATCCTTCAGACGCTTCACGAAATCCCAAGTCATGCTGGACGAATGCAGGCCCGTCACCTTCGACAGATCAAGTCCGTCGAACATGGGCTTCCTGCGGACATATCCCGCGAACCCACTCTCATGGCAGTTCGTGCAGTCGCGGTCATCCACGCGGCGGGCGCGCGCGATTGTCTCCCGGTTGCTGTTCTCGTGGAGGTCGACCGTAAACACCAGGGCCGGACTCCCCGCTGTTTCGGCCCGTTTGATAATCGCCCGCGTCACGTTGAAGTCGTTCGTCGGGTAGAGCTGCTGCCACACTGGTTCTCCGCGCGCCGCAGTCACTTCTTCGACGGATGAGCTGGCGACCGTGGACAGTATCAGCAGGGAGTGTCTGCTCCGTGCCGCCTTGGCCACCGCTACCTCGCCCTCCGGATGAAACGCCTTCATGGCGCTGACCGGACACAGAAAGATCGGCGTCTCCCAAGTCGTTCCGAACATCCGGACCGAAGTATCCAGCTTCTCCACATCCACCAGTCGCCGCGAACGGATTTCAAAATGCGCATAGCCATCATGATTGGCTTTCACAGTGGCGTCGTCGTCCACGCCCGTGGCCAGGTATCCAAAATGCGCCGGCGGAAGCACCTTGCGCGCCACCGGCTCGAACTCCATCACGTCGAGAGCCTGGTCGGCACTGGTAATCAGCCCGCCGCCTGCCGCGCCGTCCTCAAGCAACGAAACCCCGCGCTCGTGGCTCGTCGCCGCCGAACTCTTCCCTCCCAAACTTCCCATCAGCGCCGGTGTGGCCAGCAATGGACTGGCAGCGAGGTACTGCAGGAACCTTCTCCGGCTCTNNAGGCGTGCATTCTGTTATAGACGCTTCCGGACGTCAAGCCAACCAGCCTCGCGATCCCGGATGCCCGCGTGCTATTCTTCGCGCCATGGAAACGCTCTTCTCCACCCGCACCTCTTCTCCCGTGGGCCCGCTTTTCCTCGCCGCCTCCAGAAAGGGACTGGTGCGCCTCGAATTTGAAGGCCGCGTCCTGCCAATGAATACCAAGACGACGAATCTGCAGGAGTCTGCACAGGACTTTGCCCCGTACCTGCGCGAGCTCGACGAGTATTTCTCCGGTCGCCGCAAAGCATTCTTGTTTCCCCTGGATCTCCGCGGTACTGACTTCCAGCTCCAGTGCTGGCGCGCATTGCTCGACATCCCCTACGGCGAGACTCGTACCTACCGCGACATCGCCCAGGCGATCGGCCACCCGCATGCCTTCCGCGCGGTTGGAATGTCGAACAACCGGAACCCGATTGCTATTGTCGTTCCCTGCCATCGCGTGATCGCCTCCGACGGTTCGCTCTGCGGCTACGGCGGCGGGCTCGATATCAAGCGCCGGCTGCTCCATCTGGAGCAGGCCCTTCCCAAAACAAGTGCCGGCCTATTCTCTTGTATTCCGGAGGTAATGGGGGCATAATCCGCGCACTCGTGGGGTGTACTCATGCTGTCTCGCATTGAGTATTCCGTGATAGTGCCGGTTCCGGCGGTTGCGGCGTTCCGAGCTTTCTGTGACCTGGAGCGCCTGCTTCACCGAGGAATCTACCAGGAAGTTTCCTGGATCGAAGGCCAGCCCTGGCAGGTCGGCAGCCGCATTCGGTACGTGGTTTCCATCCCCATACACGCCACGATTCTGGCGGTCGTAACCTCGTACGACCCTCCCCGTTCGGTGGGAATCCTCAATCACGCTCTCGGCATTACCACGGAACAGAACGCCAGTTTCGTGTCCGACGCCAAGGGCGGCACGCGCGTCCGCATGACCATGGAGTTCGTCGGCAAATCGCCGGATATGTCCGAGACCGCTATCCAGGAGGCCATCACTTTTTATACGCGGGATGCGCTCGACAGCATGGCTGCCCTCTGCAAGCCGCGCAGCCCCTCTTTGTCCAGCGGATAGATCGGGCCTTCCTGTACACTGTTTTGCCATGCTACGCAGAACTTCTGTAAACCTGACCTTCTTTCTGATTCTGCTCGCCGCCCTACCAGCCTTCGGTCGCGTGCAGACCGGGTTCCTCGACCGCACCGTCACTGTTTCCGGCGTCACTTATCATTACCAGGTCTACGTTCCGGCTGACTTTCATTCCAAGAAAAAATGGCCCGTCATCCTGTTTCTCCACGGAGCGGGGGAACGCGGCGCCGATGGCCTGCTTCCGACCGATGTCGGTATTGCCCATGCCATCCGCCTGGACTCGTCGCGGTTCCCATTCGTGGTGGTCATGCCGCAGTGTCTAAAAGACAAAATTTGGGGTGAGCCCGACATGCAGGCACAGGCCCTGGCTGCGCTCGATGCGTCGATCAAGGATTTCCACGGCGATCGCAATCGCGTTTACCTCACCGGGCTTTCGATGGGTGGATTCGGCACCTGGGAATTGGCCGTTAGCAATCCGGGTCGCTTCGCCGCTCTCGTGCCCATTTGTTCCGGGGTGCGGCCGCAGAAAGACTGGCCGCAGTTGCGGGTGACGGCGAGCGACGATCCGAAAATCACCGACCCGCATGCGGAAGTTGCCCGCCGCATCGGCAGCACCCCCGTCTGGATGTTCCACGGCGATGCCGACCAGGCTGTGCCCGTCGAAGAGTCTCGCCACATGGCTGAGGCCCTCAAGGCCGCGGGCGGCAATTTCAAGTACACGGAGTATCCCGGCGTGAACCACAATTCCTGGGACAAAGCCTACGCCGAGCCAGAACTTGTTCCGTGGTTGCTCTCGCAGTCTCTGCGCCACTAGCGGCGCGGCGCGGAAGGCTTGCTTTGTCTCAGGGCATCGCTTCAGCGATGCCGTAACCTGCTTCATGTCAATCAGCCCCCTTCCGGGGCCGGTCGATGGACCACTGAACGCGAACTGATCGTGGCCGACCAACACCCATCCCCGAAATCCACCCTCCGCAAAGCCAGCCTCTTCTATTTCGTCTTCGTCATGTTCTCCTACACCACCGGAGGACCGTTCGGACTGGAAGCCCAGGTCTCCACCAGCGGTCCCGGGATGACCCTGCTCTTCCACCTCCTCATCCCTTTCTGCTGGTGCGTTCCCGTATCGCTGGTCGCGGCGGAGCTCACCACCGCCATGCCCGTCGAAGGCGGTTTCTACCGCTGGACGCGCGCCGCTTTCGGAGACTTCTGGGGCTTCCTCGCCGGATGGTGGAACTGGTCAGCTTCCTTTTTGCTCGGCGGCTCTTACGCCGTGCTCTTCACCGACTACCTGGCCAACTACTATTTCCCGCAGGTCACCGGCTGGAAACACTGGCTGGTTTCATTCGCGCTCATCGCCTTNNAAATGGCATCACAACCCGTTCGTCCCGCTCACGCCGCCGGGCCAACCCTTCACAAAAAGCTTCGGCGTAGGCCTCGCCCTCGGACTCTGGCTCTACTCCGGGTACGAACAGCTCTCGACCGTTGCCGAGGAAGTGGACAATCCGCAGCGCAGCTACCCGCGAGCGCTTGCCATCGTAGTTCCGCTCTCGATCGCGGCGTATTTTCTTCCGACGTTTGCGGCACTCGCCTCCGTCGATAACTGGCAGCAGTGGAAAGATGGATACTTCTCCACTGCGGCGCTCCTCATCGGCGGCCCATGGCTTGGCAATCTGATGACGGTCGCCGCCATGGTCGGCAATGTGGCGCTGCTGAACAGCACCGTACTCACCACCACCCGCATGCCTTTCGCGCTCGCCGAAGACGGTTACCTGCCACCGTTCCTCACCCGCAAGCATCCGCGCTACGGAACGCCGTACGTCGCTATCCTGATCTCTGCCGCAATCTACGCGTCGCTGGCCCTGCACACGCTCGGCCAGCTCATCAGCATCTACGTCTGGCTGCGTGCTGCCACCACCATCCTCACAGTGCTCTCGGCCTGGGGATTGCGCCACAAGCGTCCCGACCTCCCGCGCGCGTTCCGCATCCCCGCCGGCAACTTGGGGTTGCTGTACGTGATTGCTCTGCCGATCGTCATGACCTATGTCACGCTGCGCTACAGCGACCCGATTGCCAAGCAATGGGGACCATGGGCACTCGCTCTCGGCCCGGTAGTTTATTTTGTGGTGAAATGGTTCGCGAAGCGGGCGGCGCAACGAGCCGCCTAAGCACAAAGGGTTTATTTCAACAGGAGCAGGATGGAACCGGCAAAGCCGAGATCGGATAGCCGCCGAAAATTCCTGCGCTGCCTCGCCTCGAGTGTCATCCTGAGCGAAGCAATTCCGCTCGCGAAGCGACGGAATGGCGAAGTCGAAGGACCCCTGCCCCCGCAAATGGCCTCAGCCGAGAGATTCTCCTCCAAACCTGTAAAATCACTTCGACCTCCCGAGGCTCCCGTGCGTCCCACGATCCAGCAACTTAGCCAGGAAATACGCAAGCACTCGCTCTCGCCCGTAGAACTGACCCGCGATTGCCTCACACGCATCGAGAAGCTGAATCCCTCGCTGAACGCCTTCATTACCGTGCTGGCCGACTCTGCTCTTGACCAGGCTCGCCGAGCCGAGCAGGAAATTCAGGGTGGCCACTACCGCGGCCCACTCCACGGCGTTCCCATCGGCCTCAAAGACATTCTCGACACGGCGGGCGCACGAACCACCGCGGCCAGCGCTCAATACAAAGATCGCATCCCGACCGAAGACGCCGAAGTCGTCCGCCGCCTGCGCGCCGCCGGGGCCGTCATCCTCGGCAAACAGAACCTGCACGAATTCGCCTACGGCGGCAGTTCGATGATCAGTTTCTTCGGCGAGGTGCATAACGCGTGGGATCCGTCGCGCGTCGCCGGAGGCTCTTCGGGCGGCTCAGCCACCAGCGTCGCCGCCGGCCTCGGCCTCGCGGCCGTCGGCACCGACACTGCCGGATCCATCCGCCTGCCCGCCGCCTATTGCGGGGTGGTCGGACTCAAGCCCACCTATGGACGCGTGAGCGCCCGCGGCGTCGTCCCCCTGGCGTGGTCCTATGATCACGTCGGCCCGATCGCGAACTCGGTTCACGACGCGGCCATCCTGTTGCAAGTGCTCGCAGGCTACGATGCGGGCGATCCGGCCAGTGTTGATGCGCCGGTCGCCGATTACACTGCTGCACTGGACAAGCTCCCGCCGAAGTTGCGTATCGACGTGCCGCGAGCTTTCTTTTTCGACGACTTACATCCGGAAGTGGCCGCTGTCGTCGAGAAAGCTATCGAGGTATTCCGAAGATTGCACTCAGAGATTCGCGACGTCAAACTCGAAGTCTCGACCGACCGCACGCTCTCAAGCGCCGAGTCCTGGGCTTTTCACGAGCCGATGGTCGCGAAGTCGCCCGAACTCTATCAGCCGGCCACGCTCGGACGAATCAAATCGGCGATGAACACCACGGCCGCCGCAGCGTTGCGGGCTCGCCGCGAACTCGACGCGGCGCGCCACGCGATTCGGAGGGTATTTGACGAGGTTGACATTCTGCTGACGCCCAGTGTCCCGATTCCGCCGCCGGTAATCTCCGAACTACAGAAGAATCCAAACAATCTGCGCCCAGCCGAATTGCTCATGCTGCGCAACACGCGCCCATTCAATGTCTGGGGAATTCCTGCAATCTCAGTCCCGTGTGGATTCACATCGGACGGTCTGCCAATCGGCCTGCAACTGGCCGCCGCACCTTGGCGTGAGGACTTGGTCCTGCAAGTGGCCCATGCCTACGAGCAGGTGACCGATTGGCACAAGAAAATGCCGGATCAACCAATCACGGCGTGATCTCAGTCACTGTATTTCTGTAGCGCTTCTATCATCCTGTCACCCTGAGCGAAGGTTGCCATTCACGAAGTGAATGGCAACCGAAGTCGAAGGGCCCCTACTCCAATCATGCTCCGCGAGCGAAAATCGTACTGCGTGTACATCATGAGCAGTCTGTCGGGAACGCTCTACATCGGCATGACAGGCAACCTCCACAAGCGTGCTTTCGAACACAAATTCCACCGCATCGAGGGATTTACAAGATAAGTATGAAGTCGAGCGGCTTGTCTACTGGGAATCGTTCGACGAAGTTCAATTGGCAATCAATCGCGAGAAACAGTTAAAGGGCTGGCGACGCTCGAAGAAGATTGCGCTGGTCGAGTCCCACAATCCGCATTGGCTCGATCTCGCTCGCGACTGGTTTCCGTGGATGACAGTCCGAACGGGGTAGGGGTCCTTCGACTCCGCAGAACGATTCGCAAAGCGAATCGCTCTGCTGCGCTCAGGATGACAATTAGAGAAAGTGGGTTGAACTCATGAGCTGGTAAGAATGATCTTCTTGATCTTCTTGCCCACCCGAACAACAAGGGGCTCGGTGGGACATACTCGTATCGCAAGCCGCTCAATCATGTGCCCGTTAATGTGGACAGCTCTTTCTTTGACTCTGCGGCTGCCTTCGGTCGTGGACACAACAAATCCTGCCTCCCGTATTAGCTTGTCCGCGCGGAGGATCTCAAGGCCCGACATATTTGATGTTATGTTCTGAGCGCCGCCGCCCTCATCTGGGTCTGGCATGACATCGGCAATTTTTATTTTTGCGATATCGACTCTCACTTCGGGAAGGTTTTCCGGCACTCCATCCTTCTGAAACTGCTTTGCCCAATCCTCCGCTGCCTTCGTCGCCGCCTCCGCTGAGTGAAAATCCGCCACAATCGTCCGCGCCAATTCTTTCTTCAGCGCCATCGGATGCGCCTTCCCGCTCGACGCATCCTGCTTCATTGTCGCGATCTGGTCCGAACGCACATCCGTCAGCAGTTCGTAGTACCGCCACATCATCTCGTCCGAAACCGACATGATCTTCCCGTACATCTCAAGCGGAGGCTCGTGGATACCGATCGCGTTCCCCAGCGACTTCGACATCTTGTTCACGCCGTCGAGCCCTTCGAGAATGGGCGTGGTCAGTACCACCTGCGACTCCTGCCCGTAGGCCCGCTGCAACTCGCGTCCCACCAGCAGATTGAATTTCTGGTCGGTCCCTCCCAACTCGACGTCCGCTTCGAGCGCCACCGAGTCGTACCCCTGCGCCAGCGGGTACAGCAGCTCGTGCATGGCGATCGGCTTTTCATCGTGGAAGCGCTTGTGGAAGTCCTCGCGCTCGAGGATCTGCGAGACCGTGTACTTCGCCGTGAGCCGGATGAAATCCTCCGCCGAGAACTTCGAAAACCACCGGCTGTTGAAATCGATGACCGTTTTTTCCGGGCTGAGAATCTTGAAGACCTGCGCCTTATAGGTCTCGGCGTTCTGTTCGATCTGCTCCCGCGAGAGTGGAGGCCGCGTCGCCGAGCGCCCCGTCGGATCGCCAATCATCCCGGTGAAATCGCCGATCAGAAAAATCACCGTGTGGCCGAGATCCTGGAAATGTTTGAGCTTGCGCAGGACGACCGTGTGCCCGAGGTGGAGGTCAGGCGCGGTCGGGTCCATGCCGAGCTTCACGCGCAGCGGTTTGCCGGCCTTGAGCGACCGTTCGAGTTTCGCGCGTAGTTCGGATTCCTTGACAATCTCCGCCGCGCCCTTCTTGATGTATGCCAGTTGTTCGTCAACCGGTAGGAAGTTAGCCATGAGCTTTGATTATAGCCAGACGGTTTCACCGGAACACTCGGTTGGCAACCCGTTGTTCCCTCTGTGTCCCCAGCGCCCTCTGTGGTGAAAGTTTTTTTCAAACCCTCACGAGCGGTTGTGCCGGTAGAAACTTAGTGCCGCATCCCCCTGCTCCAGCTTGCGGAAGCGCAGCAAACCCCCAAACGCCTCCCCCGGATCAAACTTCTTCTCATGCTCCGCGATCACCACGCTCCCCTCGCGCAACAGCTTCGATCCCGCCAGCGCACCCAACGTTTTCGCGTACTCCTCGCGCATCTGGTAAGGCGGGTCGAGGAACACGAAATCGGCCACCGCTCCCAGAGCATCCAACTTCCCCGGCGCCTTCCCCACCTCTGCCTTCACGATCTCGAATCCAGCCGAAATCCCCAACGCCCGCAAATTCTCCGCAATTCACTCCGCCGCCGCTTTTGACGCCTCGAC
>PMCH01000033.1 GCA_003154055.1 Acidobacteriaceae bacterium
ACACTAGCAGCATTGGCAACCAATGGGGCGAGACTTCGGCTTTCGCCGCCTTAGCACCCTCCGGAAGCCTCGCCGCAACCTATCTTTCCTTCCCCGGCAACGTGATCCTTAGCAAGGGCATCAACAACTCTACCTGCGCCAGTGCCGGCCTGACCGAAGGAGTGAATTGCGCAACCATTGCAGGCCAAGGTCTGGATGTCGGCAGGCCTTTGGATCCTACGAAGTTCCCGTTGGGCCAGATCGTAGGGGGCCAGGATCCCGCATGGGTTAGTGGCAGTAACCCTGGCACGGGCGGTAACGGCGACCCCCTGAATCAGGCCGCCAACCTGGATGGTGTGGCAGACATTGCGAACTACCAGACCTCCAGCCCAACCGCCAAAACCGAAGTCCAGTACAACGGCCGCCTCGATGCGGATGTCACCGCTAAAGATCGCCTCGGCTTTGCTATCTACTGGATCCCTGTGTCAAGCAATTTCTACAACGGCAACCGTACCTACGACATCTTCAAGCACTCGCAAATCAATGACGCAATATCCGGAATCTGGAACCACACCTTTTCGCCGACGCTCCTCAACGAAGCTCGCGTCAATGCCGCCGGATGGCGCTGGAATGAAATCACCTCCAACCCGCAGACGCCGGCCGGACTTCCTCCGGCCGCCGTGGATGGCTTCGGTAGCATTGGCGTAAATAGTTTTGGAGCGAACGTTGGCAGCATCCTGAATCAATGGACCTACAGTTATAAGGATGTGGCTACCAAGGTTTACAAAAACCACACCATTAAGTTTGGCGGTGAGCTTACACGCCTGTTTTACCTGAACGCGTGTTATGGTTGCGGCGTCCCCGGCTACGGCTTCTTCAATATCTGGGATTTCCTCAACGATGCGCCGCATCGTGAAGGCTGGGCCCTTTTCGATCCTCATACCGGAAAACCGACGTCGCAGCGCCAGGACGACCGCGAAAATATCTGGGGCTTCTTCGTTCAAGATGACGTCAAAGTCCGCAGGAACCTCACCCTGAACATCGGCCTGCGCTGGTCTTACTTTGGTCCTCTCTATGACAAAGGGAACAACATGTACAAGGCCGTTCCGGGCGCGGGCGCAGATTACCTGACTGGCCTGGTTGTTAAGAAGGGGAATTCCTGGAACGCGCAGAAGAATAACTTCAGTCCCGAGGTTGGTTTCGCCTGGAGTCCGACTCGGTTCAACGATAAACTCGTCTTCCGCGGCGGTTACGGCCTGAACTACAACCAGGAAGAAATCGCGATTTCCGCCAACATCCAAGGGAATCCGGGATTGTCCATTGGCGAGTACGTGAGTATGGACACGCCAGCCTCGGCGAATCCCGGCATTCTCTATGCCGTTTCGTCGGATCCGCACAACGTCTCTGGCTATCCGGCGAACCCTAACTTTACCTTGACCTTCGGTTCGAATGGGCTGCCCACAAATGGCGCGGTCGGTGTCGGTATCTACCCCAGCACCATGCCCACCATGCGCGTTCATCACTACTCGCTGGACGCCCAATACGATCTGGGCCACCACTTGGTCGCGTCGGTGGGATATCAGGGAAGCTTGTCGCGCGACATCTTATTCCACCAGAACCCATTGGCTGTCCCTGCGACGAAGGGTTACACCCTGAACCCGCAGATCAACGGTAACGACTACTGGAGTTCTGTAGGCAGTGGTCATTACAACGCCTTGCTCACCGAAGTGAAGCATGATTTCTCGCACCAGTTTATGGCAGACGTTCAATTCACCTGGTCCAGAAGCATGGATAACACCTCCCGTCCGTACTCGGAGCCCTATTACCCCTATGACCCCAACCTGAGTTTGGGACGTTCCGACTTCAACATCGGCAAGTCGTTCAAGCTTTACGCCATGTGGCAGCCGGTCTTCTTCCACGGCAGCAATAGTTGGATGGAGAAAATAGCCGGCGGCTGGTCGCTCAGCGGCATCCTCAACATTCACTCTGGGTTCCCCTGGAGTCCCGTGGTGAGTGTGCAGGGCGGGAGTCTCTATTGCGGACAGTGCGGCGGTGGGAGCCTGTACCCGGCTGCCTATCTGGGCGGCGCGGGCTCCAGCACCAGCAGCGATGCGTTCAAGGGCCCGGTTAGTTCGAACTTTCCGAAGGCCGCGACGGATCCGAATCATGCTGGGGCATATTTCTCCGCGCCAACCTACACTGCCTATAATGGCACCGACTCCGGAACCTCGCTTCCTCAGTCCCCTGGTGTCCATCGCAACTCGCTCAACCTGCCTGGCTACAGGGGCGTGGATTTGACGCTGGCCAAGGGTTTTGGCCTGCCGAAAATGCCGGTACTCGGCGAAAACGCCAAGTTCGAGTTCCGAATTGATGCCTACAACGTATTCAACAATTTAAACTTGAACCCGAATAACATCTCGAACAACATTGGCAGCTCAAACTTCGGCACGATTTCGGGTGCTCTTGCTGGCCGTACCACCACGCTTGGGCTTCGCTTCAGTTTCTGAGATTCCTGCCGAGCCACGGAGGCCCCTGAATCCGGACGAGAGGTTACCGCATGACCTCTCGTCCGGACTTCGTGGCAAGATAGAGGACGGATACAGATCATGAAGAATTATGTTTGGGCTTCTTACATAATCGTTCTTGCACTTTTCCTGTCCGTGCCTCCGTTTGGGTTCGCGCAGACCGCTGCGGTGGAAAGTGTTGTCATTGACACATCCGCGCCCACGCATCCTCTGCCGCACTTCTGGGAGCACATGTTCGGATCGGGCCGCGCGGTGCTGTCGCTGCGGGACAGTTATCGGCAGGACCTGCGCGAGGTCAAGCAGGTCACCGGCGTGGAGTACGTCCGCTTCCACGCCCTCTTTCACGACGAGATGGGCGTCTACGACGAAGACGCACAGCAGCAGTCGGTCTACAACTTTTCTTATGTGGATCAGGCCTACGACGGACTGCTCGCCAACGGGGTGCGCCCGTTCGTTGAGTTGAGCTTCATGCCGAAGAAGCTGGCAACCAGCCAGATTTTGCACGCCTTCTGGTACAAGCAGAACGTTGCTCCACCCAAGGACTACGGCAAGTGGGACGACCTGATCACGCAGCTCGCCAAACATCTGATCAGCCGCTATGGAATTGACGAAGTTTCCCAGTGGTACTTCGAGGTCTGGAACGAGCCCAACCTTGATTTCTGGGGAGGCGATCCGCGGCAGGCCACTTATTTCGAGCTCTACGATCACACCGCACGCGCCCTGAAGGCGGTGAGCCCTCGCCTGCGCGTCGGAGGACCGGCCACTGCGCAAGCGGCCTGGGCAGACGTCTTCATTCGCCACTGCGCCGACAACCATGTCCCCGTGGACTTCGTCTCATCGCACGTATACGGGAACGATAAGGCTGAAGACGTTTTCGACACCCACGAAGTGATTCCCCGCGATCGCATGGTATGCCGCGCGGTCAGCAAGGTTCACGAACAGATCAAAGCCTCACCCATGCCGGACCTGCCTTTGTTCTGGAGCGAATT
>PMCH01000036.1:0-2714 GCA_003154055.1 Acidobacteriaceae bacterium
TCTCGCAGATGCAGGACGTTGCTCCGGCTATCCCGCGCCTGAACATCCCTGCCTACAACTGGTGGAATGAAGGCCTCCACGGTGTCGCGCGCTCCGGCACCGCCACGGTCTTCCCGCAAGCCATCGGCCTCGCCGCCACCTGGGATACCGATTTACTGCACCGCGTCGCCGACACGATATCCACCGAGGCACGGGCCAAATACAACGACGCCCTTCTTCATCACAACACCGGCCGCTACTTCGGCCTCACCTTCTGGTCTCCGAATATCAACATCTTCCGAGATCCTCGCTGGGGCCGTGGCCAGGAAACTTACGGCGAAGATCCCTTCCTCACCGGCCGTCTCGGTGTTGCCTTCGTGACCGGTCTTCAGGGCGATGACCCGCATTTCCTGAAAACCGTCGCCACTCCCAAGCACTACGCCGTTCACAGCGGCCCTGAGGTTCTGCGCCACCGCTTCGACGCACCGGTGTCGCTCCACGATTTCTACGACACCTACGCGCCCGCCTTCCGGGCCGCCGTCGTCGACGGCCATGCTGAGTCCATCATGTGTGCCTACAATTCCCTCCGCGGCGAACCTGCCTGCGCGAATCACCTGCTCTACGATCTACTCCGCAACCAATGGGGCTTCCGGGGCTATGTGGTCTCTGACTGCTGGGCCGTCAGCGATCTCTACCAGGGGCACGGTTTCGTCATGTCCCTCGATCAGGCCGCCGCTCTGTCGCTCGAGGCAGGAACCGACCTCTCCTGCGGCCCGGAGTACAAGATCCTTGAACACGCCGTCCGCGATCGGCTGCTCGCACCCGAAGACATCGATCGCGCCGTCAAGCGACTTTTCGATGCCCGCTTCCGCCTCGGAATGTTCGATCCACCGGATAGTCTCCCTTGGTCCAAGCTCGCGCTGGCCGACGTGGACACACCCGCGAATCGCAAGGTCGCTCTCGAAGCTGCCCGCGAATCCATCGTCCTGCTTAAGAACGATCGCAATACACTCCCCCTCNNCTGCTTGGCAACTACAACGGCAATCCCTCCACCTACACCACCATCCTCGCCGGTGTTCGCAAGCGTTTTCCCAACGCCAAAGTCTATTCGGAGGTCGGCGCACCCCTCACTGAAACCCGTGGCCTCACGATCCCCACCTCCTCGCTCCGTACCGGCGGCCCGAATTCCGGGCCCGGCCTCAAAGCCGAATATTTTTCTAACGCCACGTTGTCGGGCGCTCCCGTCTTCAGCCGCACCGATGCTTCCGTGGATTTTTCGTGGAACAACACATCCCCTGGTCCCGGCGTACTCGCGGAGAACTTTTCCGTTCGCTGGGCCGGCGAACTGGTTCCTCCAGCCGACGGCGATTACCGTCTCGGGGGCAGTTCCGATGGCGGATACCGTCTCTACCTCGACGGCAAACTCTTCATCGACGATTGGGCTCCGCATGGTGAACGTGCCATGTCCACTCTCGTCCATCTCCAGGCGGGCCACGCTTATGCCATCCGGCTCGAATACTTTCACTACAGCTGGGAATCCGCCATCCGCCTTCTCTGGCTTCCTCCCAACCTGACGCAGGAAGCCGTTGAGGCAGCGCGCAAGTCCGATGTCGTCATCGCTGTCGTCGGCATCACCGCGCAACTCGAAGGTGAGGAATCCGAAGCCAGCGATCCCGGCTTCTTCGGCGGTGACCGCGACGACATCCAGCTTCCGCGCCCCCAGCAGGCCCTCCTGGAGTCTCTTGCGGCGACCGGCAAGCCGTTAATTGTCGTGCTCACCAGCGGCAGCGCCCTTGCCGTCAACTGGGCAGATCAACATGCTGCTGCCATCCTCGAAGCGTGGTATCCGGGCGAAGAAGGCGGCACCGCAGTCGCTGACGTACTCTCCGGCGATTACAATCCCTCGGGCCGTCTTCCTGTCACGTTCTACAAATCCGTCGCGCAACTGCCGCCCTTCACCAGCTATTCCATGTCCGGCCGCACCTACCGGTACTTCACCGAACAGCCTCTGTACCCTTTCGGATACGGCCTCAGCTATTCCTCGTTTGCCTATTCCGACGCCACCATCACTCCGTCAGAAATTGCCGCTGGCTCCTCCGTCACCGCTTCGGTCCGCGTCACCAACACCAGTTCCATCCCTGGCGACGAGGTCGTCCAGCTCTATGTCTCCTATCCCGGCATCGATGGAGCTCCGCTGCGCGCGCTCGCCGGATTCCAGCGCGTCCACCTCGCTCCGTCCGCCGCGCAATCTGTAAGTTTCACGCTCTCTCCCCGCGAACTCAGTATCGTCGACCCTGCCGGCAATCGCGTCGTCCGCGCCTGCACCGTTGAGCTCTGGCTCGGCAATGGACAATTCTTTCCCGGCCCTAATCGCCCAGCCCGCAGCGGCCGCTCGCTCAAACTGACGATCACCAGCTCTGCTGCCCTGCCCAACTGAAAGCCCCAGCGAAGCTGACCCGAGACGGAAAAGTGAGCGGAGCGCAACGCAGCCAGCCGATCGGCTGGGTGTAAGGTGCGGCGGGAATCTGTATTGATCCGTGAGCTTGTCTGGGTAAGACGGTACGTTGGAAGTGGACGGCGCAATATTGCTGATCCCAGCTATCCTGCCGCCTGCAACTCCTTCACCGCCCGATGCGCCTGGTCAATGGCCGCGTCGGTGTACGCCGATGCGCCCGCATCGGAGTTCGCAATTGCAATCCGGCCGAATGGCTTGCGTCCCACCACCCAGGGTTTCT